>CAWFBN010000014.1:0-31342 GCA_963813955.1 uncultured Alphaproteobacteria bacterium | reverse complement strand
GCCGCGTTTCTAGCGGCGCTCCGGGCATTGTCAGGCGACCGCAACCTCCCTCAAGGCTACAGCTCCGCCCCTATCGCCAACGACCTAATGTCGCGGCAAGCCAAAGACTTGTCCAGAGAATTGAAGAGCGTCTGCTCAGAGAGCCTGCCAAAAAGCATTGTCCAAGGGAGCTTGCGCCAGTCACTCCGCATGTCACCCCATCGTCACTCCCCGGCGGAATTGTTGCCGTTGATCCGGGCGCGCATGATGTGCGATGCCTTGAAAACCGAGCACCTTGCGCGGCGTGATGGTCGCCTCGACGCCGGTTTTGGGATTGCGGCCGATGCGCTCGCGCTTGGATCTTTGCAAGAAGGTTCCGAAGCTGGAGAGCTTCACATTTTTCTCCGCGCAAAATCGCATCGCCGATCTCCTCGATCACCGCTTCGACGAGTTGCGCCGAATTGAGACGTGAAAGGCCGATGCGCCGGAAGACCGAATCGGCGAGATCCGACCGGGTTACTGTGTGTTTGGTTTCGGCGGGCGCTTCTACAAGCGTGCTCGTTGCGGAAGAGCAGACGGACGATAGTTTCGCGAAATAAGTCTCATTCGTCATGTGTCGAACCCCAAAAAATTGATCCAATAGCTTCAAGACGACGATAATTGACTCGCCGCTCATCATTTTTCAATTTATAATACTCTAACATACGGAAATCGAGAGAAAATTCAGCAATTGCGGATGATACGGAGGCGAGGCCATTCCCCTTTGACGGCGGCCACGGTCGCGGTCGCCGACTGCTGACCAGCAGGCAAGATACCATCGTGACCATTGACTGTTTTCCGTCGTCACCAGCGTATAAGCGCAGCTCCCCGAGTAAATCCGCCGCCAATCGCCTCGATCATGACCAGATCTCCCGCTTGATGCGCCCGTCTTCAACCGCGACTGTCAGCGCGAGCGGAATTGAGGCGGCCGATGTGTTGCCGTGCAACTGCACGGTGCGTGACGACTTTCTCGGGAGCGATGCCGAGCTTTTGTGCCGAGGCGTCGATAATACGTCGATTGGCCTGGTGGGGCACGAACCAGTCGAGATCCTCCGCCGTCAGGCCGGTGGCTGCAAAGGCGTCGGTCATCACGTCGGTCACCTGGCCGACCGCGAAACGGAAGACTTCCTTGCCCTCCATGCGCAGATGGCCGGCCGTCTTGGGTGGTCGAAGGGCCGCCTCGACATAAAGCTTGGCGCGGTGGCGGCCATCGGAACGCAAATGGGTGGTCAGCACGCCGCGGTCTTCGACTGTTCCGTCGCCTTCCTGCGCTTCGAGCACCATGGCGCCGGCGCCGTCGCCGAACAGCACGCAGGTCGTGCGGTCGTTCCAGTCCAGGATGCGCGAAAAAGTCTCGGCGCCGATCACCAGCGCGCGTTTATGCGAACCGGAGGTCAGGAACTTGTCCGCCGTCGCCACGGCGAAGACGAATCCGGAGCACACCGCCTGCAAATCAAAGGCGACGCCGCCGTGATGCCGAGTTCCGCCTGGATCATGGTCGCCGCGGCGGGAAAGGTGTAGTCGGGCGTCGAGGTGGCGCAGATGATGAGATCGATGTCCTCCGGCGCGCAATCGGCCTTGGCGAGCGCGACGCGCGGCCGCCGCCGCGCCGAGCGTCGAGGTCGTTTCGCCCTCGCCGGCGATATAGCGCTGGGTGATGCCGGTTCGCTGCACGATCCATTCGTCGGAGGTCTCGACCTCTTTTCCAGCTCTTTGTTGGTCACGCAATGTCGCGGCAACGCGAGCCGACGCCTTTCACCACCGAGCGCAGGCGTTTTTTTTCTTGCGTCAATTAATTCGTCCTTCGGATATCGTCGTTGTCGGCTTCATGCCTGACCCACTCGCCGGCCGGCGCTTCCAACGATTCGCTCGGGACCGGCCGTGGTTTCCACCAGGCTCATCATGTCCCGGATCTTGTCCAGCAGTCCGTGGCGAACCATTCCATGGCCGATTTCAATAGCGCCGGAAAACCGTCGGCGTCGACGCCGCCGTGGCCCTTGATGACCACGCCGTCGAGGCCCAGCAGCACCGCGCCGTGGGTTTCGCGCGATGACAATTTCGCCTTGATTTCCTGGAAGGCGCGAACGCGCGATGACGGCGCCGAGCTTGGTCTCGATTATTGCCAAGGCCTGGCGCAAATGGCGATGATCTGCTTGGCCGTGCCTTCCGCCGTCTTGAGCGCGATATTGCCGGTAAAACCTTCGGTCACCACGACATCGACGGTGCCGCTTCCGATATCGTCGCCCTCGACGAAGCCGTGATATCCGAGCAGCGGCAAATCGATGGCCTGCAGCAGGCGCGACGCGGCCTTGACCTCTTCGATGCCCTTGACGTCCTCGACGCCGACATTGAGCAGACCGACGGTCGGCCGCTCGACGCCGAACAGGATGCGCGCCATGGCGGCACCCATGATGGCGAGATCGACATAATGCTGGGCGTCCGCGCCGATCGTGGCGCCGACGTCGAGCACGATCGAGCGCCCGCGCAGGGTCGGCCAGATCGCGGCCAGCGCGGGACGGTCGATATTGCGCCATCGTGCGCAGGCAGATTTTCGACATGGCCATCAGCGCGCCGGTATTGCCGGCGGAAACCGCGCAATCGGCCTCGCCCGTCTTGACCGCCTCGATCGCCTTCCACATCGACGAATTGCGCCGTCCGGCGCGCAAGGCCTGGCTTGGCTTGTCGGCCATGCCGACCGAAACATCGGTGTGACGAAGACCGTCGCGTCGGCCAGGGCGGAGTTGGGCGTCGAGAAGGGCATGACTTTTTCGCGGTCGCCGAACATCAGGAACCTTGACGTTCGGCTGACGCTGCAAGAACATTGCCGCGCCGGGAACGACCACCGAAGGGCCGAAATCGCCGCCCATGGCGTCCAGCGCAATCCGCATAGGCTTATCCATACCCGCATTTTCTCCGATTCCGGGCGTCGCGCGCCCCGCCGCTTCCCGGCCGGCGCGCGACAATAGCTTTTGCGCGGCGCTTGGCAAGCCCCTTGTGCAATTCCTCACGCCAATTGGGGATCGTTCAGTGCGCTTGTCGCCCGCTACGTCATCCTTTTTGAGGCTGCCCAGCGCGCGAAGGGCGATTTTTCCGGTCCTCGGCCGCCTCGGCGACGTCTTCGAAACGCGCGCCGGGGCTTGCGCGGATAGGCGTCAAGCCCAAGACCAGAAATTCCATCGCCAAAGCGCCGAGATCGACCTTGCCGTTGATGATCGGATCGGGCGGATCGCGCTGTTCGGCCAGAACGGCGGCCTTATCGTGCGACGCCTCGATTTCCGCCATCGCGCGCGCATAAGCCGCCTCGGCCTCGGCCTGCGGCGCGAATTCGACCTCGAACGGCTCATTGATCACGGTTTCGAAAGGCTCCAGCGTCACCACGCAGGTCTGGGTGACGATCGCTGTCACGCGACCCTTGACGTAAAGGCCTTCTTTTCCCCGCCTTGACGCATCGGCTTCGACCAGCAAGTCGCGCAACGCGACCAGGCCGTCGAGTTCGGCCAAGGCTGCGCATTCGGCCTCGCTCGCCGGCCATTTGAGCCGCAGGCCGCGCTTCGCCGACGGAAGAAACAGCCAGCGGACGCGAAAAGGGCGGGGGGCCGTCGGAAAAATCGCGATTCGGTCATTGGATTTCTCCTCTTATTCTCAGGGAGCCGGAAAAGGCGCCTCGCCGCGCAAAAACGTTTCGAGCGGCGTCTTCGGCGAGCATCTTTTGGGCGGCGATCACATAGGCCGCAAGCGCGCGGGCGTCGCCTTCGCCTGCCAGAACATTGCGCGTCAGGGCGGCGGCGAGTTCCGTTTCGCCCTGTTCCATGGCCTGCGCATAGGCGACGCCGCGTCCCATGAATGCGCTTGCGAGTTTTTTCATTTTTTTCGGCACGCCGACGTCGGAAATGCCGATTTGGCGCAAGGCGTCGTCCAGGCCGGTGAATATGGCGTTGGACAGGGCCTGGGCGATCTCGGGCCCCGGTTGCGGCAACAGGCTTAGTCGTCGCAGGACCAGTCCAGCATTGAGGACCAGGATTTCGAACCGGCCTTCGAAGGTGTCGGGCGCAGCGCCAGGGCCGGTGAAAAACGCCGGCAGGCGCGATTGCGCCATGATCGCCGCATGCAGCCGCGCCACCGTTTCCTCATGCGGATTTTTTCGGAAAAGGCCGAAAATCATGGTCTGTGATCCTTGGCGGCGCCAAATGCGAATTCAGGCGAAGCAGCAACCGGTTCGCGTCGCGAAAACGCGTCAACGGAACAAGCCCCGCGCCTTTCCCATCGGAAAGGATCGGGCTCCGGCCTTGCTTTTGCCCAAAGCGGGGGTTAGGCGTGTGCGCGACCGGATGCAAGGACAATCTTGCGGGGCGGGCGCGGAGAATTCAAGATGGCATCGAAGGCTGAAACGCATTTGGGATCGAACGCCTTGCGTCGGATCGGCGTCGGAGCCGTGCTGGTCCTGACCGCGAGCCTGACAATGACCGCGCCGGGCCGATGCGGCCTTTTCGACGATAACATCATCCATCGCGGCTATGTCTTCGACGATCAGACTTTGGCGCAAGTGCGCGCTGGCGCGCCGGCGGAGCAGGTGCTGATCGTGCTTGGCACACCCTCCACCACCTCCACCATCGGCGGCGACGCCTGGTATTACATCAGCCAGAAACTGGAGCGCTACGCGCCCTTCCTGCCGGCCCGAGTGACCGAGCAGCATGTTTTTGCGGTCTATTTCGACAAGAGCAAGAAAGTGATCCGCACCGGAAATTACGGTCTGGAAGACGGCCGCGTTGTCGACTTTTCGTCGCGCGAAACCGTCACGGGCGGCGGCGAAAACAGGCTGTTGCAAACCCTGATGAAGCAAATGGGCAGCTTCCAGATGAAATTCTGAAGACCAGCGTCAAACAAAAAACCCGCGGAAAATTTTTCCGCGGGATTTTTTGTTGTTTGAGGTTCGGCCGGGAATTTTCCCGGCCGAATTCTTTCGGTCACAGGCCGCGATGCGCCAGGATGGCGAGCAGCAGCAGCGCCACGATATTGGTGATCTTGATCGCGGATTGACGGCCGGGCCGGCCGTGTCCTTGTAGGGGTCGCCGACGGTGTCGCCGGTGACCGAGGCCTTGTGGGCGTCGCCGCCCTTGAGGTGGGTTACGCCGTCCTTGTCGACAAAACCGTCTTCAAAGCTCTTCTTGGCGTTGTCCCAAGCGCCGCCGCCCGAGGTCATCGAGATGGCGACGAACAGGCCGTTGACGATCACGCCGAGCAGCGAGGCGCCCAGCGCCGCGAAGGCCGAAGCCTTGGAGCCGGAAATCAGCAGCACGCCGAAATAGACGACGAGCGGCGCGAGCACCGGCAACAGCGACGGAACGATCATTTCCTTGATCGCCGCCTTGGTCAGCATGTCCACCGCGCGGCCATAGTCGGGACGTTCGGTTCCGTCCATGATGCCGGGCTTTTCCTTGAACTGCCGGCGCACTTCCTCGACCACCGAGCCTGCCGCGCGACCCACCGCCGTCATGGCGATGCCGCTGAACAGATAGGGGATCAGACCGCCGAAGATCAGGCCGGCCACCACGTAAGGATTGGACAGGTCGAAATTGACCGTGCCGACGTCCTTGAAATAGGGCAGGCCCTGATCGATGAACGAGCGCAGGTCGTTGGTATAGGCCGCGAACAGCACCAGCGCGCCGAGGCCCGCCGAACCAATGGCGTAGCCCTTGGTCACGGCCTTGGTGGTGTTGCCGACCGCGTCGAGCGCGTCGGTGACCTGGCGCACTTCCTTGGGAAGTCCGGCCATTTCGGCAATGCCGCCGGCATTGTCGGTGACGGGGCCGAAAGCGTCGAGCGCGACGATCATGCCGGCAAGGCCGAGCATGGTGGTCACCGCGATCGCCGTGCCGAACAGGCCGGCGAGCTGGTAGGTCGAGATGATGCCGGCGACGATCACCATGGCCGGAAGCGCCGTCGATTCCAGAGACACCGCGAGACCCTGGATGACGTTGGTGCCATGACCGGTGACGGAAGCCTGAGCGATGGACACCACCGGACGTTTGCCCGTGCCGGTATAATATTCGGTGATGTAGACGATGGCGCCGGTCACCGCGAGGCCGACAAGGCCGGACAGGAACAGGCCGAAGCCGGTTACGTTCTGGCCGGCGACGACGCCGATCGAGCCCCAGCCGACCGTCAGCGTGGTGGCCACGATCAGACCGACGACGGACAGTCCGCCGGTGGCGATCAGGCCCCGGTAGAGGGCGCCCATGATCGAGTTATCGGGACCCAGCTTGACGTAGCCAGCGCCGATGATCGAGGTCACGATGCAAACCGCGCAGATCGCCAGGGGGTAAAGCATGGCGCTGTAAAGCGAGGCTTCCTTGGCGAAGAAGATCGCCGCCAGAACCATCGTGGCGACGACGGTCACCGCATAGGTCTCGAACAGATCGGCCGCCATGCCCGCGCAGTCGCCGACATTGTCGCCGACGTTATCGGCGATGGTCGCCGGATTGCGCGGATCATCCTCGGGAATGCCCGCCTCGACCTTGCCGACGAGGTCGGCGCCGACGTCAGCGCCCTTGGTGAAGATGCCGCCGCCAAGACGCGCGAAAATCGAGATCAGCGAGGCGCCGAAGCCCAAAGCCACCAGGGAATCCACCACTTCGCGGCTATCGACCGGAAGACCATCGGGCCGGTGAGGATGGCGAAATAGACCGCAACGCCGAGGAGTGCGAGGCCGGCGACCAGCAGGCCGGTGACCGCGCCCGCCTTGAAGGCGATGTCGAGGCCACCTGCCAGCGACTTGGTCGCGGCTTGCGCCGTGCGCACATTGGCGCGGACGGAGACTTCCATGCCGATGAAGCCGGCGGAGCCGGACAGAAAGGCGCCGATCAGGAAGCCGATCGCCGTCTTGCCGCCGAGGAGAAAATAGAGAAGGGCGCAAATGACCGCCCCGACGGCGGCGATGGTCAAATACTGTCGACGAAGATAGGCTTGGGCGCCTTCCGCGACCGCGTCAGAAATCTCTCGCATGCGCGCCGAGCCTGCGTCAGCAGCCATCAATTCCTTTACGGTGACGACTCCAAAGACCAAGGATGCTAGCCCGCATAAAATAATGAGCAAAATTATCATTACTTCCGTCCCTTTCTTTTTTTACCGCGAACGAGTTCTGACGGTTCGGGCAAATGTTCCATAAAGGCGCGCCAGCCGCAATGCGACGCTTTGCCCAAACGCAACAAAAACGACCATGTTTTGACCTCGATCAAATGAGGAGGAAAAGGCCGACCTGATGCGAGGGATGCGAACCGGAGGTTCGCCCGATCAAAGCGCGCTCTAGAAATGACTGAAGCGGTCGCGCTCGAAGGCGCGGGGCTGGCCGTCGAAACCGATGAAAGCTTCAGCCGATCCCGAAGCCGCAAAGCCGATGCGAGCGACCGTCACACCCTCCTTCTGGGCAAGAGCCTCGAACCGGGCCGCTTCGGCGATTGGCGCGGCGCAGAGGATCTCATAATCGTCACCGCCGCACAGGAGTGTGTCCAGCAAGTCTGGATCGGCGCGGAAAGCGGCGCTAGCGGCGGCCGAAAGAGGGATGTGGCGCAGATCGACCTGAGCTGTCGCGCGGCTCGCGCGCATCATGGCGCGCAAATCGCCAATCAAACCATCGGAAACGTCCATGGCGGCGCTGGCGCAGGCGCGCAAGGCGGAAACCAGCTGTTTTCGCGGGCGCGGCGACAGGTAGCGGTCGACCAAAGCCTCGCATTGCTCAGGGGTGAGGTTTTGCGCCCAGCCTGGCTTTTGCTCTCCGTTGACCTGGCTCTTGCGCAGGGCCAGACCAAGCGCCGCGTCGCCGATGGTTCCGGAAACATAAAGCGCGTCGCCCGGCCGGGCGGTGGTTCTGCGGACGAGTTTGCCAGCGGGGACGGAGCCGAGCGCGGTGATCGACAGGGTCAGCGGCCCCGGCGTCGCCACCGTATCGCCGCCCAGCAGCGGGCAGTTGCTCAGCGCCGCCATCTCCCCGAGGCCGCGCGAAAAAGCCGCGAGCCAATCGGGCGTCCAGTCGCCCGGCAGGGCCAGAGTCAGCAGAAAACCGAGCGGATCGGCGCCCTTGGCGGCGAGATCAGACAAATTGACCGCCAGAGCCTTTTCCGCGATTTTTTCGGGCGGGTCTTCTGCGAAGAAATGGACGCCTGCGACCAGCGCGTCGGCGGTCAGCACCAGATTCAGTTCCCGGCGGCGGCGCGAGCAGGGCCGCGTCGTCGAGCAGACCTAGCCCGCCCGGCCCGGCGAGGGGCGCGAAATAGTGTGAGATCAGATCTTGTTCGGAAAGACGGGCCATTCGGATCCTTCGAGACGCCGCTTTCAACGGCTCCTCAGGATAGAGGGATTTTTAAGCCGTAAACTCCTTCACCCGGTTTTTGCGGGCGAGGGCGTCGAGCACGGCGTTGATCATTCCCGACTTCGTCGCGGTCGAAAAAGGCGCCGGCGACATCGACATATTCCTTGATCACCACCCGGGCGGGAATATCGCCGCGCTTGAGCAACTCGAAGGCGCCAGCGCGCAAGATGGCGCGCATGAGGGCTTCGATGCGTCGCAGCGGCCAGCCTTCGGCCAGGGTCTGGTCGATGGCGCGGTCAATGGCGACCTGATCCTTGACCACTCCGGAAACGATGGCGCGAAACAGGGCGATTTCGGCCGGCTTGTATTGCTCGCCCTCGACTTCCTGGCCGATCCAGCAGGTTTCGAATTCTTCGAGGATTTCGCGCAGGCCCTTGGCGGTCACTTCCATCTGATACAGGGCCTGAGCGGCGGCGAGCCGCGCGGCGGAACGGTTTTCGGCGGCCATCAGCGTTTTTCCGCCTGTTGCTTGAGGCGATACATCGCCAGCGCCGCGCGCGCCGCGTCGCCGCCCTTGTCAAGCCGCGCGCGGTCGGCGCGCTCGATCGCCTGCGCCTCGGTCTCGACCGTCAATATGCCATTGCCGAGCGGAATTTTCCGCGCGACGGACAGGTCCATCAGGGCGCGGGCGCTCTCGCCGGCGACAATCTCGAAATGATAGGTCTCGCCGCGAATGACGCAGCCGAGGGCAATGACGCCAGCGTAAGGAGCGCCGGACTTTTCCGCCGCATCGAGCAAAATTGCGGCGGCCGCGGGAATTTCCAGCGCCCCCGGCGCCCGCACCAGAGTCCAGCGCGCCTGCGCCGCCTCAAGCGCTTGCATCGCGCCTTCGAGTTGCAGGGCGCCAATGGCGTCGTAGAAGCGCGCCTCGATGATCAGAAAATGCGCGCCTTGGACGGATTCGTGTGTTTCGGGCGCTCGACTCGGCTCCGCCATGAGATTTCCTGTTGGAAGGGCAAGGCGAGAGTGAGTAGTACGTGCGCCGCCGCTACGCAACCCGGCAAAGTCAGAAACGTCAGAAACGCAATAAATACAAAACACACTGCGGCGTCCGCGCAAGGCGCCGCCGCAGCTTCAATCCACGCGAAATCGCGAGCTTTAATTCAGAGGCGCCGGCCGGTGAACGAATTGTAGATCACCAGCGCGACGACGGCGCCGCCCGTGGCGACCAGCAGGCTCCATAAGTTGAGCCCGGAAACGCCGCCCATGCCGAGCAAGTTGGCCAGGAGGCCGCCGACGATGGCGCCGACGATGCCGAGCACCATATTGAGAATAAATCCCTGGCCGGTCTTGTTGACGAGCTTGCCGCCAATGAAGCCGGCGATGACGCCGAGAATGATCCAGCTGATAACACCCATGGATACGTCTCCAGATTTGGCGCCTTGCGCCAGATATACCGACGTCAAGCTTCGGCCGAAAAGCAACCGAAAGCAAGGCAAATGAAGCGCGGCCTTGACTATACAATAGAACAATTCGACACTTGTCGGATCTCGCGCGAAGATGCTTGCGCAAAACGTTCAACGATACCAAACTGGCGTGCCGTCAAATGGAACGGCGCCCTCTTTCGAGGAGGAAATAATGGTTCAATTCGACGAGGCCGTCAAAGAATCCGTGCCGGGCAATGATTTCGTCAAGCCGCTGATGATCGCGGCCGGCGCCCTCATTCTCGGCCATATGTTTGGAAAAAAAGATGAAGTTCCGCCGGCGTCCGTTCCAGCGCCCACGCCTGGGCAGACGGCGCCGTCTGGCGGCGGCCTTATGGGCTCGCTTGGCGGAATGCTCAACAATCTGGCCAACAGCCAGCTCGGCGGCGCGGCCGCGGGCGCGGGGGCAGGAACCCTCGTCACCGGCGGTCTTGACAAATTGTTGAAGCAGTTCCGCAACGCCGGTCAAGGCCCGGCGGCCGAGTCCTGGGTCGGAACGGGGCAGAATCATCCCGTCACCGCCGAGCAGATCAATGCGGCCATCGGCCACGGCAAGATTGCGGAAATCGCGCAGGCGGCCGGCATCAGTCCGGAACAGATGTCGCAACTGCTGGCGCAGGCTCTGCCGAACCTGATCGACAAGCTGACCCCCGGCGGACATATCAAGCAGGGTTGAGGTTTTAGCACCCCCTCTCTCCGTTTCGCGGGGAGAGGGACAAACACCTATTCCGCCGCCGCCTCGACCAACCGGGCGGCGTAGCGGGCCATTGTGTCCACTTCGATATTGATCCGGTCGCCGGTCTTGCGTCCGCCCCAGGCCGTGACCTCCAGCGTATGCGGGATCAGCAGGATGGTGAAGCGATTGCCGGCCACCTTGTTGACGGTCAGCGACGTTCCATCCAGCGCGACCGAGCCTTTCTCGGCGATGAAGCGGGCCAAGGCTTTCGGCGCCTCGATGTCGAAATGCGCCATGCCGTCGAAATCGCGGCGCTCGACGAGGGTGGCCACGCCATCGACATGGCCAGAAACCATATGGCCGCCCAATTCGTCGCCAAGCCTGAGCGAACGTTCGAGATTGATCCGGTCGCCGGGCGCCCAGGCGCCGGCCGTGGTCACGGCCAGGGTCTCGGCGGCGGCGTCCACCTCATGCCAGCTGACAAAGCCGTCGCCTTCCGAACGCGGCCCGAAGGCCACAAGCGTCATGCAGACGCCGTTATGCGCCACCGAGGCGCCCATGCCGAAGCTTTCCACCGGATAATGCGAGGCGATTTTGAGCCGCCTGAGATCGCCATGCGCCTCGACCGAGAGCAAAAGCCCGACATCGCTGACCAGTCCGGTGAACATGAGAGCCTTCTGTCGTTAGGTTGATCCACCTGCGTTGCGTTGCGGCGCGGCGATCCGCCAGGAGGGGCGCGTAGCACGATGCGCGTGCATCGTGCAAGCGCGCCGACGACGCGGGCGCCCGCCGCAACGCAACCCGGAGGGCCGGGCGCTTTTTGCCTCAGGGCCGCGTCGAACGGCTTGGCCGTGTCCCCGACACGGCCTGCGCCATTCTCCTTGCCCTGAGGCAAAATCGCCTCGGCGCAGGCGGACCAACCTAACGACAGAAGGCTCTAACGCCTCTCGTAATGGGTAAAACTGTCCGCTCCTAGCAAACCCTGCGCCAATACGCGATAGGCGCCCGGATCGGCAAGGATGGCGCGGGCCTCCGACGACAGGGCCTCGACGCCTTTGCGTCCCAGCGGCTTTTCGCTGGCGAAGAGCAGCATCTCATCGGCAAGTCCCTGCGCGATCAGGCTGGCGCCGACGCGCGGGCCGCCCTCGGAAAACACCCGCGTGATCCCGCGCTCGGCCAAAATTTGCAACGCCGCGCGCAGATCGAGCCGGCCGGCGGCGTCAAGCGGGCAGGAGGCGATTTCGACGCCCAGCGCAAGCAAGGCTTCACGACGCTCGGGCAAAGCATCTTCCCCGCACAGGGCGAGCAGCGCAGCTTCCCTTGCCGAAACCACGAGGCGCGACCGCAAAGGCAAGTCAAGCCGCGCGTCAAGGACCACCCGCAAGGGGCGCGAGGGGCGCAGATTGTCGCAGCCGGGCAACCGCACGGTCATCAGGGGGTCGTCGCCGAGCACCGTGCCAATTCCCACCATGATCGCGTCATGCATCGCGCGCAAAACATGGGTGCGGAGGTTGGCGGCGAGGCCGGTGATGGCGAGGCGTTGGTCATGTTCGCCGCCCGCCGCCTGACCGTCGGCCGTCTGGGCGATCTTGAGCGTGACCATGGGCCTATGCTCGGTAACGCGCAGGATATGGCCGCGATGAGCCTGCCGGCAGAGGTCCGGCAGGACATCCGATCTCCACGTCGATTCCATGCGTTCGTAAAAGGCCAAAGCCCTGTCCGGCGACGCGCGGGTCGGGGTCGGTCAGGCCGCCGACCACTCGAGTCACGCCAGCGGCGACGACGGCTTCGGCGCAAGGGGGCGTCTTGCCATGATGGGCGCAAGGCTCCAGCGTCACATAGAGGGTCGCGCCGCGCGCAAAATCGCCCGCCTGCGCCAGAGCGAGCGTTTCGGCATGCGGTCGCCCGCCTGGCGCGGTCCATCCGCGACCGACCACCACGCCATCGCGCACGACCAAGGCGCCGACGGCCGGATTGGGCGAGGTCGCGCCGAGATTGCGGCGGCCCAGCGCCAGGGCGGCGCGGAAAAACCTTTCATCGTCGCCCTGCAAAGCCATGTCAGTCGTCTTTCCCGGAAGCGGCGACGGCCGCTTCCTCCGAGGATAATTCATCGAGCAAAGGCCCGAAATCGCGCGCCTCGCGGAAATTGCGATAAACCGAGGCGAAGCGCACATAGGCGACCTCGTCGAGCGGCTTCAGCCCCGCCATCACCAATTCGCCGATTTTGTCGGAGGGGATCTCCGCCTCGCCCTGGCTTTCGAGTTGGCGCACGAGGCCATTGATCATGCGGTCCACCCGATCAGGTTCGACCGGCCGCTTGCGCAAGGCGACCTGCACCGAGCGCGCCAGCTTGTCGCGGTCGAAAGGCGCGCGGCGACCCGATTTTTTGACTACCGTCAGTTCGCGCAGCTGTACGCGCTCGAAAGTGGTGAAGCGGCCGCCGCAATCCGGGCAGACGCGACGGCGACGGATCGAGGCCGAATCGTCGGTCGGCCGCGAATCCTTCACCTGGGTGTCGAGACTGCCGCAATAGGGACAGCGCATGGATTAAGGCCCTTTTTGTATCCCGCGAATCGCATCGCGTGCCGCGCGTGAAGCTGCATTGTGCATCTTCGTTTAGACAGAACAAAATTTTGCGACGCGCGGGGCTCTATGGTGTTAACCCCTCACGGCACTCACAAATTCGCGAGAAACGACGAAACTTGATGCACGTCAAAGACCGATGGTGCACCTTGCGGGAGCCTTGGCCGCCGTCAAAGGAGGGATGACGTTGCCCACAGCTCTTATGCATGAAGAACGCGCCGCGCGCATGAAGGCGGCGCTGGAGCAAGTCTTGCACCCGCCGCGTCCGCTGGTGGTGAATCCGCCGGGGGGCGAAAGGGTCAAAGCTTCGACAAAAGCCCGGCCAGACGCATTAACCCCTCCGGCCAAGGACCGTGACCGCTCTCGGCGTTGATATGGCCGGCCTCGCCCGCGTCGGCGAGGTCCAGGCCCCACAAGCCGGCGAGCTTTTCCGAAAAATCATAATCGGCATAAGCATCGTTGCGGCTGGCGACGATGACGCCGGGAACCCCAAGCGCCGCTTGCGGCGCTTTTTCCCTGAAAGCCGGGTCGATTCCGGCGGGCAATGCGGGGTTGTCCAGGTCGGGCGGCGCGACAAGGAAGGCGCCGGCGATGCTTCCGGCCGGCGCTTCGGCGATGGCGCTGGCGGCGGCGATGGCGCCGAGACTATGTCCGATCAAAGCGACGGGACGGTTGGAAAGCCCGATCTCGCGCAGGATATTGCCAACCCAGGCGTCGCGCGACGGGACCAGCCAATCTTCCTGCTGCGCCAACCGCGCGGTGGAAAGCTTCTGCTCCCAGCGGCTCTGCCAATGGTCGGGGCCGGAGCCGCCGTGGCCCGGAATGATGAGGAAGTCGAGATCGGATATGCGCATGGTTTTTTCTACCCAATGCCGGCGCATTAGGGAAGCGGTCCTTCGAGACGCCCGCCAAGGCGGGCTCCTCAGGATGAGGGTATTGCCGAACGCGCTCCCTCAGCAGCAGCGGAATCCGGCGTTGTTGCCAACGCCAAATCGCCGGTCCTCGCGATTGCGGAAAAACTCGGTCGGCGTCATCGGCGTCTGGTCCGGGTGGACCAGCGCGGTATGGGCGACATAGTTTTCGTAATCGGGCTGGCCGACCATCAGGTTGACGGTCTGCCGAAATTTTCGGGCGAAAGCGTTAAGCCTTGACGGGCTGCAATCCAGGCAGGTCATCGCCGGTCTCCCTTGTGGTCTTGTTCGGATTGGCCATGGCTTTGCGGATGGTCGCGACACCCGCGACGATCATGGCGAGCACCACCAGGATGAAGATGGCCGTCAGGCCGGCGTCAACATAATCGTTGACGATAACCCGCTGCATCTCCTCCAAAGTCTTGGCCGGCGCCAGCACCTTGCCCCCGGCGACCGCCGTCGAGAATTTGGCCGCATGCGAGAGAAAGCCGATGGCGGGATCGGAATGGAATAATTTCTGCCAGCCGGCCGTCAAGGTGCATATGATCAGCCAGACCGTCGGCGCCAGGGTGATGGCCGCGTAGCGTCCGCGCTTCATCTTGAACAGCACGGCGCTGCACAGGATCAAGGCGATCGCCGCCAGCATCTGGTTGGAAATGCCGAACAGCGGCCACAAGGTGTTGATGCCGCCAAGTGGATCGATGACGCCCTGATAGAGGAAATAACCCCAGCAGGCGACGGCGAGACCCGTCGCGAGCAGATTCGCGGCCCAGCTTTGCGTCCGCGCCATGACGGGAACGAAATTGCCAAGCAGATCCTGGATCATGAAACGGGCGACGCGCGTGCCGGCGTCGACGGTGGTGAGGATGAACAGGGCCTCGAACAGGATGGCGAAATGATACCAGAAGGCCGTCATGCCCGGGCCGCCGACAAAACCGGACAGGATTTGCGCCATGCCGACGGCCAGTGTCGGCGCGCCGCCCGCGCGCGACAGGATCGTCGTCTCGCCCACGCTTCGCGCGGTCTCGGTCAAGATATCAGGCGTAATGACGAAGCCCCAGCTGGAAATCGTCGTCGCCGCCTGCGCCGCGGTCGTCCCGATCAGGCCAGCCGACGAGTTCATGGCAAAATAGACGCCGGGGTCGAGCACCGAGGCGGCGATCAGCGCCATCACCGCGACGAAGGATTCCATCAGCATGGCGCCATAGCCGATGAAGCGCATTTCGCTCTCGCGCATGATCATTTTCGGCGTGGTGCCGGACGCGATCAGCGCGTGAAAACCCGATACCGCGCCGCAGGCGATGGTGATGAACAGGAAGGGGAACAGGGCGCCCTTGAACACCGGTCCCGTGCCGTCGATGAACTGGCTCACCGCCGGCATTTTCAGGTTGGGCTGCACGAAGAGAATGCCGATGGCCAGCGCGCAGATCGTGCCGATCTTCAGGAAGGTCGAAAGATAGTCGCGCGGCGCGAGCAGAATCCACACCGGCAGCACCGAGGCGATGAAGCCATAGGCGATCAGCATCAGCGCCAGCGTCTCGCCCTTGTAGGTGAAGAGCGGCGCCAGGGTTTCGCTCTGGCTGACGGTCTGGCCGAAGAAAATGCCCGCCATCAGCAGAACGAAGCCGATGGCCGACATTTCGCCGATTTTTCCGGGGCGGAGGAAGCGGTTGTAGAGCCCCATCAGCACAGCGGTCGGAAGGGTCGAGAGCACCGTGAACGTGCCCCAGGGACTGCCCGCCAGCGCCTTGACCACCACCAGCGCCAGCACCGCCAGCAGGATGATCATGATCGCCAGCACGCCGAATTGCGCAATGAATCCGGCAGTCTCGCCCATTTCCGTCCGGATCAGGTCGCCGAGCGAGCGGCCGTCGCGGCGGGTCGAGATGAAGAGAATGACGAAATCCTGCACCGCGCCGGCGAAGACCACGCCGACCAGCAGCCACAGCATGCCGGGCAGATAGCCCATTTGCGCGGCGAGCACCGGGCCGACCAGCGGGCCAGCACCGGCGATGGCCGCGAAATGATGGCCAAACAGAACATATTTGTCGGTGGGCACGTAATCGAGCCCGTCATTGCGCCGAACCGCCGGCGTGACGCGCGAATCGTCGAGGCCAAGCGCCTTTTCGGCGATGAACTTGCTGTAGAAGCGATAGGCGACGAGATAGACGCAAACGGAGGCGGTCACCAGCCACAGCGCGTTGATCGTCTCGCCGCGATGCAGGGCGACGGTGGCGAGTGAAAAGGCGCCAAGCGCCGAGACCGTGATCCAGATAAGCCAGGAAAGCGCCGGGTTTTTCCCGGCCTGCGCGTAGGACATTTCTTACTCCCTGCGACGCCGTGGCCAGAATTCGAGCTTGGCCCGGCGCTCTCTATGTTCGCGGCCTCTCAGCCGCAATGCCTTTCCATGAAAATGCTGCTCATTCCATCATGTTGCAAGTCCAATTTGGCGACGGCTCTGCGCTTTTGGTCGCTCTTGAGCAGCGACTCGATTCATGTGCTAACATGTCACCCTGATCGCGGGAGGAATTGCAGCCTTGGCCGCGACATCCCGCTAAACGCTTGCAGCGGAAACGCGTCGTGAAACTCATCTTGTTCGACATAGACGGCACGCTCGTCGATAGCCAAAATATGATTGTCGAGGCGCAGGCGCGGGCCTTCGCATCGCTCGGCATGAAGGCGCCAGCGCGCCAGGAGGCGCTGGCGGTAGTCGGCCTGTCACTGCACGAGGCCTTCGACGCGCTGACCGAAAGGCGCGGCCCCAGCGAGGCTCTGGCCGCGGCCTACAAGCAAGCCTGGTCGCAATTGCGCGCCGAATTGGACCATCACGATCCGCTCTATCCCGGCGCGCAGGATTTGCTCGACGCGCTTTCGGGCCGCGAGGATTGTGTGCTGGGCGTGGCCACCGGCAAGTCGCGCGCCGGCATCAACCGCCTGTTCGACCAGCATGGCTGGCATCAACTCTTCGCCACCGTCCAGACGGCCGATGACGCGCCGTCCAAACCCGCGCCGGACATGTTTCTCCGCGCATTGGCCGAAACCGGGCTGACGCCACGCGACGCCTGCATGGTTGGCGACACCACTTTCGACATGCACATGGCCCATCACGCCGGCGCCCACGCCATTGGCGTCAGTTGGGGCTATCACCGCCACGACAAATTGCTCAAGGCCGGCGCAGCCAAAATTGTCGAGGATTTCAAGGCGCTGCGCGATCATCTCGACGAGTTCATGCAATGCGCGACGACCTGAGCGCGCTTTTCGTCGCGGACGGCGAGCGCGACCCGCATAAAGCGGCGCAACGCGATCTGAAGCGCCCGCTGCCCAAAAAGTTTTACAAGGATGTGTCGGTCACGCCGCTGGACGAGGGCTTTGGCCTCGCGCTGGACGGCAGGCCGGTTCGCACCCCGGCGCGCGCGCCGCTGGCCGTTCCAAACAAAGCTTTGGCCGAGGCTTTGGCCGACGAATGGCGC
Source organism: uncultured Alphaproteobacteria bacterium (assembly GCA_963813955.1). Classification (GTDB taxonomy): domain Bacteria; phylum Pseudomonadota; class Alphaproteobacteria; order Rhizobiales; family Beijerinckiaceae; genus Rhodoblastus. The sequence goes on along the minus strand of CAWFBN010000014.1, from coordinate 13,895 downwards.
GGGCAGGGCGAGCGCATCAACCCGGCAACCATGCCAAAGACGCGGCTGGTCAATACGGCGCTCGATGGCGTGGCGCGGGAAATCGACGCGGTGACGGCGGAGATTGCGAAATTTGCCGGCTCCGATCTGCTCTGCTACCGCGCCCCCGCGCCGGAAAGCCTGGTCGAAGAGCAGAACGCCGCCTGGAACCCGATCCTCGATTTTTTCCGCGAAGACTTTTCCGCGCCTTTCATCTGCGCCGAAGGGGTGATTTTCGTCCCCCAGCCGGAGGCGTCCGTGGCGGCGATTCGCCGCGCCGTGGCGGCTTTGGCCGAGGGAAAAGACGGAGCGCTCAAACTCGCGGCGCTGCATGTCATGACGACGCTGACCGGTTCGGTGCTGATCGCGCTGGCGCTGGCGCAGGGCAGGCTGAGCTTTGACGAAGCCTGGGCCGCAGCGCATGTGGACGAAAATTACCAGTTGCGCCTGTGGGGGTCTGACGACGAAGCGCAGGCCCGGCGTGAAGCGCGGTTGGCGGAAATGCGCTCGGCGCATGAGGTTTTTGTCGCGCTGGCGGACTAATCACGAAGGCTATTTCGTCCGGCTGACGATAGCGCCGGACGACGCCAGGTCGCGGAGCAGGGCCATCGTGGCCTGGCTTGAGCAGACGAAGGGGTTGAGTTCGGCTTTTTTGCAGTATTTCAGCAGCACGGCCGGGTTGACATGGGCCAGATCGACCTCGCCCATGGTCCAGTTGCTGAAACACCGCTCCGAAATTTCCTCGAAAGAAAGAACCTGGACATCGACGTTGCGTTCGTCCCGCATGATCCTGTTCAGCAAGCTGTTGATCTCGTCGCGCCCGCCTTCGATGACCTGTACGAAGATTTCCCTGGCGTAGCAAAGCATCCCGGTGATGCCCATCGCCGGATTATTCTTGCGCGACTGCCGCAATATGTCGCTGAGCACGCTTTCGGCGAGGGGGGTCGGCGGCGCGGCTGGCGTAGAGACAACGGACGAGCATGACGGCCTCAGCTTTTAAGTGACATGAGCGACAGGAATTCCCGGCGCAGCGAGGAGTCGGTGAGGAAGGAGCCGCGCATCACGCTATTGGTCATTTTCGCGTCAGAGTCCTTGACGCCACGCCATTGCATGCAGAAGTGGTCGGCTTCCATGACCACTGCGAGGCCGTCGGGCTTGACCAGATCCATCAGCAGCGCGGCCAATTGCGAAATGGCTTCTTCCTGAATTTGCGGGCGGGACATGATCCAGTCGGTCAGCCGGGCGTATTTGGACAGGCCGATCAGGTTGGAGTTCTGGTTCGGCATGACGCCGATCCAGATTCGCCCCATGATCGGGCAAAGGTGGTGGCTGCAGGCGCTGCGCACGGCGATTGGCCCGACGATCATGAGTTCGTTCAGGCCCGAGGCGTTGGGGAATTCGGTCACGGGCGGAGGGGCGGCATAGCGGCCGCTGAAAACCTCGGTCAAATACATTTTGGCGACGCGCCGGGCCGAATCCTGGGTGTTGTGATCGTTCTCGACATCGATGACGAGGCTTTCGAGCACCCCTTTCATCTTGGCGGCGACCTCTTCCAGCAGTTCGTCCATTTCGCCAGGTTTTATGGCCGAGGCGATGTTCTCATTGGCGAAAAAGCTTTGCCGGGACTTGCGCAAGCGGGCCCGGATGCGCGCCGACACCGGCGTCGCGGCGTCGTCCGGGAGTTCGACTATCTTCGTCACTCTTGCCGATCCTTGTCCGATAAGCCGAAGTTTGTGGCTGCTTTCATTTAGGTCGTGCGGGGTCAAAAAGATACCACGCGCGCGACGAACCGGAGTTTTTAGACCAATGAATTCATCTGTTCGTCATCTAACGGGTTCCTGCGCTTAAAAAGCCGTGCTAAACCCGCGCGGAAAACGCGGTCGGCGCCGTCTTGACGCCGCTTATTTCGGATCATGTCCCATGAAACATATTCTCGAAAGCCTCGAAGAACGTCGCGAAGGCGCCCGGATGGGCGGCGGTCAAAGGCGCATCGACGCGCAGCATGGCCGCGGCAAGTTGACGGCGCGCGAACGCGTCGAACTTCTGCTCGACCATAATTCCTTCGAGGAATTCGACATGTTCGTGCAGCACCGCTGCGTCGATTTCGGCATGGACAAGGAAGACAAAATTCCCGGCGACGGCGTCGTTACCGGCTGGGGCACGATCAATGGCCGCGTTGTCTATCTCTTCGCCAAGGATTTCACCGTTCTCGGCGGCTCGCTGTCCGAAACCCATGCCCAGAAGATTATCAAGATCCAGGACATGGCGCTGCGCAATCGCGCCCCGATCATCGGTCTGTTCGACGCCGGCGGCGCGCGCATCCAGGAAGGCGTGGCGGCGCTCGGCGGCTATGGCGAGGTGTTCCAGCGCAATGTGATGGCTTCGGGCGTCATTCCGCAGATTTCGCTGATCATGGGCCCCTGCGCCGGCGGCGACGTCTATTCGCCGGCGATGACCGACTTTATTTTCATGGTCAAGGACACGAGCTACATGTTCGTCACCGGCCCGGAAGTGGTCAAAACCGTCACCAACGAGACCGTGACGGCGGAAGAACTCGGCGGCGCCTCGGTCCACACGACCAAAAGCTCGATCGCCGACAAGGGCTATGACAATGACGTCGAGGCCCTGTTGCAGATGCGCCGGCTGATCGACTTCCTGCCCTCGTCCAACACCGACGAAATCCCGGAATGGCCGTCCTTCGACGAGCCAGACCGCTATGACATGTCGCTCAACACCATCATCCCCGACAATCCGAACAAGCCCTATGACATGAGGGAATTGATTACCAAAGTCGTGGACGAGGGCGATTTCTTCGAGATTCAGGAAGCCCACGCGAAAAACATCGTGGTCGGCTTCGGCCGCTTCGGCGGACGCTCCGTGGGCATCGTCGGCAACCAGCCGCTGGTGCTGGCCGGCGTGCTCGATTCAGACGCCTCGCGCAAGGCCGCGCGTTTCGTGCGCTTCTGCGACGCCTTCAACATTCCAATCGTGACCTTCGTCGATGTTCCCGGCTTCCTGCCCGGCACCGCGCAGGAATATGGCGGCCTCATCAAGCATGGCGCGAAGCTGCTGTTCGCCTATGCCGAGGCCACCGTTCCAAAAATCACCATCATCACGCGCAAGGCCTTTGGCGGCGCCTATGACGTCATGGCGTCCAAGCATTTGCGCGGCGACATCAACTATGCCTGGCCGACCGCGCAGATCGCGGTCATGGGCGCCAAGGGCGCGGTGGAAATCATCTTCCGTCAGGACATTGGCGATGCGGAAAAAATCGCCGAGCGCACCAAGGAATATGAAAGCCGCTTCCTGTCGCCCTTCGTCGCCGCCGAACGCGGCTATATCGATGAGGTCATCCAGCCCTTCGGCACCCGCAAGCGAGTCGCCCGCGCGCTCGCCATGCTGCGCCACAAGGAGCTGAAGAACCCGTGGAAGAAGCACAACAATATTCCGCTGTAAGGGGCTGAAGTGTGCACGAAAAAACCTCCCGCTGACGAAGCGGTAGGTTCAGGTCGATGACAAAGTCCCGTTTTGCTGCCCATGGTTCGAGACGGCTCCTTCGGAGCCTCCTCACCATGAGGTAGTTGTCAAACAATGCAGTAGCCCTCATCCTGAGGAGCGGCTAAAGGCGCGTCTCGAAGGACGAGGGCGGTCCACGGGTTTGTCAGCTTGTTGCGAGCGAGCGCCAGTCACCGCCGGCATTTGACCGCAGGCGGAAATTCGATGCCCGTCAATTCGCCGGTCAGCACGAAATTGCCGTAGTCGAGCTTGAGTCCCGACGAGACGCCATTTTCATAGAGATTGAACGACAGGACATATTCCGGGGTCCCATCGCGCTGGCCCTCGCCGAAATAGGAAAGCGCCACGGGCCAGCGCTGCAATCCCTTCAAGGCGAGCGTCTGCGCGCCCTTGTCGCGATCCGGGGCAGTCGCCGCCTTGCCGATGATGGCGGTGACGTCGAAAATCTTGCGTCCGTCGTCGGAGGCGTCGTAAACGCGCGCCAGAAACACCTTTTCGCCACGCCGCGCCGCCTCGATCACCTTGCCAATATGCTGGGTGGGGAAGAACACGCCATTTTCGGCGTTGAATTTGAACGGTTTCGGCCGGCTAAGAGCCACGGCCACGACTCCACGCGCGTCGCGCTCGGCGCGACCGTCGACTTGCTCGCCATTGCCGACCGCCGATTCGCTGTTGAAGCGGAAATCGACGCCCTTGGCGTCCTCATAGGTGGTGGTGCGGGTTTCGGTGACCTGGCGCTCGCCTTCTTGCGGCTGCATGTCCACGATCTGCCGCAAGGTCTGGGAATAGCCGTCGCAGACCGACGAAAACTCGAAGGCGATCTTGCCGCTGGCGCTGGCGGGGGCCTTGGTTCCGGCGCCCTCGACCAGGTTCAGATCGTAGATCGCTTTGTGGCTCGCCAGTTGCTGCGCGGCGATTTCCGCTCCAGCCGATCACGAGATTGCGGTCAAGGCGCAGACGAAGAGCATCCGAGTTAAACGCATGAGTGAGCATTGTCCCGAAAGAGTGACGGCGCAGCCTGTAGTCTAGCCTTGCGAAATCATTGCGGAAAGGGCGTGGCGAAATTACGGTGACGGCAGCAAAAGCGGATTCGCTTCGCGGACCTTCGGTTCAGGCGAAGTGGCCGCCGTTCGCGTGAAGAAAACGCGAAAAACAAAACGGAGCCCGTTCCGATCGAATGGGTCAGAAGACGCCAAGGGAGAAATCGAGCAGCGACTTGCCGATCTCGGTTTCATCCTTCCTGAACCGGCCGCTCCCATCGCCAATTATGTCGGCGCCGCGCGCAGCGGCGCGCTGCTGTTCGTGTCCGGGCAATTGCCGCTGGGCGCCGACGGCAAGCTGGCGCCAGCCCATGTCGGCAAGGTCGGGGCGGAGGTCGACGAGGCCGAGGCGAGCCGCGCGGCGGCGCTTTCCGGGCTGAATTGTCTGGCCCAGGCCCGGGCGCTGCTCGGCGATCTCGGGCGAATTGCCCGTTGCGTCCGCCTCGGCGGCTTCATTCATTGCGCGCCCGATTTCACCCGTCTCGCCGTGGTGATGAACGGGGCCTCCGATCTCGTCGGCGCCGCGCTCGGCGAAAAGGGCGTCCATGCGCGGTCTACGGTCGGCGTGGCGCAATTGCCGCTCGGGGCCTGCGTCGAAGTTGAGGCGATCTTCGAAATCGCGCAATGACTCCGCGCAATCCCAACGCGCCGGACTGGCTGACCGCCCGGCCGATCGCCCATCGTGGCCTGCACGACGTCTCAAAGGGCGTCATCGAAAATTCACTGGGCGCCCTGCGGGCGGCTCTGGCCAAAGGCTATGCCGTGGAATGCGACCTGCGCCTGTCGCGCGACGGCAAGGTTTTTGTGTTTCACGACGACGATCTAGCCGTCTGACCGGGGAAACGGGCGCGTTTTTCGCGCGCGACGCACTCGAACTGGAACAGATCGCTTTGTCTGGATCGAGGGACAAGATCGCGTCGCTCGAAAAATGGCTGGCGACGGCGCAGGGCGCGGTCCCGCTGATTTTCGAACTCAAGAGCGATTTTTCCGGCAATCTCGCGCTCGCCGCCGCCGTGGCCGCCGCGCTCGGCGATTATAATGGCCCGGTCGCGCTGAAAAGTTTCGATCCCGCGCTGATCGCCGTTTTACGCAAGACGGAAGCGCGCCTGGCCGTTGGGAATCGTGGCGCAGGAGTTTTATGACGATTTCGCAGGGTTGAGCGATATTCAACGGTTCACTCTAAGTCGCTTTACCCATGTAGCGGAAACCAAGCCGGATTTCCTGTCATGGCGCGCCGCCGATCTTCCTCATCCGGTCGTGTGAGTTGGCCCGCGCCTGCGCCGGGGTTCCGGTCATGACCTGGACGATTCGCTCCCCCCGAACAGGCGGCGACGGCGCGAAAACACGCCGATCAGATCGTCTTCGAGGGTTTTGAGGCGTGAGTTGCTGAAAGATCGCGGCGTGTTGCCCATGGTTCGAGACGCTGCGCTCCTCACCATGAGGGATGAGTCCAAATCTTTGCAGGAGCCCTCATGGTGAGGAGCGCAGCGTCTCGAACCACGAGGGCGTCAGCCACAATCTTTCATTCACCCCAAAACGCAAAAAGCCGCCCGAAGGCGGCTTTGGCGAGCTAAGTCCAAGTGTTACTTGATCTTGGTTTCCTTGAACTCGACATGCTTGCGCACGACGGGATCGTATTTCTTGAACGCCAGCTTGTCGGTCTTGGTGCGGGCGTTCTTCTTGGAGACGTAGAAATAGCCGGTGTCGGCGGTCGACAGCAGCTTGATCTTGATGGTGGCGGCCTTGGCCATTTTTGTCTTCCTGCAAGCTTGAAAGGCGGGGTTTTGCCGGTCGTCGCCGGCATTGGCCTCACCCGAAACCGGCGCCGCATCCGGTTGAAGGACGAAGGCCAATGACTGGAACGAAAGGGGCCGGAAAAACTCCGGCCCAAACTCGCGCGCAACATACGGATTGCATGGCTTTTGTCAAGCCGCGCGCCCACTCCGTTCAGTGCGCCAAAGCCTTGGCGCCATTATGCTGGGCGATGATCGCGTCCGCCGGCTTGCCGACGATTTCGGCCAAATGGTCGAATTTGGCGCGTGAAAAAGCCGACGCCCGCCGTCGCCGAACGCAATTCGACGATCAGGCCGCCCATTTCCGCTTCCGGCATCAGGGCGTTGAGCACGTCCCAGCCTTCCCAGTCCGGGCGCGCGTCATAGCCGAGGATCTGCCCGCGCCGCGCCGAAACGATCGCCGTGATGCGCGACAGGGCTTCGCTCGGCGCCGTCAATTCCACCGCATAGATCGGCTCCAGCAGCACCGGATTGGCCTTGGCGAGCGCCTCGGTCATGCCGATGCGCGCGGCGGTGCGGAAGGCCATGTCGGACGAATCGACCGAATGATAGGAGCCGTCGGTCAGGGTCGCGGCGACGTCCACCACCGGGAAGCCGAGCGGCCCCTTGGCGAGCGCGTCACGGCAGCCTTCCTCGATGGCGCCGAAAAAATTCCTCGGCACGGAGCCGCCATGCACGGTCTCGTTGAAGGCGAATCCCTCTCCGCGCGATCGGGGCGCAACGTCGAGCGCGACGTCGCCGAACTGGCCGTGGCCGCCGGACTGTTTCTTGTGGCGTCCGCGCACCGAAGCGGTATGGCGAATGGTTTCGCGATAGCCGACCACCGGCTTCTGCGTCTCCACGGTGACGCCGAACCGCGCGGCAAGCCGCTCCAGCGCCACGCGCAGATGCATTTCGCCTTGGCCGAACAGTTTCAGCTCGGCCGCCTCCTGGTCATGCACGAAGGCCAGAGAGGGGTCCTCCTCGATCAGCTTGGCCATGGCGGCGGCGAGGCGCACCTCGTCCTTGCGGTCCTTGACGCTCAGCGCCAGCGCATGGGCCGGGTGCGGCGGTTCGGCCGCCGCAGCCGCGGGGGCGGGCGCGCCGCTTCTTGGCGTCGCCAAAACTGTCGCCGGTCGCGACATGGTCGAGCCGGCCGAAGGCGAGGCAATCGCCTTCCTCGACCTTGGCTTGCTTGGAGCCGGTCAGGCCCATCAGCCGCGACAGGCCGGAAATGCGGTTTTCGCCGCGCGCGCTCGCGACGATGGCGCTATCGGCGAAAGAACCGCGCAGCACGCGGGCGAAGGTGAGCTTGCCGCCATGCGCGGTGTGGATGGTCTTCATCGCATGGGCCAGCGCCGGGCCTTCGTCGGCGACGCCAAGCCGCGCGCGGACCTGCGCGATGCCGGGCGCTTCATGGCGCAAAGCCTTCAGAAGCCGCGTCACGCCGTGGCCGGCCTCGGCCGAGCCGATCAGCACCGGCGCGACCAGGCCTTAGCGCAGGTCGTCGGTCAGGTCGTCGAAAATCTGGTCGCGCGGCGGCTCGATGTCGGAGATCAGCTCCTCCATCAGCGCGTCGTCGTAATCGGCGAGGCGCTCCAGCATGGTGTAGCGCGCTTCCTTTTCGGTGGGGCATTTCGCCGGCGGGCACGTCCACCACTTCAGAGGGGGCGTGTTCGCGATAGACGAAGGCGCGCTCCAGCGCGAGATCGATGAAGCCGGTGACGATGCCGTTCTGCCAGATCGGAATCTGGCGCAGCAGCAGCGGCGTGCGCGAGGCCGGCTGCAGCAGGGCGAGCGATTCGCGGATGCGCGCCGTCGCCTGAGTCGATCTTGTTGAGGAACAGGATGCGCGGAACGCCGAGATCTTCCAGTTCGCGCAGGATCATGCGCAGGGCCGGCAGCTTGCGCTCGTCGGCCTCGCAGACGACGATCGCCGCGTCGCAGAGCGGCAGCACGTTGCGCGCCTCGTGCAGCAAATTCGATCGAGCCGGGCAGGTCGATGAAGGTGAAGCGGTCGCCGAGATAATCGACCGAGGCGATATTGGCCTCGACGCTGGCGGCGTGGGCGCGCGCCTCGGCGCTGGAATCGCCGACCGAGGAGCCGTCGCGCACCGAACCCTGGCGCGACAGGGCGCCGGCGCGGGTAAGAATGCATTCGAGCAGGGTGGTCTTGCCGCTCTGGAACGGGCCGACGAGCGCGATCAGTCGCGGCCCGCTGACGCGTCTGTCGCCGTTTTGGGTCTCGCTCATGGTTCTCGCTCCTTTGGATTGGTTTGGCCCGTTCGCCTGGGCGCGGATTGTCGCAAATATTTCACGCGGCGGGGCAAATGCCAATGTTTTTGGCGGGGTGGTCAGGCTTCAGGTTTAAACCCATCCCGGACCAAACCGATTGATCGGGATCAAAGGCGTTTCCGGCGCGACATTTTTTGCCTGTTGGAATTTTCACTCCTGAGACAGGAAATAAATGCCGGATGAAAAATACTAGTTTACAAAAATGGTAGATTTTAGTTATTTAGTGCCAACGGTCCGGTTTCAGTTCTGCCCAAAGGCGCCCAATGAATCTGAGCCATCTGGTTCAACTTCCCTTTGTGGCTTCCGGCCTCGTGGTCGGCGGGCTGGTGGGGCTGACGGGCGTCGGCGGCGGATCGCTGATGACGCCGCTGCTGGTGCTGCTGTTCGGCATTCATCCGGCGACGGCGGTCGGCACCGATCTTCTTTACGCCGGCCTCACCAAGATCAGCGGCTCCACCGTTCACAGCCCGCAAGGCTCGATCGACTGGAGGGTGGTGCGGCGGCTGGCGCTCGGCAGCGCGCCGGCGGCCCTGTTACCCTGCTGGCGCTCACACATTTCGGCGCGCCAATCCGGCCACGCCAGCTCGGCGATCACCACCACTTTGGGCATCGCGCTGCTGCTGACCTCGGTGTCGCTGCTGTTCCGTCCCTGGCTGGTGGCGAATCGAGCCCGCTTTTCGAAAAACTTTCCGACAGCCAGATCGCGGCGCTGACGGTGGCGCTCGGCGCGGCGCTGGGCGTGCTGGTGACGATTTCGTCGGTCGGGGCCGGCGCCATCGGCGTGACGGTCCTGCTGATGCTCTATCCGCAAATGCCGACCCTGCGCATCGTCGGCTCCGACATCGCCCATGCCGTGCCGCTGACGCTGATCGCCGGCGCCGGCCACTGGGCGATGGGTTCGGTGGACTGGCCGCTGCTGCTGTCCCTGCTGATCGGCTCCATTCCCGGCGTCATGATCGCCAGCCATTTCGCCGGCCGCGTGCCTGACCGCGCCTTGCGCACGCTTCTTGCGGGCACGCTGATGCTCGTCGGCGGAAGGCTGGCTTTTTAGGCCGAGTTGCAGATCAGGTGCGATGGCTCTCGCTTCCGGCGAGATCGGAAAGCCTAATCCGCTCTGGCCTTCGCGCCTGACGAAGCTTGGCAAGGATTTCAAGAACGTGTGGCTCGGCTTTATGAGCAGGATGCGCCGCAGGACGAAATCCGGCGGCGCATTGAGCAATACGTTCGGCGCTGGAAGCGGTGGGTACTCGCTGGTGTGCGGGAAGTCAGCGAATCGTTAGAGTGGCCGGCGGTCCCGCCTCCCTGCGAAGAACATTAGTGCCCCGGCCGCTATCACCATCCCCGTAGTCGCGGGTTCCGGCGTAGTGCTTCCTGGGACCGTGAGGACGCCCGATATGCCGTAGAGGGGTTCCGACAGGCTTAGCAGGGCGTACGTGTCGAATATCCAATGATAGTCCGTTCTCCCCGTTAATCCTACCGTAGACGATGGCGTAGGAGTGTGGACCACCTCGCCCAGCTCCCGGCCGACTTGTTGCCCTCCACCGGCCAGGGTTCCCGACCAAACAAAGGCGTACGGGTGGGCGTTCCCAAACTCGTCAATCTCAATGGCGCTTAGGATGGTCCCACCGAACAAGCCCCCGGCGCCCGTGCCTGCGTCGGAGGCGATGCGGGTCCCCGCTAAATCGTAGATAGGGACGCCAACGTCGATGCCTATGTTGTTGATCGCGCTTTCTGCTGCGGTCGAACCGATGACAAACCATGTTGCGGCCAACGCCGCTAATTCGGGGACGTCGTCCGCCGCGGCTGTGACAAAAGCGTTGTAATAATCGATATTCCCGGACGTTGCGTCGGTGCTCGCGCTCGTGACGAATACGAGCCGGTATGTGTCACCGGGATTGAGACCCAGCGGGACGGTGATGATTGTCGCCGCATGCGAGCGGGATGCGATCCCCACTACGGCAAGCACCAGCAGACCCACGTTTTTGACGATTGACAATCGCATCAGACCTCTCCTTTCCTAGAAGTAGATACCACGGGTATTCATTGGAGTACTTCCGTTGAGGACTGCCCTGGTCCGCAACGTCCACCTCCTTTGAGACGAACTCCAGGTGCATTGTCCACCCGCGGATTGCAGAAGTCAAGATAAAAATACCCTAATACCCTAATACCCACACAATTTAGGCCTTTGTCGATGTTTCTACGCTTCAATCTCCGAAATCGGCCATCCCAGAGCTTTTCCGACCCATGCGGCGTTTGTTGATCTTGTTGATCCTCTTCGGTAGCACCGTTTGCCTGGTTGATTTCATGCGGCCTGCTGGCGACGACCCTGCCGCCGTTGCCTGCGCCGCCTCCAGCTTGCGGTCGCGCTCGGCGTGGATCTCCTGCTGACGCCCGGCCAGCATGTCCTGTGGCGTGACGAACCCGATGGCGCTGTGCAGGCGGACGTTGTTGTAATGCTCGACGTACCCTGCCACCAGACGCCGGGCATCCTCCAGCGACAGCGGCGTGCCCGGCCGGATGCATTCGCCCTTGAGCGATTTGTGCCAGCGCTCGATCTTGCCGTTGCTTGGGGATAGTAGGGCGAGGTCCGCACGTGGGTCATGCCCGAGATCCGAATGAACTCCTTGAAGTCCTTGGCGATGAACTGCGGGCCGTTGTCGGAGATGATCCGCGGCCGCGCCTCGGGGATACTTTCCTTGGCCCGCTGCAGGATGATCTCGATGTCCGCCTCGGTCATCGACTCGCGGATCTCCCAGTGCACGATGTAGCGGCTGCAGCCGTCCAGCACGCTGCACAGGTAGTAAAATGTCCCGCAGATATTGATGTAGGACACGTCCATGTGCCAGTGCTCGTGCGGCCGCCAGCGGCTGCTCGAAGCCCGTGCCCTTCTTCGATGGCTTGCCGTTCCACTTCGTCCAGCAGCCCGCCTGCGCTGCAGCACCCGCCACACGCTGGCCGGGCTCACCGCCACGATGTCGGCATCCAGCATCATGAACGTCAGCCGCCGGTAGCCCTCCAGCGGGATGCTTCAGATGGAAGTCGATGATCGCCTGCTTCTCCCAGTCCTCCAGCCAGAAGTCGCGGGGAACCCAGCCGTTGTGCTCGTTGACCTTGCCGTAACGGTCCCGCCAGTCGTAGAACTTGCTGTCGGCGATGCCGAGCCAGCCGATGAACCGCCCGGCGCCGATCTCGGTCTTCTCCGACCAGCGCCTCACGAAATCCATGATCTGGTCCCGCGTGTCGTGCGGAACCCAGACCCTGTTCAGATCTCCCCAAGACTTTTTTTTAGCGCCACGTGCTCCTCCATCAGCTCGGCCAGGACCTCGTCCTTGTCTGGAGCTTCTTCTCCAGGTAGGCGATCCGCTCGCTGCTCGGCCTGATGGTCTGGCGCGGCGCTCTTGCGCTCGAAGGCCGCCGCCCCGTTCTCGAAGAACTCCTTCTGCCAGCGGTAGAACACCGTCGGCTGAAGTCCCAGCTCGTCGCAGAGCTTCGAGATCGGCACCTTCTCCAGCAGATGCCGCCTCAGGATGGCGACCTTCTCTTCCGGCGTGTAGTGCTTCCGTTGCTTCTTCATGCGTTCTCTCCATTATCTTAATGGGAGAACGCCTTCTCCATTTCCATCTGAACCGGAACAGGGGTAGGGGTCGAAAAATGTGCGTTGACGAGAAAACAGCGAACGCTTATTCAAACCGCTCCGCCACTTCCGGAGAACCACACGGGACGTTCCCGCGAACTCCTGCGCGCGGCGCTGGCACCCACTGCAGGTCGATAGAATAGGGTAATCACGTTTGGGAATTGGCCAGAGTCATTTGAGGATCTCTGATATTAGCGCATTTGCCGGCAGGCTTTGGATTTTTGGATAAAGTGAATACAGCAACACGCAACCCATAGAGGACAGACGGCAAAACGAGGTTTTCGCTCCTAAATTGTCAAGCCCTATTATTGCTCAAAAATGAGTCGGTTAGACTGTTGAAACGCTGTGGGAGAGAAATCCGTCGTATCCTATGAGTGGCATTATAGCCCAAGGCAGGGGATTTAACTTGCCTTCTTTAAATCCCACCCGTGCTTCGGCACGGGTTTTTCTTTTCCACCCGACAATTTCTAGGAGCAGGCAATGGCTGAACCGACCCACCGCGTAAGGACTTTTGTGGACTTCTCCAATTTTCAGATCAACTGGAATGCGTATCAAGCGAAGGCTGGGGCCACACAGGCGTCGCCAGTTCCGATTCCATGGAAAGACCTTGCCGGCGTTCTCATAGCCGAGATCGCCAAGGGACAGCCGCTGCGATTCACCGGCGCGCACGTCTATGCTTGCCCATGAATCCGACGAGTCCGAAAGACAAGAAACTGAACTCTTGGCTTCACCACGCGCTGACCAGCTTTACCGGGTATTCAGTTGATGTTCGGGAACGTAAACCGCGCAAGACAATTTACTGCCAAGAGGAAAACTGTAAGGCTGCGATTACCACTTGTCCAGCCTGCAAGCAGCGGCTTAAGGGCACGGTCAAGAAAGGGGTCGATGCGGCCATCATCACCGATTTAATCGCTTTCGCTTTCGATGACAACTACGATATTGCCGTCCTGATATCAGGAGATGCAGACCATGCCCCGGCAGTCAAATACATCCAGAGGAAAACCGACAAGCAGGTGATCTATAGTGGTCCCAGGATTTCAGACCAGGCAATAAGCTAAGATTTCGACGGAGTCGTTGACAAGGAGAGGTCGATGACGACGACAAGAAACAGCACAGTCCGCAGTTCAAAGCACGGGTGGTGATCGAGGCGATCCGCGGCGAGAAGACGCTCAGCCAGTTGGGGTCGCAGTTCAAGGTGCATCCCATCCAGATTGCGAAGTGGAGGAAGGCGGCCCTGGAGCAGATGCCGGAACTCTTCGTGGATGGCCGGACACGTAAACCGAGCAGCGGCGAGGCGGACAGCAACGCCCTCTATGAAGAAATCGGCCGGCTGAAAGTCGAGTTGGACTGGCTCAAAAAAAAAGTGGGAATGCTCGACTAGAAGATCTTCGTGCACTGGTGGAAAGGAGCCATTCGGACCTCAGCATCCGGCGGCAATGCGAGTTGCTGGGCGTCAATCGCTCCGGGTTGTATTACGAGCCGGCGGGTGAGAACGAAGAGAACCTCCGGCTCATGCGGTTGCTGGACGAGCAGTACACGCGGACCACAGTTCTATGGGAGTCGAAAAATGACGGAGTGGCTGGTGGCCGAGGGCTATCCAGTGAACCGCAAGCGCGTAAC
>CAWFBN010000013.1:0-11767 GCA_963813955.1 uncultured Alphaproteobacteria bacterium | reverse complement strand
ACACCGGGGCTTCCTGGACGGCGACGCCGTGACGGTCGAGCATCGCGGCGATCTCCGCGCCATAGGACGTTCCCGGCGTGTAAACCATCAGGGGTCCGGTCAGCCTGGCGCCAATCAAGGCCACCGGGCGTTTGAGAGCCGGCGAAGCCACCAGCGCGAGGCGATCCTCGCCGACCTGCCGCGCCCGCAAGCCAACGAAAGCCTGATCGTCGCCAAAATGCGGGACCAGCGCGAATTCCGCACGCCCGCGCTTGACCGCCTCGACGCAACCGGAGATCGACGCCACCATCAACGAATAATTCTCTAGCCCCGCCTCGGCCAGCCATGACGAAATGAAGGTCGAGGCCAGCGTATTGGTGGTGGTGACGCGCACCGATTTCTTGAAATGGCTCGACGTGCTCAGCACCGAGCGGCGCGCGTCGAAAATTTCCTCGCGCAACCTGTGCGCACGCGGCAGGAAAGCTTCGCCGGCGGGCGTGAGCGCCACAGGCCGCGAGTCACGGTCGAACAAGGCCGCGCCCAGCCATTCCTCCAACCGCTGCACCCGCCGGCTGTAGGCCGATTGGGTCGTGCAGCGCGCTTCCGCCGCGCGCGTAAAATTGCGCGTCGCGCACAGGGCCAGGAAATCGTCGATCCATTGCAGCTCCATGATGCATAAAATGCATGATGGCATCGAATCTGACAATTTGTTTTTCTTGAGCGGCGGGCGTTAGATAAGCAAAGTTCACGCGGCAGGAACCGGAAAATGAGCCAGCCAACTTCAAACCTTGCAGTTCCCCAGGCCGGGGCGCGCGGCGGCTTTTTGGGACGATTGCCCAAAAACGTCCGCAGGATCGGCGTGGCGCGTACCGCCAGCCTCGTCGAATTCGAGGTCGTCGTCGGCAATGCCTCCTACCGGGAAGGCGAGCATTTCTATCTGACCGCCGAGCAGGCGCGTCGCGCTTACCATTTTCCGAAACAGGTCACGGAACAGGACTCCGGCGGGCCGGGTCATCATTGCGAGCGAAGCGAAACAATCCAAATTGCAGCCAATCGCGAGCTATGGATTGCTTCGTCACTTCGCTCCTCGCAATGACGGCAATTTCCCATCTTGCCCAACGCCGCGCCATGCTATCCTTTTGAGCTCGAATTTTCCGACCGGGCTTAAGGGATGGATGCGATTTCCCCCGCTGAAAAAGTCGAGATCCGGGTGCGCGGCCGGGTGCAGGGCGTCGGCTTTCGGCCCTTCGTATGGACTTGCGCGAAAAACCTCGGCCTCGTCGGCGAAGTGTTCAATGACGCCGAAGGCGTGCTGATCCGCGTCGCCGGTTCGCGGGACGCCGTCGCCGAATTGCGCCGCCGTCTCCAGCACGAGGCGCCGCCGCTGGCCCATGTCGAAACCGTGGAAAGCCGCTCCTTTCCTGGCGATCTGCCGCCGGATTTCCGCATTGTCGCCAGCCGCGAAGGCCACGTGCGGACACAAGTTTCGCCCGACGCCAAAATCTGCGACGCCTGCATCGCCGACATTTCCGACCCGGCCAACCGCCGCTTCCGCTACCCCTTCACCACCTGCACCCATTGCGGGCCGCGCTTTTCCATCGTCAGCTCAGTCCCCTACGACCGCCGCAACACCACCATGGCGATGTTCGGCCTCTGCGCCGAATGCGCCGCCGAATATGGCGATCCCGCCGACCGGCGCTTTCACGCCCAGCCCATCGCCTGCCCCGCCTGCGGCCCGCGCGTAAAACTCGTGCGGCTCGACGGGCAGCCTGTCGCGCATTCCGCGCTCGACGATGTCGATGCGGCGAGCCGCCTGATCCGGCAGGGTGAGATCGTCGCGATCAAGGGGCTTGGCGGCTATCATATCGCCTGCGACGCGACCAATGCCGCCAGCGTGGCGCGGTTGCGGCAAGGCAAGCGCCGTGACGGCAAGCCGCTGGCGATGATGGCGCGCGATCTCGACGTCATCCGCCGCTACGCCCATCTGGGCGAGGCCGAGGCGGCGCTGCTGGCCTCGATCGAGGCGCCCATCGTCATCCTGCCGGCCGAGGGCGAAGGCTTTGCCCGAGGCGATTGCGCCGGGCCTGAACGAGTTGGGCTTCATGCTGCCGACCACGCCTTTGCATCACCTGATCATGGCGCCCATCGACGTCCCCGTCGTGATGACTTCGGGCAATCTCTCGCATGAGCCGCAATTGATCGACGACGGGCCAGCGCTGGCAAAAAGCTCAAGCACATCGCCGCTTACGCCCTGATCCACGATCGCGCCATCGCCAACCGCATCGACGATTCCGTGGCGCGGCCGATGGACGGGAAACTCCGCCTGCTGCGCCGCGCGCGCGGCTTTGCGCCGGCGCCCATGCCGCTGCCGCCGGGTTTTGCCGACGCGCCGGAAATTCTGGCGCTGGGGGCCGAGTTGAAGTCCACCTTCTGTCTGGTCAAACACGGCGAGGCGATCCTTTCGCAGCATCAGGGCGACCTGCAAAACGCCGAAACCTACGAGGATTATTGCAAGAACCTGCGCCTCTACACGTCGATGTTCCAGCATGCGCCGGTCGCCTTTGCGGTGGACCGGCACGGCGACTATCTATCGAGCAAGCTCGGCGCGCGGTTCGCGCAGGAGCAAGACGCGCCGCTGATCGAAATCCAGCATCACCACGCCCATGTCGCCGCCTGTCTCGCCGAAAACCTGCGTCCGCTGACGGCGCCGAAAGTTCTTGGCATCGTGCTCGATGGCCTTGGGCTCGGCGACGACAACCAAATCTGGGGCGGCGAGTTCTTGCTGGCCGATTATCTCGGCTCCGAGCGCCTTGCCACCTTCAGGCCGGTCGCGATGCTCGGGGGCGACCGCGCCTCGCGCGAGCCCTGGCGCAATCTTTACGCCCATCTGGCGGCGGACAATGAACTGGGCGCAATGGCGGCGGGATTTCGGCGCCCTGCCCGTTCTCGACGCGCTCGACGCCAAGCCGCGCGTCACCCTCGACGCCATGCTGAAATCCGGCCTCAACGCGCCGCTCGCCTCGTCCTGCGGCCGGTTGTTCGACGCCATGGCGGCGGCGCTGGGGCTCGGCTGGGAGGCGCAGTCCTATGAGGGCGAAGCGGCGATGAAGCTCGAAGCGCTGGTCGATCCGCGAGGCCTTGCGCGACGACGAAGCCTATCCGATGGCGATTTCCGATGGAAGCCTGCCCATGATCGAGCCGCTGGCCGCTGTGGAACGCCGTGCTCGGCGATCTGCGCCGCCAAACGCCGCCCGGAAAAATAGCGGCGCGTTTTCATCAGGGGCCTCGCCAAGGCCATCGTCGAGATGACGCTCCAACTCGCGCGCCGCGACCGATGAGGCCGGCCCGCGCTTCGATACCGTCGCGCTTTCCGGCGGCTGTTTCCAGAACCGCATCCTGTTCGAAGGCGTCGCGCAAAAGCTGCGCGCAGAAAATTTCACCGTTCTCGCCCATGGCAAGGTTCCGGCCAATGACGGCGGCTTGTCGCTGGGACAGGCGGCGATCGCCGCGGCGTCGTTGCTGAGCGCGACACAATCAGCACTCGTGAATGACCGCTGCTAACAAATTGAAAACCTTGACTTTACTTCGTCATGGCCGCCTAATTTCCTTTTTTACGGCAGGAGGCGGGACATGGTGTCGAAAGATTTTGTGCGTCAGCTTGAAGGCTATGGCGTGACCACCGCGAACATCCTTTATCGGATGCCGGATCACCCGGCGATCCTCCAGTCCTTCATCTGGCAGCAATATGATATGCAACCGGACTTTCCCGAATTGAAGAAATTCCTGAAATTCTGGACGGAAAAAATAGAAGGCGCGATCTTTTCAGTGATCGTCGGTCATTCCGGCCTCATCAAGCCGGCGGAAATCAGGCTGGTCGGCGCGGAATACCGCCTGCACTGATGCTTAGCGCCGACACCTGCTGCTCAAAGCGGAGTTTAATAATTTTTGGACAGATAATCGGCGATTAATTTGGCATCGTCCTCATCGATCTTCGCGTGATAGGCCTTGATCATTTTCTGGACCTCCGCTTCCCAAAAAGCGGACCCCTTATTCGGTGGTTGGAAATTGAGGTAGTCGGCCGAATGACAGGCTGGCGCATCTGTTTTGTGCAGCATTAACGCCGGCGCCAGGCCTGAAAACCGTGGTGTCGACGGGAAGTACGTAAGACAGCGGTTGGGCAAGCGACGTGCTAGCGGCTGCAAGCCCGGTCCACAGCGCAAGGGAGATGGTCGTTCGCTTGATCATTTTGATCTCCATCATACGACAGTTATCCGGGTCCTTTCGACGACGTTGCGCATATACCCGGCTGGGTTCCAAAGGGCTTCCATCGGCTGGGATTGGCCGATCAGGTTGGTCGCCCGCACCATCAGCACATGATCGCCCTTGGGCAATTTCACGACAGCTCGCCATTCGCGGAAAGAATATTTTCCGAGATCTTTCCGAGCTTCGCTGTCCGCCAGGACTTTCCGCCGTCGAACGAAATGGCGACTTCGCTAATGCCGTATCCGCCGTCAAATGCGATGCCGCGCAACGGAATATCCGTGTCAGCCTTCACTTTAGCGCCATCAAGCACGTTGGTGAGGAAGGAGCGGACATTAAGTCGATTGATCGGAACCGTCGCCAACGGCGCCTTACCCGGCTCAATGCAAGCGCAGGCGTTTGCCGGGATCCGATAGGCCGTTTTCATCCAAAAATTGTCTAAAGGCTTGTCCAGAACGGTAATTTCGTTCAGTTGCTTGACCCAGTAGGTCCCATAGAAGCCCGGGACGACCAGTCGGATGGGAAACCCGTTGAGCCAGGGCAGGTCCTCGCCGTTCATGGCATAGGCGATCATCACCTCGCCGTCGCGAGCGTGGTCGATGTCCAAAGCCTTGACGAAGTCCGGCGTCTGGGAAGGACCGGACGGTCGAGGCCATTGAATGAAATTTGCACTGCGCCGGCCTGGACGCCGGCCCTGTCGAGGACAGCCTTGAGCGGCACACCCTTCCAGCGGGCGTTTCCGATCCCCGTTGCCAAGTTGCCCTCCTGCGACCCTTGGTTCGAAGAAGCCGCGGCTGTTGCCGGAACACTGGTTCACAGCAACGATTTCGGCCGCCTCAAATCTGTCTTGAGATCATTGATGGACAGGGAGAGTGGCGTATCAACCTTGCCTTTGACCTCGACGCGAAATGTCTCCGGATCAATAGCAAGGGGAATATCGGCCAGATGGTAGCGCACAAAAAATGCATCGTTTGGCGTCAGGACTCCTTCATTAAAGACACTGAAGGGCGTCTCAAGCTGGGGCGGCCGCGATGTCAGTGCAATCATCGGCCTTTTTCCCGGGGCTATTCACCAGCGGGCGCTCGCCATTGGCGAAGGGCAGCTTCGTCGTCTCGGCCGCAAACGCTGAAACTCGGCTCAACGATAAGGCTGCTTCAGCCCCCGCGACCATGCCGGTCGCGCACTTCAATATCTGTCGTCTGTCGAACATGCCCTCCCCCTAAGAACAAGGAACCGGGACGCGGAATTTTTAGATGGCCAAAGAGCGAACTGCAATTACGCATGGTTTTGCTTATCCGCAACAAGCAAAACGAACTAGACTTGTCGCTTTTGATAAGCTATAGCTTGAGAATTTGTAATGTTTCGATGACGATCATTTGGAATTCTGTACCGCTGTGGCGCAAGCTATGCAGCACAATTAGTGACATTGTCACAACATCAATGTAAGCGGTTGATTTAGCGTCGAATCTGCGCTAGCTTTTCGATCGGGGCATAACTTGAGCGCTCCAGCGAAATGATCGGCCCACCTAACTGACCGTCCTCCATCGCGGAACCGATGAATGAGTTTCCCATCAATCGAGGAGCGGTCCGAGCCTTTGCCGGCAACGGAGGCTCGTTCTGCTAAGCTTAATTGGTGGCGCCAGACGCTGACTTTAGCTTTTGCTGGACTTGTAACCATTGTGTTCGGCGACGATATTCGCTTCCCTTGGGCGTCGGCAAATTCCCTTTCTTTGACAGAAAAAAAGGGCGAGCCTGCAAATCGTGAAGCCGTAAGCTGGTGGTCATTGAGGCGACGCCAGTGCCCGTTGACCAGCCGGTTCCGCTTGGCGTGTCAGTTGACAGTGCGAAAGGCCTCAACTTTTTGAAAATTTCACGGCTCCCAAAAGGAGCCGCTTTGTCTGTAGGCGTTGCTGTGGGCGATGACGGATGGTTGCTGGTCGCGAATAATGGCAAAGGCGCCGTAATCAAGCCGCCGCCGCACTTTGTCGGCGTTATGGAACTTACTGTCTCATTGATTGTCGGAGCCGACGTTAACGCCTCGGAAGTGCGGCCATTGCGCTTCGAATGGGTGGCGGACAAAGTTGCGCAGATAAAGCTCCAGGGTGAAACGCGACCTGAGGCAAAGCCCCAGGGAGAGACGCGGCCTGGGTAAAACTCCAGGGAGAAACGCGACCTGAGGTAAAGCTCCAGGGAGTAACGCAACCTGAGGTAAAGCTTCGGGGGGAAGCGCGACCTGAGGTAAAGGTTCAGGACGAGGCGCTACCAGCGGCAAAGTCGGGAAGTCACGGTCAGCTTTCCCCCGATGAGACGGCAGCCATGCTGAAGCGCGGAAACGAATTGGTCGCGAGCGGCGATATTGCAGCGGCGCGTTTGGTGCTGCAGCGCGCGGCCGAGGCTGGCAATGCTCTCGCAGCCTTCGCACTGGCAGGGACCTACAATCCGATCACGCTAGGGGAACTCCATGTGCACGGCCTGTCGCCAGACTTAGCGACAGCGCGGCGCTGGTACGAGAGAGCAATTGAACTCGGCTCGACAGATGCGTCACGAGAATTGCAGGTACTGAACAATAGCAGCAAATAAACCGCACCTGTTCAATACCATTTTCTCGCAACCTCGGAACGAGCTCAGTTCGACTGAAGCCATTTCGTCATATCAAGGAAACGGTCATCATGAGCGCTAGGCGTATATCAGCAATAAGTTGGTTAACATTGCTAAGCTTATTATTGTTGATACCAATTAATTTGGCAAGTGCCGAAAGAGGAATGGATCGGCATAAAAGTAAACTTCATGAGACAAACGATATTGCTGTCAGCATCATCGTGTCTGGGATCTCCTGCACCTGCGCTAAATTCGCCGAAGACATCCGCAATGTTGTGAACGACTTGCGGCCTGGAGGCTTGCGGGTCTTGCCGGTCTTGGGCGTCGGCGGTCTACAAAATGCAGAGGATGTTCTGTTTTTGAAGGGTATAGATATGGGCGTTGTCGACGAGGACAATCTTCGTCTGCTTAAAAAAAAGGACCCAATTACTTATGCTAATATAGAACATTCGATTCAATATATAACTAAACTATATAACTCAGAATTTCATGTTCTAGCAAGGAACGATATAAAGAGCTTTGATGATCTGCGCGGCAAGCGGGTAAATTTCAATCTCAAGTCAAGCCAAACGGAGGTCAGCGCCGACGTCATTTTTGACGCACTCAAGATCGATGTTGAGAAGACGAATTACGATAACGATGAGGCGATGCAGAAGCTGAAAAAGTGGTGAAATTTCGGCAATGATCATTCTTACGGGGCGCCGCAAGTAACTATGTCGAGAGTAAAGAAGGACGATCAGCTTCACTTTCTGGCGCTCGACAAAGAAAGTTTGCCAGATCACGATCTAACCGGGATACTATCCTACTACCTGCCTGCGGAATTAACCCATCAGCAGTATCCTAATTTGATTGACGAAGGGACTTCCGTGGCGACTGTGGCGAACAGGGCGCTCCTTGTTGCCTATGCGTCGCCGGAAAACTCCGATCGCTATAGGAAACTAACTAAATTCGTACAGGAATTTTTCGGGAAGATTGATCAATTTCACACCGCTGCGCGGCATCCTAAGTGGAGCGAGATTAATCTATCGGCCGAAATCCCGGTTGGACGCGGTTCAAACCTGCGGCAGATTGGCTTGCATCCCATCAAGTCGTTGCCACCGAGCAAGCGCCAAGCGGCGGGGTGGTGGCCGCCGAACAACCCACTTCCGAGTTGAAAGCGGCGTTCGAGCGTTTCATCGAAAAAACCACAGCGACCTCTCGTTTTAAAAGCTTGTCTTCGAGCGAACGGGAAAAGCTGTTAACTCAATTCATGAAATATCTGGAGTTACAAGAAAAGGGTCAATAGGCCCGTTGGATCGAACGATTGCGGGACTTATCCTCAGACCGATCGTGGTCGTAAGGAACGGACGCCCGCGCCGAAGACCGATGGTGCGGAAAGCGACCGGCCCTAATTATTTGCCGCATTTGGGGGCGCAGATTTTTAAGGTTCGACCCCAACCAATCACTTTCGTTCACGCCGGAACGTAAAAAGTTCCAATACGTACGATTGAACAAAAGTGGGCCCAAGTTTTGTCGCGCGGCCACGACAATGAACAGGCAGGCGCTGGTTTGCTTGGCCTTTGCCCAAAACTGGCCGTTTCCTGCGAAGCTTCGGCTGGAATTGACCATGTTCTCGCGCGCCGCGACGTTTCTTCAGCGCCCGAAAACCGACTGCGGCATGCGCCGTCTCCATCACCGGGAGTTCCGCTTCGCCGGAATTCCTTTCCGGAGACTCGCATGACCGTCCAGATGCTCCCCCCATAAATTCCTTCGAGCCGGTTCCGCGCCGCATTTTTCGCGACGTAGTCCGCTTCTCTCCCTCTTCGCCTGTCAATTGCCGGCCGTCCAAGCGAGCGGGACGGACGAGGATCGTGCGAACCTATCGTTCCAGGAATGCAATCATGCCTATTCAACGCGTCGGCACTTCGCGCCTCCGCCTTTCGTCCCCAGCCTCGCTTTTCCTCTCAGCGTTTTCGTCGCCCGCAAGCGGATACGGCGCCTTCGCTCCGGCGCGCGACCTCGCTCGCCGGAACGGCGGGATTGGCCTTACTGCTGGCGGCGGGCCAAACGCGCGCGCCGATACCGCGCCTTCGACCGGCTCGAGCGGACGCGCTTCCGATCATCTCGATGTCGACGCCTTTGTCAGGCGGCCAGGCGCAGGATGGGCGGCGCCGCGAGCGGTTACCGCACGAAAGACGCCTCGGTCGGCCCCTTGGCGAGACGCCTTTGGGACACTCCCTATTCGGTGCACGACACGCTCGGCCAAACTGATCGAGAAAATCGCGACGCCGATGACCCGAAGGCGATGCGCTGATGACGGGCCGCCGTCTCGGTTTCGGTCGCGCCGACGCGCCGAGCGCCTCGCTGTCTCGCGTGTTCATTCGCGGCTTCAATGCTCCCGACCAAAGCGAATTGCGCGACGGGATGGTCAGTTCGAGCTTCACTTTTCCGCCTGTCGAGATGTCGAGCGGATCGAAGTACTCGGAGGCCTGTCGAGTTTTCTGTATGGCTTTTCCACCTCGGCGGCACGATCAATTACATCACAAGAAACCCGCCCGGACTTCCATGCGGACCTGACGACGGTCGATGGCGTGCCATTCGGCTTTGCGCACGCGACCTCGGCGGCTCGTTCATCCGGAGAACGCGTCGCGGTTCCGGCTCGATATCTATGGCGAGGATGGTCCGACCTTCATCGACGGCGGCAGGCAGAAGCGCGATACGATCACTGGCGTCGTCAGCTTCGCCGCGAGTCCCGGAACCGTGATCTCGGCCGATTTCATGCACCAGGATTACAACCTGGATGGCCAGCAGATCATCTTCACGCCCTACGTCAACAAGCAAGGGCAAACCTGGTGCCCGCGGCGTTTAATCCGGGCAAGCAGATGTGGAAAAGCTGGACCTATACGAGATCGGAAAAGGATCTGGTCGGCGTTCGCTCACTCCCAGCTCGACCGATATTTTCACCTTGCGCGGGCCTATCGCCACGCGGCATGTGGCCATTATGCCCAATCACGGCGCGTTTACCGCAACTCCGGCGACCTATAGCGAACGCTATATCGCGACGCCGCGCCAGACCGACGACAGCGCCACGAACAGTTCAATTGCCCAGCAGGGCGGGCCGCTCAGGACAAAATGCCGGGTCAAGGCGGGGGAAATCTGTGGCAGCCAAAACGGCGGATAATTGCCGGTCAACCGGTTGCCGGTGTAAAAACCCGCGGCGAAACCGGCGAATTTGTCGGCGAATGACTTCAACATGTTTGATTCCCAACGAACTGTGGCGGGAAATGGCTCGACGCCTTTTGCCGCCGGAAACCGAGGATAGTTTTCAGTCGCGGGAAGTATCAAGAGCGGCATCGCATGGTCAGACCATGCCCACCGGATGTAGTTGACAGTTTGCGCAACCGGCGCGAGGTTGCGGTGTTGTATTGACAGGTGTTGATTTTATGAAAACTCGAAACTCTCCCGGCCTGTGTTGACGATTGCCGCCGTGACGGTGACGTGTCTTTTTGCGAGAGACGTGATGGCGCAGATTGGTTCCTCCGATGCTGCCACCATTTAAAACGTCGCCCCAACGGCGGCTCCAGCCACCGCCGCCCCGGTCCAATTGTCCTATGGCGTCTCGCAAATCCTCCGGCTCTCGCAGGCAAAGGTGAGCGACGATACCATCGTCAACTATATCCGGAATTCCGGCAACAGCTACGGCATGGATGCAAGCCAGATCATTTATTTGAAGCAGCAGGGCGTTTCCGAAACCGTCATCAATACCATGCTGAACCAGCCCCGAGACGGCACCCGCATGCAACCGGCTTCTCACGCCGCTGCCACGGCACCGTTGTCGCCCAGCCGCCGGTGACTTATGTGCAGACCGCGCCAGCTTATGTTCCCTCCTCGACGGTCTATGTCATTCCCGACACGCAGACGTATCAGTATTACAATAATTATTATCACCGGACTACGGTTATTATCATATTACGGCGGTTGGTATTATCCGTCGGTGTCATTTTCCTTTGGCTACGGAGGCGGCTATCACGGCGGATATTACCACGGCGGTTGGGATGGTGGTTATCGGGTGGCTGGCACGGGGTGGCGGCTGGCATCGCTGATTCGAGCACCAACTTTGTTCTGTTCACGCCGGCGGGGTTTGCCTAGGTAAACCATTTTCAACTTGATCCGGGGATCGGTGGGCTGCATAACGTCCGCGATCATGTTGAACCACAAATTATCGAAGGGCTGGCTTTAGTTCGGGGAAGATCATCATCTTGGCGGCGCCGTTGCCGCTCAAGGTGGCGGGCAATCAACTAGTGGCACCCGCAGCCAGGCCCCGCGCCTGCGCGGCGTCGATTGCACCTCGCTGAATGGTCCAGCGATGGTGACGGCCACATTCTCAAATCCATGGAGGTGGCGGTGAAGGACTGGCACGCCAACCTCATCCGCCTGCCGCTGTCGCCAGGATCGCTGACTTGGCAAGGCCGGAGCCGATGTCGGCCTGATTAGATACGCGATGCGCAAGCAATGAAGTCTGAAAGGGTGGAGGGACGCCTTCGGCCCGGCGGTCTCGCATAGAAGGGGGCGCAAGCGCGGCCGCCCGCGGGCGATCGGCTCGTTTAAGGACCCCCTTTGAAGATCGCCTGCGAGCCAAGGGCGCACGCGCGACCTGGCCCCAAGGGCGCCGGGCGAGGGGACAAACCCTTGCCTTCCAAGGTCCATCGCCCAGGGCGAGCGAGGAAGAGACAGAATGTTCCGAGCCGTTCCCGCTCGGAGCGCGGGCGGCGAATCCGGCCTTCGAGCGCGAGCCGCGCAGGCGCTGGGACGCCCTGCAAGACGGACCTCTGTGCCGGGCGGGAGAAGAAGGACCTGTCCTGCGACCTGTTCGGGCCCGGGGAGAGGGCCTCGGGGCGGCGGGGTCGAACGAGTTCTGCCCTTTGAGCCGCCGGGCGATGCTCCACCTGGA
>CAWFBN010000012.1:0-29379 GCA_963813955.1 uncultured Alphaproteobacteria bacterium | reverse complement strand
ATTCTCGGACTGGTCCCGGTTCAGGGCGGCGTCATCAGCGTGCTTGGCCAGCCTGCGACGCGCGGCAATCCGGCGATCGGCTATATGCCGCAAGCACGCGGCAATCTGGCGAATATCCGGCTGACCGGCTGGGACTGCGTCGCCAGCGCCGTCGGCGGCAGCCGCTGGGGTCTGCCGCGCCTCAACGTCGATCAGCGGCGCAACGTGGACTGGGCGCTCGACATGGTCGGCGCCCGCGAACTGGCGCGCCGGCCGCTGGCCGAAATGTCGGGAGGCGAGCGGCAACGCCTGCTGTTGTCGCAGGCCTTGCTCGACCATCCCCGCCTGCTGCTGCTCGACGAGCCGCTGATCAATCTCGATCCCACCCGCCAAAGTGGTGTGGTCGAAATCGTGCGGCGGCTCCAGAAAGAACTCGGGTTGGCCGTGGTGTTCAGCGCCCATGAACTCAATCCGCTGCTCGGCGCCATGGACCGCGTGCTCTATCTCGGCGGCGGCAAGGCGGTGCTCGGCGCGGTCGACGAGGTGATCACCGGGCCGGTTCTGTCGCGTCTCTATGGGTCGGAAATTGAAGTGGTTCGGCTTGGCGGCCGCATTTTCGTGATGGCGGGCGCCTTCGACCTCGAACACGACGCGCATCGTCACGATCATGGAGACGGCGGCACCACACGCACGAGCACGCCGGGAGCGACAATGTTCGCCTATGATTTCATGCGGACCGCCTTCGCGGCGGCCGGCGTCGTCGCGGTGCTGTCGGGCGTGGTCGGCTTTTTCCTCGTGTTGCGCGGCCAGACTTTTGCCGGCCATGCGCTGTCCCACGTCGGCTTTACCGGCGCGACCGGCGCGGTGCTGTTCGGCCTCTCGCCGCTCGCGGGCATGCTTGGCTTCACGGTGCTGGCGGGCTTCGCCATGGGGCTGCTCGGCGAAAAACTGAGCGGACGCGATGTGGCGATCGGCATGATGCTGTCGCTGTCGCTCGGCCTCGGCCTGCTGTTCCTGCATTTTTATACCGCCTACGCCAGCCAGGCGGCGGCGCTGCTGTTCGGCAATGTGCTGGGCGTGAGCACGGCCGCCCTGTGGACGCTGACGGCGCTCGCGGCGTTGAGCCTCGGCGCGCTGGCGATCATCGCCCGTCCCCTGCTGTTCCTGAGCCTCCAGCCGGAACTGGCCGAAGCCAAGGGCGTCCCGGCGGCTTTCGTGGCGACGGCTTTCATGACCATCGTCGCCGTGGCCGTCGCCGAATGCGCGCAAATCGTCGGTGTTTTGCTGGTTTTCACCTTGATGGTCGGACCGGCGGCGGCGGCGCAGAGATTGACCACCCGCGTCGGGCGGGGCGTGGCGCTGGCGACGGTTCTGGCGCTGGCGGAGGCCTGGGGCGGACTTGTGCTGGCCTATCTGACCGACTGGCCGACCACATTCTGGATCACCGCCCTTGTCGGCGCTCGTCTATTTTTCCGCTCTGATCTTTACAAGCGAACCTCCGGTTCGACCCCTCGCGTCATCCAGCTAGGACGCCGTCTCGATCCGGCGCAGGCGCAAAAACTCGGACATGGCCGCCCGCGTCGGTTCGGAGACGAAATGCTCCATGCCCTCGGCGTCGGCCTCCGCCGCCTCATTGGGCGCGCCGAGGGCGAGCAGCACCTCGACGACCAGCCTGTGGCGCTCTTTCACTTTTTCCGCCAACGCCTTTCCGGCTTCGGTCAGGAACACGCCGCGATAGGGAAGGCCGCGTCGCCAGTCCCTCGCGCTTCAAACGTGAAATGGTCTTGATGGCGGTGGCGTGGGAAACGCCCAAGCGGCGCGCCACGTCGGTCGGACGCGCCTCGCCGGCGGTCGCCAACAGGTCGGCGATCAGCTCGACATAATCCTCGCAAAGCGCGCCCGATTGGGCCGACCGGGTCTTGCCGAAGCGTCGCGCCTGGGTCTGTTCGGCCGGCAGTTCCGAGTTCGCCCGCTTCAGCCGCTTCTTGCCTGATTTTCCTCGGCATCGAGTCTCTCGTTTTTGGCCGAACGGCAACAAACTTGCACTGCAACGATCACAGTGTTGCGAAGGCTACAATATGGACGTTGACTTCCAAAAACAAGCGCACAATATATATTGTAGCCTTGGCTACAGATTTAAATCCGGCCTGCTGAATGACTCTCGAAACGGCCCTGAAATCCGACTCCCTGACCGCGCGGACCATGACGACCGCGCAGGATGTTCTGTCGGGTCAGGGCGGCGGCTGGCGGCGCTATCTGGCCTTTGCCGGCCCCGCCGTCATCGCGTCGATCGCCTATATGGACCCCGGCAATTTCGCCACCAATATCCAGGCGGGCGCGAAATATGGCTATGGGCTGTTGTGGGTGGTGTTGCTGGCCAATCTGATCGCCATGCTGTTCCAGGCCCTTTCCGCCAAACTCGGCATAGCCACCGGCCGCAATCTGGCGGAAGTCTGCCGCGACGAGTTTCCGCGTCCCGTGGTCTGGGGCATGTGGGGCGTCAGCGAGATCGCCGCCATGGCGACCGATCTGGCCGAATTTCTCGGCGGCGCCATCGGCCTGTCGCTGTTGTTCCACATGCCGCTTCTGGCCGGCATGGCGATCACGGCCTGTCTCTCCTACGGCATACTCATGTTCGAAGGCCTGGGTTTCCGACCGATCGAATTGATCATCGGCGCCATGGTCGGCCTCATCGGGCTTTGCTACCTCGTCGAAATCTTCATCGCGCCCTGTCGACTGGGGCGCGGCGGCCTGGGGACGGTCACGCCGCATATCGCCGACGCCGGGGCGCTGCTCATCGCCGTCGGCATCGTCGGCGCGACCGTGATGCCGCACGCCATTTTTCTTCATTCCGGCCTGACCCAATCGCGCACGCCGGTGCGCGACGACTGCGAGCGGCGCCGCGTCTTGCGTTTCTCCAATATCGAGGTGGTGATCGCGCTGGCCTTCGCCGGCCTCGTCAACATGGCGATGGTGATGATGGCCGCGAGCGCCTTCCATGCCGGGCATAGCGACGTCGCCGAGATCGAGACGGCCTATCACACCTTGACGCCGCTGCTCGGCGCGGGCGCGGCCGGCGTGTTCCTGCTGTCCTTGATCGCCTCGGGCCTGTCCAGCTCGACCGTCGGCACCATGGCCGGCCAGATGATCATGCAGGGTTTTGTCGGGTTCAGCATTCCGGTCTGGGCGCGACGGCTCGTCACCATGCTGCCGGCCTTCGGCGTGATCGCGCTGGGCGTCGATGCGACCAGAGCGCTGGTCCTCAGTCAGGTCGTGCTCAGCATCGCCTTGCCCTTGCCGATGATCGCGCTGCTGATGTTCACCCGGCGCGCGGACATCATGGGGGTCTTTCGTCAATAGCCGCCGGACTCAAGCACTGGCTTTGATCGGCGCCGGCGCGGTGCTGCTGCTCAATGGCTTTCTGCTTTTTCAGACGCTTGGCGTCTCGATTGCCGGCTAACTTCAGGCGATCAGCGCCAACAGCCCCTTGATCAGGCTTATGGGCGTGGGCGGGCAGCCGGGAATGTGCAAATCGACCGGAATGACGTCGGAAACCCCGCCGGCGCAGGCGTAGCTTCCGGCATAAAGCCCGCCGTCCAGGGCGCAGGCGCCGGCGGCGACCACCCATTTCGGTCCCGGCGTGGCGTCATAGGTTCTTTGCAGCGCCTCCCGCATGTTGAATGTCACCGGCCCGGTCACGAGAAGCAGGTCGGCATGGCGCGGCGACGCCACGAATTTCAGGCCGAAGCGCTCCAGATCATAAAAGGGATTGTTGAGCGCATGGATTTCCAATTCGCAGCCGTTGCACGACCCGGCGTCGACCTGCCGGATCGCCAGGCTGCGCCCGAAACGCCGGTCGATGCCTTGCTTGAGCTGGCGCGACAGGGCGACAAATTCAGGATCGTCGTCCGCCGGGCGCGGCTCGGTCAACGGAACCTTCAGCAAGGTTTGCAGGAGAAGCTTGCGCATCAGGCGGCCTAGAGATCATGCCCGGAATAGGAGCAGTTGAAGGATTTGTTGATAAGCGGGAAATCCGCGACGATATTGCCTTCGATGGCGGCTTCGATCAGCGGCCATTGGAACCAGGATGGATCGCGCATATGGCAGCGGTCGATCTTTCCATCGGGCGCGAGCCGCACCCAGGCCAGCATGTCGCCGCGAAACCCTTCGACCAGCGCGAGGCCCTCGCCGCCGCCCGCTGGCGGTTCGGTGAAGAAGCGGCCGGGGGGCAGGGCGCCCAATATCTGGTCGATCAGGCCGAGGCTTTGCTCGACCTCAACGAATACGCAGCCAGACGCGCGCGTTGACGTCGCCCTCGGTGGCGTCGGAACGTCGAATTTCAGCTGATCGTAAGGAGGATAGGCCAGATCGCGGCGGGCGTCGAAAGACCGTCCGGAGGCGCGGCCGATAAAGCCGCCGCAGCCGAATTGCCGCGCCAGCGCCGCGCTCAAGACGCCTGTGCCGGCCGTGCGGTCCTGCAAGGATGCGGTGTTGTCATAGAGTTCGATCAATTGCGGGAAGGCCGCGCGGAGCGTCGCCACGAGGTCGCGCAGCACGGCAGGCGCTTCCGGGTCGAGATCGGCTCTCAAGCCGCCGGGGACGATGACATCCATCATCATGCGATGGCCGAAACAGACATCGCAGGCCCGCAACACCCGTTCGCGCAAGACGCTGCAATGGGCGAGCATCAGCGCGAAAGCCGCGTCGTTGCAGACGCCGCCGATGTCGCCGAAATGGTTGGCGAGACGCTCCAGTTCCGCCATCAGGGCTCTGACCCAGACAGCGCGAGGGGGCGCCTCGAAGCCCAGCGCGCTTTCGACGGCGCGCGAAAAACTCAGCGAACAGGCGACCGTGCTGTCGCCGGACAGGCGCGCCGCCAAAAGACCGGCGCGGTCGAGCGCGGCGCCGGCCATGAGGCTCTCGACGCCCTTGTGGGTATAGCCGAGCCTTTCCTCCAGACGAACCACGGCCTCGCCACAGGCGGTGAAACGGAAATGGCCGGGTTCGATAATGCCGGCATGGACCGGGCCAACCGGAATCTGGTGCAGCCCTTGGCCAATGCTCGGCAGGAAGGCGTAGCGCGCCGGACGTTTTTCGCGACGGCCAGCGCCCATGGTCGAGCCAGGGTCTCGGGTCGGGGCTTCCACCGGCTTCGAGGCCGTATAGGTCGTGGATGGTCCGCTCCAGACGGCTCGCTGGCGGATGGTGGCGGGCGACCGATGGAAACCGGCCGTCCGCGCAGGCGAGGCTGGCGACCGCGACCGAGGTCTTGTCGAGCAGAGCCATGTGGACCATGCCGCGCCTCGCCCCACAGCCCCAACAGCGTCGTTTCACCCGACGCCAGGTGTTGCGCCAGCGCGTCCCACATCGCCGCATCGACCTCTGCGCCTCGGCCATGGGCGATGATCGGGAAGGGCCGGGAGCGCTCGCAAAAACCTCGTTCATGGCGCTCCTTTCAGCCGAGCAAGACGGCGATGTGCTGGAACCAGGCGACCAGCGGCGGCGGCAGATAGACGCCGGCCGCCAGGACCAGCGCAAGATGCGCGCCCAGCGGCAGGTAGGAGGCGTGGACCGGCGCCACGCCGCCGCTCGGCTTCCCGAAGGCCATGCCGTGCATGCGCAACACCAGCGCGCCAAACGCCACCAGCAGCCCGATCACCATGACGACAGCAAGAATGGGCGCCCTTGCGACGGTCGAACTGACGATCAGGAATTCGCTCATGAAGACGCCGGCCGGCGGCATGCCGACAATGGCCATAACGCCGACGACCAGCGTCCATCCCAGCAGCGGATGCGTGACCGTCAGCCCGCGAATGTCGGAGATCTTCTGGGTTCCCTTGGCCTGAACGATGTGACCGACTGCGAAAAAAATCGCCGATTTGGTCAGGCTGTGCATGGTCATGTGCAGCAGGCCGGCGAAATTGGCAAGCGCGCCGCCCATGCCGAAGGCGAACACGATGATCCCCATATGCTCGATCGAGGAATAGGCGAACATGCGTTTGATGTCGCCGCGACGATACAGCATGAAGCCGGCGAAGACGATCGACAGCAATCCCAGCGTCGCCATCAGCGGTCCCGGCGCCAGCGCGCCCGGATTGGCCGCCATCAGCATCTTGAAACGCAACACCGCGTAAAGCGCCACATTGAGCAGCAGGCCAGACAGCACCGCCGAAATCGGCGTCGGACCCTCGGCATGGGCGTCGGGGAGCCAGGCGTGCAGGGGGACCAGACCCACTTTGGTGCCGTATCCCAGCAGCAGGAAGACGAAGGCGAGATTCAGCAGCGCCGGATCGAATTGCGCGACATGGTCGATCAGCACGGTCCAGACCATGCCATTCAAACCCTCGCCCACCACGGGCCGCGCCGCCATATAAATCAGGATCGTGCCGAACAGGGCCAGGGCAATGCCGACGCTGCCCAGAATGAAATATTTCCACGCCGCTTCCAGCGCCTGATGGGTGCGGTACATGCCGACCATGACGACGGTGGTCAGCGTCGCCACTTCGATCGCCACCCACATCAGGCCGATATTATTGGCGACCAGCGCGAGATTCATCGCGCCGAGCAGCAATTGATACATGGCGTGATAGAAACGCAGCTGCGTCGGCGGTGAGCCGTCCCGTGACCAGTTCATGCGCGATATAGCTGGCGCTGAAGGCGCTGGTGGTGAAGGCGACAAAGGTGTTGAGCACCACGAAGACGATGTTGAGGTCGTCGATCAGCAGATAGCGCCCGGAGGCCGGCTTCGCAAAGAACAAGCTCAAGGCGGCCAGAAAAGTCACGAAGCACGAGGCCACGTTGAGCCGCGCGGAAACGCGGTAATCCGGCAACGCCAGCAGGGCGATCGCCGTGAGCAGCGGCAGGAACAGGATCAGATAGAGATTATTGGCGATAAGGACGTTCATCGCCCTTCACCCCGAATATCGTCCATGGCCTGAATATCCACCGAGTCGAAGCGCTCGCGGATGCGGAACAGGAAGATGCCGATGACGATGAGCGCGATCAGGACCGAAAAGGCGACGCTGATCTCGACCACCAGAGGCATGCCCTTGGCGCCGGTCGCCGCGAGGATCAGGCCGTTCTCCAGCGACATGAACCCGACCACCTGGCTCACGGCGTTGCTGCGGGTGACCATCATCAGCAGGCCGAGCAGCACCACCGACAGCGCGAAGGCGAGATCCTCGCGCGCCAGCGCGTCCGCGCCATGGGTCACGCGCAGCATGACCACCATGGACAAGGCGACCAGCGCGATGCCGGCCAGCATGGTCGGCACGACGCTGACCACGTTTTCGACGTTGCGATGGACGCCGAGGCGCGCGACGATGCGGTGCAGCGCCACCGGAATGATGATGGCCTTGAAGGCGATGGTGATCGCGGCGGTGATGTAAAGATGCGGCGCGTGCTGGATATAGGCCTGCCAGCTGACAGACAGGGCCAGCACCACCGCCTGGAGGGCGAACATGTTCAACAGGGCATAGAGGCGGTCCTGGTAGAGCAGCATGAAGCTGATCAGGACCAGACCTCCGGCGAAAAGATGCGCGACGTCGAAATCAAGCCGATCCATGCTACAGACCCCGCGACATGAAACGCAGAAGCGTGGCGAGCAATCCGAGCATCAGCGCCACGCCGATGAAATCCGGCACGCGGAAAATGCGCATCTTGGCCACCGTCACCTCGAACAGCGCCAGCAAGAGCCCGGCTGCCGGCCAGCTTGCCGACATAAGCGACGACCCCCAGCACATGCGTCGAAAAATCGGCTGCCGAAGGCGCGAGACCCCAGGGAACGAAGACGCAGGCGATCAGCGTCATGTAAAGCAGCAGCTTGAGTTGCGACGACAGTTCGATCATCGCGAGATGCCGGCCCGAATATTCGAGCACCATGGCCTCGTGGACCATGGTGAGCTCCAGATGGGTCGCGGGATTATCGACGGGGATGCGGGCGTTTTCGGCGACTGCGACGATGACCAGGGCGATCAACGCCATGCCGAGCGAAACGCGCAAGCCCGACGGCGGGCGACATCATGAAGGCCGCGACAGTGGAGAGCTGGGTCGAGCCCGCGATGAGGGCGAGGGTAAAGACGATCATGATCAACGCCGGTTCGGCCAGCGTGGCGAACATCATTTCGCGGCTGGAGCCGAGGCCGCCGAAACTCGTTCCTACGTCCATCCCCGCCAGAGCGAGAAAGAATCGCGCGCTGCCGAGCAGGGCGATGATGGCGATCAGATCGGCCGACCAGCTGAACAGCAGGCCGATGGCGAAGGTCGGCGTCAGCGCCGCCGCGACCCAGGTCGCCGAGAAGATCAGATAGGGCGCGACCCGAAACAGCCAGGATGCGCTCTCGGCGACGATGGCTTCCTTTTGCGTGAGCTTGATCAGGTCATGATAAGGCTGCAGCAAAGGCGGCCCGCGCCGCAGCAGCAGGCGCGCCTTGACCTTGCGCACGAAGCCGGTCAGCAGCGGCGCCAGCAACAGCACCACCAGCATCTGCGACAACTGGATCGAGAGGGCGCCAATCAGCTCCATGAGGCGAGAACCAGCAGAAGGAACACCAAGGCGCCGAAGACCAGGCTCAGATATTGGCGGATGGTGAGGAATTGCAGCCCGTTCAGTCGATTGGCCACAGCCTGCACGGCGGCGATGACCGGCGCATAGAAAAGCTCCCATGCGCGGTCGTGAAATCGGCGCCTCGAAGCGGGCGGGACGAAGATCGCCGGGCGGCGGCATGTCGATCTGTTCCTCGGCGCGAAAGGCGAAGCCCGCGTAAACCCGGCGCACCGGCTGGGCAAAGGACTCGGCCGAATATTGCGTGATGGGATCGGGCTCGGGAAAGCCGCAGTCCCAGGCCGGCGCGCGGCGGATCTTGCTCGACGCCAGCCGATGAACGACAAAAGCCGCCAGCAACGCCGAAAACGCAATGAAGAAGAACACCAGAAGGCCGTTATAGGAACTCCGGCTTTCGGCGATCGGCACGATCGAAAGCCAGGGGAGCGCATCCTGCGACGTCATGTTGGCGCCGACCAGCCCGCGCACGATCGGCGCCAGCGCGTCGATCACCACGCCAGGAAAGACCCCCGCCAGCAGGCAGAGGCCCGACAATATGCCCATCGTCGTCAGGGAAAAACGATCGACATCAACGGCGCTGGCCGCCTCCGCGCTGCGGGGACGGCCGAGAAAGGCAATGCCGAACAACCGGACGAAACAGGCGGCCGCCAGCGCCGCCGCCAGAGCCAGCATGGCGCCGACCGCCGGGATCATCAATCTCAGCCCCCAGATCGGCAGCGCCGGGCTCAGCAGAATCGCCTGAAACACCAGCCATTCCGAGACAAAGCCGTTCAACGGCGGCAGGGCCGAAATGGCGGCGCATCCGATCAGAACGAACAGGCCGGTCGCCGGCATGCGGTTCAGCAACCCGCCCAGACGCCCGAGGTCCCGCGCGCCCGTCGCCGTCAGGACCGCGCCGGCGCCGAAGAACAGCAGGGTCTTGAACAAGGAGTGGTTCAAGACGTGGAGCAGCGCCGCCGTCATCGCCAGCGCCGCGGCGGGACCATAACCGCTGGCCTCGAAGGCCAGCGACAGTCCGAGCGCGATGAAAATGACGCCGATGTTTTCAATCGTCGAGTAAGCGAGGACGCGCTTCAGTATCGCTCTGCATTTGCGCGAAGAGCACGCCCAGCACGGCGGAGGTCGCCCCCAGCGACATCACCGGGATGCCCCACCACCAGTCGACCGGCCCGCCAGGTCAAACACGATGCGGATGAAGCCATAGACCGCCACCTTGGTCATGACGCCGCTCATCAGGGCGGAGACATGGCTCGGCGCCGCGGGATGGGCGAGCGGGAGCCAGATGTGGAAAGGCGCCAGTCCCGCTTTCGAACCGGCGCCCAGCAGCGCAAGCGCCAGCACGATCCCCGCCACCATTGGCGCATGCGGATGGGCGCGCATCGCTGCGAAGGTGAAGCCGGCGTCAGGGCCGGCCAGCGCGCCGAAGGCCAGCAGCAAGGCGAAGGCGCCGATGCTGGCCATGAGGATGTAAACGTAACCGGCGCGCGCGTTTTCTTTCTCGGCATGATGCGCCATCACCAGCGCCCAGGACGCCAGCGACATCAACTCCCAGCAGAGAAGAAACACATAGGCGTCGTCGGCGACGAGGACGAGATTCATGGCCGCAAGGAAGGCGGGAAAAAACGGCAGCACCCTGCCGGGCTCATGCTCGTGCCGGCCATAGCCAAGTCCGTAGAGACTGGCGGCCGCTGCGCCAAGATTGACGACGGTGAGGAAAAACGCCGACAGGGCGTCAATCCTGAAATGGGCGCCAATCCGGGGAAGACCCAGGGGCAAGGTGAGGATCGAGGGCGCAGCCACCGAGATGAGCCGCGTGGCGGCGGCGCCAAGCAACACTAGCGAGACGGCGAGCGAGACGGCATAGACGAAGGTCGACGCGCCACGAAAACGAAGGAGCCAGATCGCCGCAACGGCCAAGGCAAGAAGAGCCGCATCTCCGGCAAGAAAAACGGCGACCGGCATCACCGGCGGCCCCAGGCCGCGCGATTCTCGAAACTCATGCTTTTTATACTAATAGTCATGTTTTATGCATCAATTATGATGTAAATCATCGGTGGGGCCAATTTACTCCCGTTCGTCACGGGGTCAATATCGCAGACGCAAAAGGACTGCGAAGGGGAGAGCCGAATTTGATCACGGCATCGCAATTACGCGCCGCGCGCGCCTTGCTCGGCCTCGATCAGCGCCGGTTGGCGAAAATGTCGGGCGTCTCATTGCCGACCATCCAGCGCATGGAAGCCAGCGCAGGCAACGTCCGGGGGGTGATCGACACGCTTACCAAGGTGATCGAGGCGCTGGACCGGGCGGGAGTTGAGATTCTCGGCGACAATGTCGAGAGCCGCGGCGGCGGAAGGGGCGTCCGGCTCAAGCAGCCGCGCCCCAACGCGACATCATGATTGGACTGTGGATCGATCGGAAACATTTCGCGGCTCGGACGTTAACCGCTCGCTAAGCCGACGAGGTCTGGCCTTTTGGGTCGGGTTTCTTTTTTGCAACTCGAGCAAAGCGATTGGCCATGTCCACCCTGCACCGCAGCCGCGCCCCTGACCAGTCTTCACAAAAGTTTCGCCAACAAAGCCTCATCGAACAAGAACCTGGTGACCTGTTGAGGTTTTTCCGGGCCGTTCGCGGAAAAAGCCGCGATCTCGCGGAACCGCTTTCCGACGCCGACGCGACGGTGCAATCCATGCCGGACGCCAGCCCGGCGAAATGGCATCTCGCGCATACGAGCTGGTTTTTCGAGAAACTGGTTCTTGAGCCCTGCGCGCCGGACTATCGCACCTTCGATCCGAGCTATTCTTTCTTGTTCAATTCCTATTACGAGGCGCTGGGCTCGCGACAGCCGAGACCGTTGCGGGGTCTCCTCACCCGGCCCACGCTGGAGGAAATCCTCGCTTATCGCGCCCATGTCGACGCCGAGATGGAGAAGCTCTGGCTACAGCCGCGCTCCGCGCGCGCGATGGAATTGGTGGAGTTGGGCTGTCATCACGAACAGCAGCATCAGGAACTGCTGCTGACCGACATCCTGCATTTATTCGCCCAAAATCCGCTGGGTCCGGTCTACCGGAGCCGCGATGACGGCGCTGTCGCCGGGTCTGCGCCGCCGCCCGCCCAGCTGTTGAAATATTCGGGCGGGCTGGTCGAGATCGGCGCCGGAGCGGAAGGCTTCGCTTTTGATTGCGAGCGTCCGCGTCATCGCGTTTTCATCGCGCCCTTTCGCCTTGCCGACCGGCTGGCGTCCAATGCGGAATGGATGGATTTCATCGCCGACGGCGGCTATCGCCGCCCCCTGCTGTGGCTGTCGGAAGGCTGGGCCCGATGTTGCGCCGAGGAATGGACGGCGCCCAATTATTGGGAAAAGCGCGACGGCGGCTATTGGACCATGACTCTTTCGGGCCGGCGCCCGGTCGATCCGGCGGCGCCGGTTGTCCATATCAGCTATTTCGAAGCCGACGCCTTTGCGCGCTGGGCCAATCGCCGTCTGCCGACGGAAGCCGAGTGGGAGTTTGCCGCCGCCAGCTTGCCGCAATCCGGCAACCTGCTGGACTGTGATCGGCTTTGTCCCGCGCCTGCGCCGATTGCGCAACAAGGCTTGCGCCAGATGTTCGGCGATGCCTGGGAGTGGACAAGCAGCGCCTTCGCTCCCTATCCGGGCTTTCGCCCCGCCGAAGGCGCGGCAGGCGAATATAACGGCAAGTTCATGTGCGGACAATTTGTCCTGCGCGGCGGCTCTTGTGCGACGCCCGGCAGTTCCGTGCGCGCAAGCACCCGTAATTTCTTTCCGCCGCACGCGCGGTGGCAATTTTCCGGCCTGCGCCTGGCGGGGGACGGCGACGATGCTTGAAACCGGATTTGTGCGCTCGAAGGTTAACGAGGCGTTTCGCGCCGCCGTCGTCGCCGGGCTGTCGCGTCCGCGCAAAACCCTGGCCCCTTGCTGGCTTTACGACGAGCGGGGATCGCAGCTTTTCGAGCAGATCACCCGCCTCGACGACTATTATCCCACCCGGACGGAAACCGAAATCCTGCTGCGTCATGCCGGTGAAATTGCCCGTTTCTGCGGCGGGGAGACATTGCTGTTCGAATATGGCGCCGGAGCGGGGATCAAGACCGAGATCCTGATCGCCGCGCTCGACCGGCCCCGCCTTTACGTTCCAATCGACATCGCCGGCGATTTTCTCGCGCGCACGGTCAGACGGATCGAAAGGCGTTTTCCCGACCTCGATGTTTTTCCGGTCGTCGCCGACTTCAACCATGATTTCGAGCTGCCCGGATCTGCCGCCCGGGCGCAGGACCGCCTTCTTTCCCGGTTCGACCATCGGCAACCTGAATCACGCCGAGGCCGCCGCCTTCTTGCGCAGGCTCCGGCGCCATGTCGGCAAGCAGGGCAAGGCGATCATCGGCGTCGATCTCAAGAAGGACGTCCGAATGTTGATCGACGCCTATAACGACAGCGAGGGCGTGACGGCGGCCTTCAACCTCAATCTTCTGGCGCGGATCAATCGGGAGCTCGACGGCGACTTTCCGCTCGACCGTTTCGCGCATGAAGCGCGCTGGAACGCCAGCGAATCGGCCATCGAGATGCATCTCGTCAGCCTTGATGCGCGCCAGGTCGCCGTATGCGGCGAGGACTTCGCATTTGAGGCCGGCGAAACCATTCACACCGAAAGTTCGCGCAAATATGATCTCGATGTCTTCGCGGCGCTGGCCGGTTCGACGGGATGGCGGGCGACAAAGGTCTGGCTGGATCGCAACCACTATTTCGCCGTTTTCGGTCTCGAAACTTGGTCTCATGATTGAATACCCGAATTTGCAAAACTTCGTCGAACGGCATCCCAGACTTTTCGTCTTGACCGGCGCCGGTTGCAGCACAGGTTCAGGCATTCCCGATTATCGCGACGCGGAGGGCCAGTGGAAGCGCCCGCCGCCGGTGACGTTCCAGGCCTTCATGGGCCAGGAAATGACTCAGAAGCGCTATTGGGCGCGCAGCCTGCTGGGCTGGCCGCGCCTCAGCCAGGCCTTGCCCAACGATACGCATCGCGCCCTGGCCCGGCTGGAGGCAAGCGGCAAAGCCGAGCAGCTCGTCACGCAGAATGTCGACCGGCTGCATCAGGCCGCGGGCAGCGCGCGGGTGATCGACCTGCATGGGCGGATCGACAGGGTCCGCTGCATGGACTGCGAACGCCGGTCGCCTCGCGACGAATGGCAGGCGGATCTGATCCGTCTGAACGCCGACTGGCTCGACCTGCAGGCTGGCGTCGCGCCGGATGGCGACGCCGACCTTGATGGCGTCGATTTTGCCGGCTTTGTTATCCCGCCCTGCCCAAGCTGCGGCGGCGTGGTCAAGCCCGATGTGGTGTTCTTCGGCGAGAATGTGCCGCGCGACCGGTTCGCCGCCGCCGCGCGAAGTCTGGAGCAGGCCGACGCCGTCCTGATCGTCGGTTCGTCGCTCATGCTTTATTCGGGTTTTCGCTTCGCCGAAACCGCGGCGCGGCTTGGAAAGCCAGTCGCGGCGGTCAATCTTGGCCGGACCCGCGCCGACGGACTGCTCGCGCTCAAGGTGGAGCAGTCTTGCGAAACCGCTCTGTCTTTTCTGTTGTAACGCTCGGCTCTGGAGATATGTCATGTGGTCCATTCCCGGAAAGGCGTCGCTGGCGGCAGGGCTTGTCGCCGCCGGCTTGGCTTCCCCGGCGATGGCCGCCTGTGTCGGCGACAACGGCGGCCTCTCGCTGCCGCCCGGCTTCTGCGCGACGATCTTCGCCGACAAGATCGGCCATGCGCGCCATCTCGTCGTCGCGCCGAACGGCGTGGTTTACGTCAATACCTGGAGCGGACGCTATTACGGCAATGACACGCCGCCAAGGGGCGGCTTCCTCGTCGCCCTGCAGGACAAAACGGGCGTAGGCAAAGCCGACGTCGCTCACTTTGGCCCCACCGCCGCGCAGGGGTCCAAAGGCGGCACGGGCATCGCCCTTTACAAGGACTGGCTCTATTTCGAAATGAATGACCGCATCGAGCGCCTCCCCTTGCCGTCAAGCGGCGGCGCGCCGGCGCCAGAAGGCCGGTCGGAAGTGGTCGTCTCCGGTTTGCCGCTCACCGGCGACCATCCCATGCACCCTTTCGCCATCGACGAAAAGGGCGCGCTCTATGTCGACCTCGGCTCGGCGACCAATTCCTGTCAGGCGGAAAACCGCATGGCCGACCAACCCGGCCATGACCCTTGCGTCGAACTTGAAACCCGCGGCGGGATCTGGCGCTACGACGCCAATAAGCTTGGCCAGAAATTCTCGCCCGGCGAGCGTTTCGCCACCGGCCTGCGCAATGGCGAGGGGTTTGCCTTCGACCGGGCGGGGCGCCTGTTCGCCACGCAGCACGGCCGCGACCAATTGGCCGAAAACTGGAGCAAGCTCTATACCCATGCTCAAGGCGCCGAGTTGCCGGCGGAAGAACTGGTCCAACTCGAACCGGGCGCCGACTTCGGCTGGCCTTATTGCTACTTCGACGGCGAGCAGGACAAGCTCGTGCTCGCGCCGGAATATGGCGGCGACGGCGGCAAGATGATCGGCGTTTGCGCGACCAAAAAGCCGCCTGTCGTCGCCTTCCCTGCCCATTGGGCGCCCAACGCCATGGCGTTTTATGACGGCGGGCTTTTTCCGGAGTTCCTATCGCGGCGGGGTGTTCATCGCCTTCCACGGCTCATGGAATCGCGCGCCCTCGCCGCAAGGCGGTTATAATGTCGTGTTCCAG
The DNA here is from genome assembly GCA_963813955.1 of uncultured Alphaproteobacteria bacterium. Lineage (GTDB taxonomy): Bacteria > Pseudomonadota > Alphaproteobacteria > Rhizobiales > Beijerinckiaceae > Rhodoblastus. Next base: position 14,093 of record CAWFBN010000012.1, on the reverse strand, counting down.
CCTTTGGCCGATGGCAAGGCTGCGGGTGAATTCATCGTCTTCGCCGATGGATTCGCGGGCGCGAACAAAACCCCGGCGGGGGCCGCGCATCGTCCCTCTGGAGTAGCGGTCGGACCCGATGGCGCGCTTTACATTTCCGACGACAAGAATGGGCGCATCTGGCGTGTCACCTATTCGGGCGACAAAACTGCCGCGCTTCAGGCCGCGCCGGCCGCCAGCGACGCGGCGTCTTCATCCTCCCCGGCCCGGCCGCCCGAAGGAATTCACCCCGACGCCGGAGCCATTGCCCCTCCGGGCGTGAAGCCTGAAACAGTGGCGCTGGGCGGACGCATTTTCCGAGGCGAAGAGGACGGCGGCCCCTGCATCGGCTGTCACGGCGCCGACGCCAAGGGCAGTCCGCTCGGCGGCGACCTGACCAGCGGCAAATGGCTGTGGGCAAAAGGCTCGCTGTCCTCGATCAGACAAATCATCGAAAACGGCGTGCCGCATCCCAAGGCCCATGCCGGCGCCATGCCGCCCAAAGGCGGCGCCGCGCTTTCGGAAGCCGACGTCGATGCGCTTGCCGCTTATGTTTGGAGCATTAGTCGGAAGAAAGCCGCCAGCGAGTGAAAATACAGCGGCTCGACATGATCTCGACCGCCAAGGCCGTGGCTTCGCCGCCGCCGATGCACAGCGCGCCAACGCCGCGCTTGAGCCCGTGTTTTTTCAGGGCGGCGAGCAATGTCACCAGAATGCGCGCGCCCGAGGCGCCGATGGGATGGCCGAGCGCGCAGGCGCCGCCATTGATATTGACCTTGTCATGCGGCAGATCGAGATCGCGCATCGCCGCCATGGCGACGACCGCGAAGGCCTCGTTGATCTCGAACAGATCGACCTCGCCGAGCGCCCATCCCGTCTTGGCGGCGAGTTTCCGGATCGCGCCAATCGGCGCGGTGGCGAAGAGATGCGGCTCCTGCGCGTGGGTGGCATGGCCGGCGATCCGGGCCAACGGAGCGAGGCCGCGCGATTCCGCCTCGGACGCGCGCATAAAAACCAGGGCCGCTGCGCCATCGGAAATCGAGCTGGAATTGGCCGCCGTGACCGTGCCGCCTTCGCGGAAGGCCGGTTTCAGGCTGCGGATCTTGTCCGGCCTCGCCTTGCCCGGCTGTTCGTCCTGCGTGACCGTTGTCTCAGTCCGGCCGGAGCGCAAGGTGACCGGCGCGATCTCGCCCGTAAAACTGCCGTCCGCGATGGCTTTTTGGGCGCGAGTCAGCGAGGCCAGGGCGTAATCGTCCTGCGCCTCGCGGGTAAACTGGAAGGTCTGGGCGCAATCTTCGGCGAAAGTTCCCATCAGACGGCCCTTGTCATAGGCGTCTTCAAGGCCGTCGAGGAACATGTGGTCAATGCACCTTGCCGTGGCCGAGGCGATAGCCGCCGCGCGCCCGGTCGAGCAGATAGGGCGCGTTGGTCATGCTCTCCATGCCACCGGCGACGACGATATTGGCGCTGCCGGCAAGGATCAGGTCATGGGCGAACATGGCCGCCTTCATGCCCGATCCGCACACTTTATTGACCGTTGTCGCGCCCGCCGCAGCGGGCAACCCTGCCCCAAGTCCCGCTTGCCGGGCGGGCGCCTGTCCCTGCCCGGCGGACAACACGCAGCCCAACAGGACTTCGTCAATCTGATCCGGCGCCAGCCCGGCCCGGTCCAGCGCCGCCTTGATGGCGGTCGCGCCGAGTTCGGCGGCGGTGGCGTTTTTGAGGTCGCCCTGAAAGGCGCCCATGGGGGTCCGGGCGGAACCGACGATGACAACAGGGTCGGCCGAAGTCATTTTGTGCTCCCAATATCCATGACCCCACTATGCCGCGAGACGGAGGGACCGCAATTCCTAAGACTATTTGCTCATGTCGGTCGGATTGCTTATCGCCGGCCTGACCTTTTTCCGAAAAGCGCTCGGGGTTTCGCCAGTCCATTGCCGGAACGCGCGGGCGAAAGCTTTTTCATTGCGAAAGCCCACCGTGAAGGCCACGCGCTTGATGGGTTGGCTGCTCCGCGCAAGCGCCTGTTTCGCCCGCTCCAGCCGCGCCTTCTGCTTCAATTCGCGCAGCGACGCGCCCTCCTTGCTGAGCTGCCGGTGCAGGGTGCGCGGTGGAAATATTGAAACCTTCGGCCAGATCCTCCGTTCCCGGCAGATGGGCGTTGGGCATGCGCAGCACCTGCTGCACGCGCGCGGTGATCTTCTGGTCGCGGCGATAGGGCAGCACGGTCAGCGGCAGGGCGCGCTTGAGCATTTTCTGCAAAGCCGCCTCGTCGCGCTGCAAGGGATGGGCGAGGAAGGCGGCGTCGAAGGAAATGCGGGCGCAATCGGCGCCGAAATGCAGATTTTCCGAGAAGAGTTTTGGATAGACATCGGCGTGGGGCGGCGGCGGATAGGGAAAATCCGCGCGAAAAAGCGGAATGCGGAAATCGATGGCCCAGCAGGCGAAGCCCAGCACATAGCGCAGCACCGTCACCAGGCAGAATTCCCGGAACGGCCCGAGATCGCGGCGCTCGCGCGCGCAAATACTGGCCACGCCCTCCGTCACGCTCAGCTCCAGCACGATGTCATCGAGCAGAATGAGGTGGTGGCGCGTCCAGCGGCGCAGCGCGAGGTCGAGCGTCGCGGCGGTGATCGAGGCGCGGCACAGCAGGCCATAGGCGCCCCAGGGCAGTTTTCGGGAAAACCAGCCCAGAGCCTCGTCGTCCAGCTCCTGCATGGCCACGAAGGACAAAGCCTCGAATCTGCGCCGATGTCACCCGCCCCAGCGGATCGTCGACAGACTGTGGCTGAATTTGCGCCCTTTCGAGAGCGCCGGCTGGATCGACGCCATATTTCGCATAGGCGAGCAGAATGGCCCGCACAAACGCCATTGGCGTGGCGGCAGAGCCGGCTTTACGCTTGGATTTGCGCGAGCTTTTGCTTTGACATGACGCCAGCATCCGAAAAATTGGCCGAAATTGCAACCTTGTCGGCGTCTTTCGCGCCGCCCTTGCGCATAATCTGCCCTTCGATGAGGCTGGCCTTGCCAAGAGCCGCGCCGGAGGACCATGCCCGTGACCATCCCGAGCCTTGATTTCGCATTTCAGCGAAGAAATCGTCATGCTGCGCGAAACCGTGCGCGCCTTCGCCAACGCCGAAATCGCGCCGCGCGCCGCCCAGATCGACCGCGACAATCTTTTCCCCGCCGACCTGTGGAAGAAATTCGGCGATCTCGGCCTGCTCGGCATGACGGTGAGCGAGGAGGACGGCGGCGCCGACATGGGCTATCTCGCCCATATCGTCGCGCTTGAGGAAATTTCGCCGCGCCTCGGCCTCGGTTGGCCTGTCCTATGGCGCCCATTCGAACCTGTGCGTGAACCAGATCCGCCGCAACGCCACGCCGGCGCAAAAGGCCAAATATCTGCCAAAACTGCTGTCGGGCGACCATGTCGGCGCGCTCGCCATGTCCGAGCCCAATGCCGGCTCCGATGTGATGTCGATGAAGCTGCGCGCCGACAAAAAAGGCGACCGCTACATCCTCAACGGCTCGAAAATGTGGATCACCAATGGCGGCGACGCCGATGTGTTGGTGGTTTATGCCAAGACCGATCCAGCCGCCGGGGCGAAAGGCATGACCGCCTTCATCGTCGAAAAGGGTTTTGCCGGCTTCAGCTGCGGCGCCCATCTCGACAAGCTCGGCATGCGCGGCTCCAACACCTTTCCGCTGTTTTTCGACGATTGCGAAATCCCGGAGGAAAATGTGCTCGGCGGCGTCGGCAATGGCGCGAAGGTGCTGATGTCCGGCCTCGATTACGAGCGCGCGGTGCTGTGCGGCGGCCCGCTCGGCATCATGGCGGCCTGCATGGACATCGCCCTGCCCTATATGCACGAGCGCAAGCAATTCGGCCAGAAAATCGGCGATTTCCAGCTCATGCAGGGCAAGCTCGCCGACATGTACTCCGACCTGGCCGGCCACGCCGCGCCTATGTCTATGCGGTGGGCCAGGCCTGCGACCGCTCCGACCATTCGCGCGGTCTGCGCAAGGACGCCGCCGGCGCCATCCTCTATTCCGCCGAAAAGGCCACGTGGATGGCCGGCGAAACCATCCAGACGCTCGGGCGGCGTCGGCTACACCAATGATTTCGCCGCCGGGCGGCTGTGGCGCGACGCCAAGCTCTATGAAATCGGCGCGGGCACCTCGGAAATCCGCCGCATGCTGATCGGCCGCGAGCTGATGGCCGAAACGACGATGACATGAACGTCCTCAAGACCAGCATCAACACGCGCTGCCCGGAATTCGCCGCCAATCGCGCCGCGATGCGGGCCGCTGGTCGACGATCTCCGCGCAAAATTCGACATCGTGCGCCGGGGCGGCGGCGAGGTCGGCGGCGGCGCGGCACAAGGCGCGCGGCAAGCTTTTGGCGCGCGAGCGCATCGACGCCCTGCTCGACCCCGGCGCGGCTTTTCTCGAAGTCGGCCAACTCGCCGCCAATGGCCTTTATGACGACGACGCGCCGAGCGCCGGCGTCGTCGCGGCAGTCGGCCGCGTCTCGGGCGTCGAGTGCATGATCGTCGCCAATGACGCCACGGTGAAGGGCGGAACCTATTATCCGCTGACCGTGAAAAAACATCTGCGCGCGCAGGAAATCGCCGAGCAGAACCATCTGCCCTGCGTCTATCTGGTCGATTCCGGCGGCGCCTTCCTGCCCAAGCAGGACGAGGTCTTTCCCGACCGCGACCATTTCGGCCGCATTTTCTTCAACCAGGCCAACATGTCGGCCAAGGGCATTCCCGCAGATCGCGGTGGTGATGGGCTCCTGCACGGCGGGCGGCGCCTATGTGCCGGCCATGTCGGACGAAACCATCATCGTGCGCAATCAGGGCACGATTTTCCTCGGCGGCCCGCCTCTGGTGCAGCGCCGCCACCGGCGAAATGGTGACGGCCGAAGATCTGGGCGGCGCCGATGTCCATACGCGCCTTTCGGGCGTGGCCGACCATCTCGCCGAGAACGACGCCCATGCGCTGGCCATCGCCCGGCGCATCGTCGCCAATCTCAACCGGGCAAGGAACACGACTTCGCGCTGGGCGGCGGCGAGGCGCCGCTTTACGACCCCGAGGAAATTTACGGGATCATTCCCGCCGACACGCGCCACCCCTATGACGTGCGCGAGATCATCGCCCGCGTCGTCGACGGCTCGCGTTTCGACGAATTCAAGGCGCGCTACGGCGCGACGCTCGTCACCGGCTTCGCCCAGCTTTACGGCGCGCCGGTGGGCATCATCGCCAATAATGGCATTCTGTTCGGCGAGAGCCGCGCAAAAGGGCGCCCATTTCATCGAACTCTGCGTCCAGCGCGCCATTCCGCTGCTGTTCCTGCAAAACATCACCGGCTTCATGGTCGGCCGCAAATATGAGAACGCCGGCATCGCCAAGGACGGCGCGAAAATGGTCACCGCCGTCTCGACGGCGCAGGTTCCGAAAATCACCATGCTGATCGGCGGCTCCTTCGGCGCCGGCAATTACGGCATGTGCGGACGCGCCTATTCGCCGCGCTTCCTGTGGACCTGGCCCAACAGCCGCATTTCCGTCATGGGCGGCGAACAGGCGGCGAGCGTTCTTTCCCGCGTGCGGCGCGATGCGCTGGAAGCTCAAGGGCGAGAGCTGGAGCGCCGAGGACGAGGAGGCCTTCAAGGCGCCGATCCGCGAGCAATATGAGACGCAGGGCCATCCCTATTACGCCACGGCGCGGCTGTGGGACGACGGCATTGTCGATCCCGCCCAAAGCCGCCGCGTGCTCGGCCTGTCGCTGTCGGCGGCGCTGAACGCCCCGGCGCGCGAGACGCAAATTCGGCGTGTTCAGGATGTGAGGCCAAAATGTTCGAGACGCTGGAAATTTTCCGCGACGGCCAAGTCGCCACCATCTGGATGAACCGCCCGGAGCGCCACAACGCCTTTAACGCGCAAGTTATCGCCGAGCTGACGCAGGCTTTCGAGGCTGCTCGGCGCCGATCGAAAGCGTGCGCGTCGATCGTGCTCGCGGGGCGCGGAAAAAGCTTTTCCGCCGGCGCCGACCTCAACTGGATGAAGGCGGCGGGCGAGGCCGGCTTCGAGGACAATCTCGCCGACGCCCGCAAGCTCGCCACGATGCTGCGGCGGCTGGCGGAAATGCCCAAGCCCACCATCGCCCGCGTTCATGGCGCGGCGCTCGGCGGCGGCATGGGGCTGGCCGCCGCCTGCGACATTTGCGTCGCGGCCACGGCTGCGAGCTTTCGCCACGTCGGAAGTCAAATTCGGCCTCATCCCCTCGGCCATCGGTCCCTATGTCCTGCGCGCCATCGGGCGCGCGCCAGGCCTCGCGCTATTTCCTCACCGCCGAGCGCATTCGCGCGCGCAAGGCGCGTGGAGATCGGCCTCGCCCATGAGGTGGTGGAGGCGGACCGACTGGACGCAGGCCGTGGCGACGCTGGCCGAGGCCCTGCTCGCGGGCGGGCCGCAGGCGCAGGCGGCCGCCAAGGCGCTGATCCGCGACATGGCCGGACAATCGATCAGACGATTCGCTTGCGGAGGAGACGGCGCGACGCATCGCCGCCCTCCGCGGGGGCGGGGAGGCTCGGGAGGGCCTCTCCGCCTTCCTCGACAAACGCCCGCCGCGCTGGGGCTGACCGGATGACCAAATGTTCGACAAGATCCTGATCGCCAATCGCGGCGAAATCGCCTGCCGCATCATCAAGACCGCGCGGCGCATGGGCGTGCGCACGGTCGCGGTGTTTTCCGAGGCCGACGCCGGGGCGCGCCATGTCCGTCTCGCCGACGAGGCCGTTTGCATCGGCCCGGCGGCGGCGCGCGAGTCCTATCTCGTCGGCGAAAAAATCATCGCCGCGGCGCAAGCAGACCGGCGCGCAAGGCCATTCATCCCGGCTATGGCTTCCTCTCGGAGAACGAGGGCTTTTGCCGCGCCTGCGACGAGGCCGGGATCGTCTTCATCGGCCCGCCGGTCGACGGCCATCCGCGCCATGGGCTCGAAATCGGAAGCCAAGAAAGCTGATGGGCGCGGCCGGCGTGCCGCTTGACCCCCGGCTATCACGGCGACGATCAGGACCCTGAGAAGCTGCTGTCGGAGGCCGACTCCATCGGCTATCCCGTCCTCATCAAGGCGGCGGCGGGCGGCGGCGGCAAGGGCATGCGGCTGGTCGAGAAGCGCGAGGATTTCTTGGCCGCATCTGGCCTCCTGCCAACGCGAGGCGCAGGCGAGTTTCGGCGACGCCCATGTGCTGATCGAACGCTATGTCACGCGCCCGCGCCATGTCGAAATCCAGGTCTTCGGCGACAGCCACGGCAATTACGTCTCGCTGTTCGAGCGCGACTGCTCGGTGCAGCGCCGCCATCAAAAGGTGCTGGAGGAGGCGCCGGCGCCGGGCATGACGCGAGGAGCGCCGCCGCGCCATGGGCGAGGCCGCCGTGGAAGCGGCCCGTGCGGTCAATTATGTCGGCGCCGGCACGGTGGAATTCATCGTCGCGCCCGACGGCGGCTTTTATTTCATGGAAATGAACACCCGCCTGCAGGTCGAACATCCGGTGACGGAAATGATCACCGGCCTCGATCTGGTCGAATGGCAATTGCGCGTCGCCCATGGCGAGCCCTTGCCGCTGACCCAGGATCAGATCCGCTTGAGCGGCCACGCCATCGAGGCGCGCATCTATGCCGAAGACCCGGCCAAGGGCTTTCTGCCCTCGATCGGAAAATTGCTGCATCTGCAGCCCGCCGCGGAGGGCGCCCATGTGCGCGTCGACGCGGGCGTCGAGGAAGGCGATTCCATCAGCCCCTATTACGATCCGATGATCGCCAAACTGATCGTCTGGGACGAGACGCGCGAAAAAGCTCTGGCGCGGATGCGCGGCGCGCTGGCCGAGTTCCGCGTCGCCGGCGTCGCCAATAATATCGGCTTCCTGTCGCGGCTGGTCGATTGCCGCTCTTTCACCGACGCCGATCTCGACACCGGCCTGATCGAGCGCGAAAGCGCCGCCCTGTTCCCAGAGGAGCACGGCCCGCCGGACGACGCTTTCCTCGTCGCGGCGCTGGCGCAGATTGCTGGGCGAGGCGAAACAGGCCGCCGGCCCGTCGCCCTGGGAGCAAAACGACGGCTGGCGCCTGAATGGCGCGCTTTCGCGCGAACTGACTTTCCGCTGCGGCGACAAGCGCGAGACCGTCGCGCGTCACCTATCTCGGCGGCGCCTTCCGGCTGAAGCTCGGCGACGCGACGGTTCTTGCGCGCGGGGAAACTGACGGGTCGACGGCTGTATCGTCGCGGAATTCGACGGCCATCGGGAGGAGCCGGTGGCGGTTGCCGCCGGCGGCGCTTTTCATATTTTCTGGCGAGGCGGAGCTGGAAAATCGAATGGCTCGATCCGCTCGACGTGGCGGTCGTGAGCGGCGCCGGGCATGGCGGCCTGCTGGCGCCCATGCCGGGCCGCGTCATCGCGCTGCTCGCGGAAGACGGGCGTGCGCGTCGAGAAGGGCGCGCCGCTGCTGATCCTCGAAGCGATGAAGATGGAGCACAAGCTTTCCGCCCCTTCGGCGGGCGTGGTCAAAGCCTTTCGCTGCGCCGTGGACGATCAGGTCGGCGAAGGCGCCGAACTGGTGGAATTCGAGGCCGGACGCCGCTTGAAATCAAAAGTGATTGACCGGACGCAAAAGACGCCGGCGAAGATGGGAGGAAGCCGTGACGGAATTGAGCATTGTGAAAGGCGCGACCGATACCCCGCTGATCGAAAGCGCCATCGGCGCCTTTTTCGACGGCGCCTGCCGCGCAGCATGCGAGAAGCTGGCGCTGGTCTCGCGCCACCAGAACATCCGCCTGACCTATGCCGAATTGCGCGAAAAGGTCGATGCGCTGGCCTGCGGCCTGCGGCGGCTGGGCCTCGTCACGGGCGACCGCGTCGCCATCTGGTCGCAGAATAATGCGGAATGGGCGCTGACCCAGTTCGCCACCGCCAAGGCCGGCCTGATCCTGGTCAATATCAATCCCGCCTATCGTCTGGCCGAACTCGATATGCGATCAACAAGGTGGGCTGCAAGGCGATCATCCTGTCGCCAGCCTTCAAGAGCAGCGATTATCTGGGGATGATCGCCGAGCTCGCGCCGGAAATCCCTCATGTCGCCGCCCGGCAGCTGGAGCCGCTGCGCCTGCCCTCGCTCAGATGGGTCATCCGCCTCGGCGAGGAAAAAACGCCGGGCATGCTGAATTTCGGCGATTTGCTGGCGACGCCCTCGGGCGCCGAAGTTGAGGCCCTGCAAAAGCTCGGCGCCGGCCTGAAGGCCAATGATCCGATCAATATCCAGTTCACCTCGGGCACGACCGGCGCCCCCAAGGGCGCGACGCTGACCCATCGCAACATCCTCAACAATGGCCGTTTCGTCGGCGACGCCATCCGGCTGAAGGCCGGCGAGCGCGTGTGCATTCCCGTGCCGCTCTATCATTGTTTTGGCATGGTGATGGGCAATCTCGCCTGCCTGACCGCATGGCGCGACCATGGTCTATCCGGCGAAGGCTTCGATCCGCTGGCCGTGCTGCAGGCGGTTCGAGGACGAGCGCTGCGCCGCGCTTTACGGCGTGCCCACCATGTTCATCGCCGTGCTGGACCATCCGGATTTCGCCAAATTCGACGTCTCCAGCCTGCGCACCGGCATCATGGCCGGCAGCCCCTGCCCGATCGAAGTGATGAAGCGCGTCATCGACAAGCTGCATATGGGCGAAGTCACCATCGCCTATGGCATGACCGAAACCTCGCCGGTCTCCTTTCAGAGCGGCTTCGACGATTCCATCGAGCGGCGCGTCTCCACTGTCGGCCGCGTGCAGCCGCATTGCGAGGTCAAGATCGTCGACGGCGCGGGCAAGACGGTTGCGCGCGGCGTGGCCGGCGAGCTTTGCACGCGCGGCTATTCGGTCATGCACGGCTATTGGGACGATCCCGCCCGGACCGTCGAGGCCGTGGACAAGGACGGCTGGATGCACACCGGCGACCTCGGCGTGATCGACGACGAGGGCTATTGCAATATCGTCGGCCGCATCAAGGACATGGTCATTCGCGGCGGCGAGAATGTCTATCCGCGCGAGATCGAGGAATTCCTCTATCGCCATCCCGAAAATCCGCGATGTGCAGGTGGTCGGCCTGCCCGACACGAAATATGGCGAGGAGCTTTGCGCCTGGATCATTCCGCGCGACGGCGAGGACATGACGGCGGAAGACGTGCGCGGCTTCTGCGCGGGCCAGATCGCCCATTACAAGATCCCGCGCTATATCAAATTCGTCGACGCCTTCCCGATGACAGTGACGGGCAAGATCCAGAAATTCCTCATCCGCAAGCAGATGAAGGACGAGCTGGGCCTGAACGACCTAAGACCGCCTGAGCGGAGCATGAGATGCGGCTGCCCGGAAAAGTCAAAATCGTCGAAGTCGGCCCGCGCGACGGCCTGCAGAACGAAAAACAGGCGATAGCGACGGCGACCAAGCTCGAATTGATCGAAAGGCTGGCGAAGGCCGGCTGTCGCGTTATAGAAGCAACGGCTTTCGTCTCGCCGAAATGGACGCCGCAAATGGCCGATCACGACGCGGTTTTGCGCAGTGTCAAGCGCCATGCCGGCGTCGCCTATCCGGTGCTGACGCCCAATCTCAAGGGTTTTGAGGCGGCTCTCGCGGCGGGCGCGCAGGAGGTTGCGGTCTTTGCCGCCGCCTCTGAAAGCTTCAGCCGCAAGAACATCAATTGCTCGATCGCTGAATCGCTCGAAAGATTTGCCCCCGTGATGGAGGCAGCGCACAACGCGGGTGTAAAAGTGCGGGGCTATGTCTCCTGCGTGCTCGGCTGCCCTTATGAGGGCGACGTCGACCCGAAGGCGGCGGCGCGCGTCGCCAAAAACCTGTTCGAAATGGGCTGCTTTGAAATCAGCCTTGGCGACACCATCGGCGTCGGCGCGCCGACGGCGTGAAGGCGCTGATCGATTGCGTCGGCGCTCATGTGCCGGTCCCGGCTCTGGCCGGCCATTTCCACGATACTTACGGCATGGCGGCCGCCAATGTCGTCGCCGCGCTGGAGATGGGCGTCGGCGTGTTCGACGCCTCGGTCGGCGGTCTTGGAGGATGTCCCTACGCCGAGGGCGCCTCGGGCAATGTCGCGACGGAGGATTTGGTCTGGTTGTTCAACCGGATGGGAATCGAGACGGGGATCGGCCTCGACGCGCTGGTCGATTGCGCTGTCTGGATCAGCGGCGTTCTGGGCCGGGCGCCCGGATCGCGGGTCGCGCAGGCGATTTCGGCCAAAAGGCGTCAACAGCCTTTTACATATTGACTAAGATCAAATGCAAACATGTAAAAGAAGTGTTACAGTTTTGGTGAGGCTTGAGAATTGCGAGTGCGGTATGGATGTCAATGACTGGTCGGTTTTCATGCGTGCGGCCCCGTTCAAGACGATGGGTCAGGACTACGCGCGCATGCTCGCGCAGGTCCATTCCGGTTCGCAATTATGAACGCGGCGATCAGATTTTTCGGCAGGATGAACGGGCTAAGTCGCTCTTTGTCGTCATCAAGGGATTCGTGAAGCTTTGCCGCGAGCATGAGAACGGCGGACAGGTCGTCATTTCGACCCTTGCCGCCGGCGATATCTACTTCGAGCCCTCCATGTTCGTGGATGGCTGCTATAGCGTGAGCGCCGAGGCGGTTTCGCCGGTTCGCGTCATGAGCTTGGCCGCCTCCAGCCTTCGTCAGTCCATCCTGCAGCAACCGCGCCTTGCCTTCGATTTATTCGCGACATCCTCGACCGATATCAAGCGGCTTGTCGATCAGGTCGATCAGGTCAGGACGCTCTCGGTGACGCAGCGGATCGCCGATTTCTTCCTTCGGCAGACTGCCGCGACGAGCGGATCGGCGACGTTTTCGCTGCCCTACAGCAAGACGCTCATCGCCAACCTTGTCGGCACCAAACCGGAATGCTTCTCCCGCTCCCTGGTCGAGTTGCGTCAACAAGGCGTCAAAGTCGTGCGCGACATCGTGACGGTGCAGGATGTCGGCAAGCTCGCCATCTATGCCGGCGCGCCGTCCAATGACGAATTGAGTGACAAGGCGTCGCTTCCCACACCCTTTGCGTCGCTTGCGAAGCGGCGGGTCTTCGACAGCCGGCTGGTCAAGGAATGGCGAAAGTCCTTGAACTCAGGCGCGCCTCTTTCGCTTCTGCTCATCGATGTCGGGAATGACAGGCGGTCCGGCGACTTCCCCAATCATGACCGTGGCGTCTTGACCGCGGTCAGCAAGGTCATTGCCCAGGACGGCGATCAATATGGGCAATTCATGGTGCATTACAGCGACGAGGTCTTCGCCGTCGCGGCTCCGACAACAGACCATCATGGCGCGGCGACCCTCGGCGAAAAAATTCGCACCGCGATTGAAACGAGCGCAATGCGCAACGGGTCGGAACTCGCGGCCCCGTCTGTCGCCACCGCAATCGGCACGGCGACGATTGTCCCGACAGCGCATGATCGGATCGAGAAGATCGTCTGCTACGCCGATATCGCGCTCTATCGGGCGAAAGCGCTGGGCCGCAACCTCGTCTGCAGTTTCCATGACGATCCCTCATGCGAGACCGCGAAAGGCAAGCCCCTCGGGCGGCGTCCTAATTCCCGCGATCAAATCTTCTCATTGCGCCGAGTGCCGCTCCGCCGCCCCCTTCGCGTAGAGACCTTGTGCTAGGACAAGCCGCCGCCCGGCTGTTCTTATGATAACGCATAAGCGCCGACGGGGGGACCCATGGCGCGCATAGACATCGTCCACACCACTGAATATACTTATCGCAACCCGGTCGGGCTGACGCGTCATCGCATGATGATCCGGCCGGACGACAGCCATGATCTGCGCTTGCACCGGGCTGCCCTGACGGTTGACCCGCCGCCCTCCAAGACCCGCTGGGCGCATGATGTCTTCAACAATTCCATCTGCTTTCTCGAATGGCCCGAAAGTTTGCGGACGGACCGCCTCAGCATCGTCTCGACGCTTGATCTGACGCACCATCCTGCCGGCGCGCTCTTGCCGGACTGCACCCTGGAGCCTGCCGCCGAATTGTTTCCCTTTGCCTATTCGGCGGAGGAAATTTCAGACCTTGGCGACCTGCTGGAGCGTCAGTCGCCCGATCCGGACGGGAGGGTCGACGCCTGGGCGCGCCGCTTCCTTGCGAACGCCGGGGAGACGCGGACCTTGAAAATGCTGGAGGCGATGACCCACGCGATCAAGGCGGATTTCGGTTATGGGGCGCGTCACGAGGAAGGCACTCAAACCGCCTGTCGAAACGCTGACCCTTGGCACCGGGACATGCCGCGATTTCGCGGTGCTGATGATGGAGGCTCTGCGCAGTCTTGGGCTGGCTGCGCGTTTCGTCACCGGATATCTTTATGACGACACCTCTGGAACGACCCGGGGCGGCGGCAGCACCCATGCGTGGTGCAGCGTCTACCTGCCGGGAGCGGGCTGGATGGAATATGATCCGACCAATGGGCTTGTCGCCGGCGCCAATCTGGTGCGCGTCGGCGTCACGCGGACCGCCGGGCAGGCGCTCCCGATCTCGGGAGGTTTTGTCGGCGCTCCAAATGACCCGCTCGGGCTCAACGTGTGCGTCGCGGTCGGCGCCGTGCCGATCAAGGAAGACGCTGCGCCGATCTCAACTGACCAGAAAGCCAATCGCCGCCGCATTGGCGAGGTCGATGAAGAAGGCGGAAACCAGCGGCAAAATGATGAAGGCGGTCGGCGCGGCGCCATGCGCCTTGGTGATGGCCGTCATATTGGCGATGGCCGTCGGCGTCGCCCCCAGGCTGATGCCGCCGAACCCCGCCGCGATGACCGCCGCCTCATAGGTGCGGCCCATCGCCGGGAAGACCACAAACAACATGTAGACGACGGCGACGAAAGACTGGACCGCCAGCACGACGACCAGCGCCGGGCCAAGCCCTCCCAGCGTCCAAAGCTGCATGCTCATCAAGGACATGGCGAGAAAGACATTCAGCGACAGATCGGAGATGAGGGCCAGCGCGCGGGTGCGGGACGGCCATGGCAGT
>CAWFBN010000011.1:0-13990 GCA_963813955.1 uncultured Alphaproteobacteria bacterium | reverse complement strand
GGAAAAAAAGCGCGGGACGGTGTTGGTGAGCGCAATGGCCGTGAGTAGGCAGGCGACGAACAAAGGCAGTTTCACGCCAGCCTCCGTGAGCTCTTCATGGACGCCGAAGCCGATCAGGATCGCCACATTGAGAATGAGGATCGTCTGCAGCAAACTGACATGATTGAGGTCGTCCTTGGGGGCCTCGTCGGGCAATCCAATCATGGGCGGCGCATCGAGCGGGCCGGCGAGATCATGGCGCGCGATGAGATATTTCGCGACCGGGCCGCCGACGAGGCTCGCGATGACAAGACCAAGCGTTGCCGACGCGACCCCGATTTCCATGGCGTTGGTCAAGCCAAACCGTTGGGTGATCAGCGGCGCCCATGCAATCGTGGTGCCGTGGCCGCCAATCAGCGAGGCCGATCCGAGCAGCACGGTGATTTCTTTTGGAAGCTGGAGCGCTGTCGCGGCGCCGGCCGCGATCAGATTTTGGAGCACCAGATAGACGAGCGTGAGCCCCAGCAGAATGAGCAGCGGGCGGCCTCCGGCGATCAGGTCGCTGAGCTTGGCATTGAGGCCGATGCCGGTGAAGAAATACAGGAGGAGCATGTCGCGCGCTTCGAGGTCGAACACGATCTCCAGCCCGAAGATTTCATACGCGGCAAGGGTGACGAGAGCCGCCAGCAAGCCGCCGGTGACGGCCTCGGGAATATTCCACCGCCGGAGCGGCGCGATCAGATCGATTCAGGCCAGCGCCGACAAAGAACACGACGATCGAAATGGTGAACGTGAGCAGGCCGGGCGTTGCGATCGTCGTCATCTAATTTCCCGTAAACGAAGTGCGCTTTGGCGCGAATGAAACGTAATTTCCCGGCTTTGGCAATGGCCGGAGCACGCCGATCCGTTTGAACCTGAGACGCGCCGCCGCCGCGGGAGCGCCAACGGCTTCTTCAATCCTTTGCATCATCTGGGGGAAGAATGGGTTCGATGACATGCGAGGCAGGCTGTCCTCGCTTTAGCCACGTGGGGGCGCATGGACCGGCTGTGCGCTCATGGATGCGTTCCCGCATCCTCGTCGATTGGCCGCCAAGATCTGCCGTCCCGCGCCAACAGCGCGGCAGCTTCGCTTGGGCCGGCGCTGCCGGAGGGATAGGCGGACATTTCGGCCGCGCCTCCCTCTGCCCAGGCGTCGAGCGCCGGCTGCACGATGCGCCAGGTCTGCTCCACCATGTCGCCGCGCATGAACAAGGTCTGGTCGCCGATCATTACATCGTAGACCAGCGTCTCGTATCCGACGTTTGGCTCTCTGGGAAACCAGTCATTGTAGCGGAAATCCATTTTGACCGAGGCGAGATCCATCCCCGGACCGGGCCGCTTGATTTCAAACTGCAAGGAAATGCCTTCGTCCGGCGCGATGTTGCATCAGCAGCCAATTGGGACGCAACGCCTGAACATGCATGTCCTTAAACGGCGTATAGGGCGCCTGCTTGAAACGGATGGCGATTTCGGTCACGCGTTGCGACAGGTGCTTGCCGGTGCGCAGGTAGAAGGGCACGCCGGCCCAGCGCCAATTGTCGACTTCCAGCCGCATCGCGACATAGGTTTCGACATTGGATTGGGGCGACACATCCGCCTCTTGCCGATAGGGCTTCGCCGGCCGGCCCAGCACCTCGCCGCCGCCATATTGCCCACGCACCGCGCGATATGGCGTCACGGCGGGAATGGCGGCGAGCACTTCGGCCTTTTTCGAGCGGATGGTTGCGGCGTCGAAGCAGACGGGCGGCTCCATCGCCACCATCGAGAGCAGGGTGAACAAATGATTGGGCATCATGTCGCGCAAGGCGCCGGTCGCCTCGTAAAATTTGCCCCTTGTCTCCACGCCCAGCGTCTCCGCCGCCGTGATCTGCACATGATCGATGCGGTCGCGGTTCCAGATCGGTTCGAACAGGCCGTTGCCGAAGCGAAACGCCATGATGCTCTGGACCGTGTCCTTGCCGAGAAAATGGTCGATCCTGAAAATCTGGTCTTCGTGCAAGATACGCTGCAGCCGCGCGTTCAATTGGCGCGCTGAATCCAGACTGTGGCCAAACGGTTTTTCGATCACCACGCGCCGCCAGAATCCGGGTTGGCCATTCGCCGCCGGCGGCTGTTCCGTCAGCTTCGCCTTGCAAAGCTGCTCCGCCACCGTGCAAAATAATTGCGAGGCTATCGCCAGATAAAAGATCGCATTGCCCCCGGTCTTGTTGTCCCTTTCCGCCTGGTCGAGGGCGCCGCGCAGGGCATCGTAAAGCTCGGGTTTTGACAGATCGCCCTGGACATAGACCATTTTCTCCGCAAGCCGTCGCCATGCGTCCGCGTCAATGCGTTGGGGCCGAATTCGGCAACGCCGGCGCCGACAAATTTTTGCAGCGAATGACGCAGATTCTCGCGCCAGGCCTCCGTCGTCATGTCCGACCGCCCCACGCCGATCAGGGTGAATTGCTCTGGCAGGACCCTGGTGCGGGAAAGATTGTAGAGCGCGGGTATCACCAGCCGGTGGGTCAGGTCGCCCGTGGCGCCGAAAAGCACCATCGAGCAGGGATCGGCCGGCCGAGGGGCGCGGCGCGACGGGCAGGCCGTCATCTGCGCCACCATTTGCGCGGTCTGGGTCTGATCGATCTCGGCCATGGCCCTATCCGGTCGCTTGTTGCGGGGTCGCGGACTTTTGCGCGGGATCGATAGGTTCCTGTCCCTCGACATGGCCGCCAAAGCCAAGGCGCATGGCCGAGAGCAGCTTGTCGCCAAACCCCTGCATTTGCCGCGAGCGGAACCGCGTATAGAGCGCCGAGGAAAGGACGTTTGCGGGAACCGATTCCTCTATCGCGGCCTCGACGGTCCAGCGGCCCTCGCCGGAATCCTGGACATAGCCGGAAAAACTTTCCAGCGCCGGATCCCTCGCCAAAGCCGCTGCGCCAAGGTCGAGCAGCCAGGACGAAACGACGCTGCCGCGCCGCCAGACTTCGGCGATATCCGGGAGGTCAAGCTCGAAGCGTTCGCCCTCGGGAAGCTCCTTCGAATTCTTGTTGCGCAGGATGTCAAACCCTTCGGCGTAGGCCTGCATCAACCCGTATTCGATCCCGTTATGCACCATTTTGACGAAATGCCCGGCGCCTGACGGTCCGGCGTGGATATAGCCGCGCTCGGCGCGGAACTCGCGCCCGTCGCGGCCCGGCGTGCGGGGTATGTCGCCCCGACCGGGCGCCAGGGCGGAAAAAATCGGGTCGAGAAAATCCACGGCGTCCTTGGGGCCGCCGATCATCATGCAATAGCCGCGCTCGATGCCCCAGACACCGCCGGACGTGCCGCAATCGACGTAGCGAATATTTTTCTCGGCCAGTTTCTTGGCGCGGTCGATATCGTCCTTGTAGAAGGAATTGCCGCCGTCGATGATGATGTCGCCCGGCTCCAGCAGAGCGGCGAGATCTGTCGATCGTTCGTTCGGTCACCGTCCCCGCGGGCAACATCACCCAGACCGCCCGCGGTCTGTCCACGAGCTTTTTCACCAGTTCCGCCAGCGAATGGCGACTCGGTCGCCCCGTCCTCGGCCAGCGCTTCGCGCGCTTGGGCGGAGTGATCGTAGACGACGCATGAATGTCCCGCCTTCATCAGGCGACGGGCCATGGCGCCGCCCATCCTGCCAAGTCCGATCATGCCGATCCGCATAGGCTTCACTCCCAAAAAGGTTTCCTGGCGATTGACGGCGCAGGTCCGCCGAACCGGGCCTTATCTGAGACTCAGGCGATCGCCCTCGAGCAGAACGCGGCGCTGCCTGGCGAGAGCGGCGAACAGCTTGTCGAACGCTTCTGCGAATTGCCGACCCCGTCCTCGACCAATTGGCGGGTGATGTGATCCAGCGAAACGCCGTGGCTTTCCAGATCCGACAGCATGGTCCTGGCGCCGGCGAGATCCTGTTCGATGGCGTCGGGTATGATTTCGCCATGGTCGCGGAAGGCGTCCATCGTGGCGGGCGGCATGGTGTTGACCGTGTCGGCGCCGATCAGGCTTTCGACATAGATGGTATCTCTGTAGGACGGATTCTTGGCGCTGGTCGAAGCCCAGAGCAGCCGCTGCGTCTTCGCGCCCGCTTCAGCCAATGCCTTCCAGCGCGGCCCGGCAAACAAGACGCTTGTAGCGGTCATAAGCGATTTTTGCATTGGCGATCGCGGCCTTGCCGCGCAGGCGATCCGCCGCCGCCTTGTCGGTCAGGCCGTCGAGCCGCTTGTCGACTGCCGTGTCGATGCGGCTGACGAAAAAACTGGCGACGCTGCCGATGCTCGAAACATCGCCGCCTGAGCGCAAAACATCCTCGAGCCCGGCGATATAGGCTTCGGCCACCTGCTCGTAGACATCCACCGAAAACAGCAGGGTGATGTTGATGTTCAACCCAAGCGCGATCAGCCGGCGAACAGCGGGAATGCCAGCCGGGGTCGCCGGAACCTTCACCATGAGATTGGAACGCGCCACGGCTTTCCACAGCCGCAGCGCTTCCGTCATGGTGGCTTCGGTATCATTGGCAAGGTAGGGCGAGCATTCGAGGCTGACGTAACCGTCGCGGCCTTCCGTCCGCTCATAGACGGGACGCAGGACATCGGCGGCGGCGCGGATGTCGGCGATGGCGAGATACTCGTAGATTTCTGGAACGCCCTGGTCGCCTTCCGCCAGAAATTGCTTGATGCGCGCCGGCATATTCGTCCGATTCGCCGATGGCTTTTTCGAAAATGTCCGGGTTTGAGGTCACTCCCTTCAAGCCGTCGCGTTCGATCAGGGTGTGAAGGTCGCCCTTTTCGATGAAGCTGCGCTTGAGATAGTCAAGCCAGGGAGACTGGCCGCAGGATTCGAGACGCTTCAACGCGTTCATGGCGAGGTCTCCCAGAATTGTCAGGCCCGCGCGAGTTGCCGCCGCGCGGCGGCAAGCACAGCCTCACGAGTGAAACCGAATTTTTTCAGCAGGTCGGCAATCGGCGCCGACGCGCCGAAACCGTGCATGCCGATTTTTTCGCCGGTCGCCCCGACATAGCGATCCCAGCCGATGGTCGAGCCGGCCTCGACCGAAACCCGCGCGGAAATTTCCGGCGGCAGAACCGCGTCGCGATAGGCTTGATCCTGTTGTTCGAACAGCTCCCACGACGGCATGCTCACGACCCGCGCGCAAATTCCTTCGCCTTCGAGTTGCTCGAAGGCTTGGAGGCAGAGCGCTACCTCGCTGCCGGTCCCGATCAGGATCACCTCCGGGGGGCTTCCCTGCCGCGCGTCGGCCAGCACATAGGCGCCCCGGGCGACGCCCTCGGCGGAAGCGTAGCGCGTGCGATCGATGGTCGGCAGTTTTTGCCGCGACAGCGCCAGGCAGACAGGCTGCGTCTGGCGGATAGCGACACGCCAGGCTTCGACCGCCTCATTGGCGTCGGCGGGCCGCAGCACCACCAGCCCCGGAATGGCGCGCAGGCCGACGAGTTGCTCGATCGGCTGATGAGTGGGGCCGTCCTCCCCGAGGCCGATGGAATCATGGGTGAAAATAGTGATCACCGGCAGGCCCATCAGCGCGCTCAGCCGGATCGCCGGCTTCATGTAATCGGAAAAGATCAGGAAGGTTGATCCGTAGACGCGCAGCTTGGACAAGGCCAGGCCATTGAGAACGGCGCCCATGGCGTGCTCCCGAATGCCGAAATGCAGATTGCGCCCGCCATAATGGCCGGCTTCGAATTCGCCTGCGCCCTCGAATGTCAGGTTGGTCTTGGTCGACGGCGCGAGATCGGCCGCACCGCCCAGCAACCAGGGAAAATGCGCCGCGATGGCGTTCAGCGCCTTGCCCGAGGACTCGCGGGTGGCGAGCCCCTTGGCGTCGGGCGCGAAAGTCGGCAGGTCGCTGTCCCAGCCCTTTGGCAATTCGCCCCTCTGCATCTGGTCGAGTCGCGCCGCCAGCTCGGGATATTTTTCGCGATAGGCCTGAATCCGCTCGAGCCAGCTCAGCCGGAGCTCGCTCCCGCGGCGACCGACGCCGTCGTGAAAATGTTCGCGCACGCCGTCCGGCACGAGGAAGCTGGAGTCTTCCGGCCAGCCATAGGCGCGCTTGGCGAGTCGCACCTCCTCGACTCCGAGCGGTTCGCCATGAGCGGCGCTGGTATCGTGCTTGTGCGGCGCCCCGTAGCCGATATGGCTTTCGACGATGATTAACGTCGGCGCGTCGCGGAAGTCTTTGAATTTCTTGAGCGCCTCCGCCATCCTTTCGGTGTCGTTGGCGTCGCCGACGTGTTGAACGTTCCAGCCGTAGGCGCGAAAACGGGTCGCCACTTCATCGCTGAACGCGAGGTCCGTATGGCCTTCGATCGTCACCTGATTGGAATCGTAGATCCAGCAGAGATTGCCGAGCATCAGATGCCCGGCGAGGGAGGCCGCTTCGTTGCTGACGCCTTCCATCATGTCGCCGTCGCTGCAGATGACGTAAACGTCGTAATCGATGATTTCGACGGCCGGCCTGTTGAAATGCTGCGCCAGCCAGCGCTCGCCCATCGCCATGCCGACGGACATGCCGCAGCCTTGGCCGAGCGGTCCGGTCGTCGCCTCGACGCCTGTGGTGATGTGATGTTCCGGATGACCGGGACAGCGGCTGTCAAGCTGGCGGAACGCCTTGATGTCGTCCAGCGACACCGCAGGTTGGTCGAGAATTTTATGCGCGGCGTTGACCGCTTTTACGCCCGCGAGATGCAGCGTCGCGTAGAGCATCATCGAGGCGTGTCCGTTGGACAATATGAAACGGTCGCGGTTGAGCCAGATCGGATCTTCCGGGTCGTAGCGCAGAAAATCGCGCCACAGCGTGTAGATCACCGGAGCCAGCGCCATCGGCGCTCCGGGATGTCCCGAACTCCGCTTTTTGCACGGCGTCCATCGACAGCGTGCGGATCGTGTCGATGCAAATGTCATCGATCGAACGGCTGGTCAGGCCCGCATTCGAATGCGAGCGTCCTCGCATGGGCGCCCCCGGATTTGAGGCGCTTTCGCGTTGCGCCATTGGCGATAAGTGGACGCCGCCTTGATGCGGCGCGGAAGAAGGGGCGTGTTTTCGATTGGCCATGTTTTCTCCGCGCTAGAAGGCGACAGACAGGTGCGTTCCTGCTGGCGGCGTCTTGCACGCGTATAACGCCGCTCCCACGAATTTGGTCGGCGCGTTCCAATTTTTTTCGCCCGCGCAGGCAAAGGCCCGTCTTCGGTTTCGATCTCTCATTGGTGAGCATCGATCAAGAGGCGTAGTAGTGGATCGGTCCCGCGTTGAGCAGTCTGAACGAAGCGCCATTTGCGGCGAGGTCGTAGACGCTGATGACCCGAGCGTCTGGCCCTGATTTATCGTCAGCAGCGGTGGGCCGATGGAATTTGAGTGCTGCGGCCTTCGGTATGACCTTAGTTTATGCGAGCAATGCGTTCGCAGTTACAGTCACGATTTCAGGATCGGCTAATCCATTCCTGGCCGGCTATCCAATTGGCGGCAGCATTACACAAAACGGCTATACGGATACATCGCCTGCACAGTTTTGGCGGAGAACAAATCAAATTTAGTAATATTACCGTGTCAGTTGTCTTCGATAGATCGTATGATTTTAGTTATTATTCCGGCCAAAATGGCATAATGAACTGGCCGGGCCCTGTCTCTGCGTCATGGGGAACGACAATAAGTGGATATACGCGATTCCCCATCAATGCTCTCGTGGGGATTTTCTACAGCGCGGCCGCGTCTCCGGGCATAGTAAATGATTTCATCGGCGTCTTTAACGCCGGCACTTAACCAAATATTCTTCGTTGGCGACGGTTATTTGGGAATTTTCATAGCGCTGTCCGGCGCGACTACGCTCTACTTGGGGACGGTCGACGGATATCAGTGGAACAACAATGGCGGTTCCTTTACGGTAACAGTCACGGCCGTTCCTGGCCCTATCGCTGGCGTTGGTTTGCCCGCTCTTCTAGGCATCCTCGGCTTCGGTCTGTACCGTCGCCGGAACGCCGCTTGAGCAGCTAGTCGGGCCGCGCGCGGCCAACCTGGCGGACGCCGCCGTCGCCGCCAAACTGGCAGCTGCTGCTAGTTTGGCCCAACTCCGCTAACAGGCTGCTAAAATCCCCTTCCGTTTAAGCTGCTGACGTGATTTCATCGCTTTGGAAAGGAACGAGCGGCAACGTCGCTTGTCACTGCACGTTTGAAGACCTCGGATGCCTCGTTGGCTGCCCGAAACTCCGATTTGTAAATTCTAACCGCGTAAGCGCCCAACAATATGTCGGTTCTCACCGGCGCTGACTCCTCCCACCATTGATTCCAAACGAAAATCTGGCGACCTCTGACTCCTCGTTCTCAGTAAGCCTGACTCGGAATTCGGGGGTTTTCTCAATAGGCGTGACTCCGTGTCCGTAAGCTACTGAATTTCCTCATGGTCGAGATTACTCGTTTTTGGCGTCCGGCGAGATAACCCGCGCGCGACTGGCGAAAGCGAGTTGATCTTATTGAGAATGCCCAGGTCCACCACAACCTTTGCCGTCTTCCAGCGCTCCGGCTATGCTCAAGCCGCAGCATGACGGCGGCTGAATATGGGCAAAGGCGGTTACAACGGCGGCGGGACGATCGTTAGGGTCTGGGATCGCTCGTGGTGTGCGAACAAGGACGCGGGCGGCCGGCACCCGCGCGAGGCAGGGGTTGCCCGCCCCGTACAAAGGAAGAGGAAGCGGCCTTCGAGGCCTTCGAAAGGGGCGGCGGGTCGAGCGTCGCCGTCACCGAACCGCCGGGCTCCAGCATTAAGGAACTCACGCGGCGCGCCGAGCAAGGCGATGTGTCCTCCCAGCACGAACTCGGGACGACCTACGCCCAGCTCACGCGCCCGAACACCAAGAGCGCAATCAAATGGCTGACGCTGGCAGCCGAAGCAGGCCAATCACGACGCGGAATTGAAATCTCGGCGGAGTTGATCTATCCCGCCAGCGCCAAGCTTTTCCGGGGCTGGGCGGACTATGTCGAATTGCCTGGCGTTTGTGGCGGAACGAATGTGGCAATCCACGGCATAAGTTTCGCCAAGCCTCATGCGCCGGAAAGCTTGCTGCCGAAATTCAAGCCGCCGGTCGCCGGGGCGATCAACATCGGGATTATGCACACGAGCCTGGCTGGAAGCGACGGGCATAACGTTTATGCCCCGTGCAAGCTGGCCGAACTGCAGGCATTTGGCTATCGCTACTGGGCTCTGGGCCACATTCACAAGAGAAGCGTTTTCAAGGGCGAATGCACGGTTGTCATGCCTGGCAATCCTCACGCTCGTTGTCGAAAAGATGAAAACGCTGGAAGCAGACGTCGGCAGGTTGAAGGATTTCAAATACCGCATAAACGCGATGAACCTGAATCTGGTTAACTTCGAAAAGGATGTGCGCGAGATCGCTGGCAGGATCGGCATCGGCATCGAGGGACGCTCGTCTCTTGCGCTTTTCGACGTTCTGAAAGCGTTAATCGATGCTGAAGAGACCAAACTTCGCGACCGCAACGCGAAATTGAAGGACCTCAAGAAGGAGCGGGAGGGCGTTGAGGCCGCAATGGATTTGAGCGGTCAAAATCTGAAGCGTCAGCGTGAGATTTTAACACTGCTTGGGTCTGAAACACTCGACGCGGCTCTGGTTGTACTCGAGAAGATGTCACGCGCGGGTTATCTGGAAAACATGGCGTCCGAGGAGAAGGAAGTTCTCGGACGATTGAAGGTCGTCTCGATGGAGGAAGCGGCGGACAAGGCGCGCGAAAACGATCTGGCGCAGATGGCGAGCCTCAAGGCAGATGCTCAGAGCCGTTTCGATGAGGCCGACGGCCGAATGAACACATTTTTCGCTCAGAAGGCGAAGCTCGACAGCGAAATCGAGGCGGTCGGCGGCGACGATGTTGTTGCGCGGATCGAGGAGAAGCGGCGGACGATCTGTATGGACATTGAGGATAAGTCGCTCCGTTGGTTCAGGATGCGCGCCGGCGTGGCGGCCGCTGAGCGCGCGTTGCGGCTTTATCGCGACAAGCATCGCAGTTCGATGCTCGCCAGCGCCTCCGCCGCCTTCTCAACGATTAGTCGGGGCGCCTATGAGGGTTTGTCCACTATTGTCGATGGCGCGAAAGAGCAGCTGGTCGGCGTGGTCGCGGGAACGAAAGGAACGCGAAATTCAGAGGAAATGTCCACGGGAACGCGGTTCCAGCTTTTCTTGGCGCTTCGGGTCGCAGGCTATCTAGAGTTTGCCAAGACGCGTCAGTCTCGCGCTCTCGTTCCGTTCGTCGCGGACGATATCTTGGAGACTTTTGACGATGAGCGTTCTGAAGAGGCGTTCCGTCTCCTGGCGCAGATGGCCGAGTTTGGACAGGTCATTTACCTAACCCATCATGAGCATCTTTGTGCGATCGCCCAGCAGGTGTGTCCAGATGTGAAGCTCCACCGGTTCGGCTGAGTACTTTTCGCCAGCAAATTGCCATTCATCGGCTCGGCTGCGCGAAATCTTCAGGAGCGGTCTAGAGAGGGAGTGAGTGACGGCGGCAATTCTGTAGGCACCGGCTCCGGACCGACTGGGATACCAACCACGCCTCTTCACACCTAGCTAGTTGAGCCGATCAACTGCCACTCGGGAACGCCGGAAACCCCGAAAGCGTCGAAACCGCTCGAAACAAAGCGCCGGCTCCCGAAGTCCGTTGTCTGCGTGATTCCCCTCTTTCGCGGAAAGCCGGCTCGGCGCCAGGAGCGGGCATTGCCGTCCTTGCAAAAGCCATCTCACCATTGGAACAAAGCAGCCGTTCGCTGCGCGCATGGATCGTCAATCCCAATTGCGGCGGCGGTCACGGACAATCTAATTGTGATCGGCGCCGTCGATGCGATGGAGTGGAGACGTTCTTGATCAGGTGAAAAGCCGGTCAATCAGAACGCTGATGGCGACGCCGGCGAGCGCGGCGGCGACGCCGATGAAAACAGTTTCGCATACCGTGCGGATGAAGCCGCGTTTTGCAATTTTCGCGCGTCCAATGCCGAGAGAAATGAGGAGCAGAGCGGTCACCATCGAGGAAACAAGTCTCGCCTCGTGGATGGGCAGAATG
The DNA here is from genome assembly GCA_963813955.1 of uncultured Alphaproteobacteria bacterium. GTDB lineage: Bacteria > Pseudomonadota > Alphaproteobacteria > Rhizobiales > Beijerinckiaceae > Rhodoblastus. The sequence continues at coordinate 2,895 of CAWFBN010000011.1, read as the reverse complement.
ACGAAGGGCACTATTGGAATGGCCGCCGCCAAGAAATCGGCCAGCAACATCCATAGCGCCTGTTCCCCCGGATTGAGCCGTGCGTCCTCTGGCCCTTCAACAGCGCAAACGAGTCCCCGCAGCGCTCCGGGTTCGTTTTGCACCGCCTTCAGGAGCGCCTCCGAGTCCACTTCTGCAAGGCCCATACCCGCCAGGCGTTGCGAAAGCGAACCCAAGAAATTCGGAGATTGGGACGAGCGCAGTTTTTTCGCCTTGGTCTGATCGCGGGTGGTCTCCGCGTCGAGATAGGCGCCTGCCATCATGGAGACGGCGGCGGCGGCCGCTCCGGAGGCGCCGGCGATCAACACTGTCCTTGTGTCATTGGTTGTAGCAGCGACGCCAAAAACGAGGCCGAATATGGAAACGGTCCCGTCTTCCATGCCGAAGACGATCGTTCCTGTAGAACGATTGAGCGAATCCCGCGCGCGTCCGACGAGTGAGTTGGATGTCATTATTGACCTCTTCAGAGCTTTGCCTTAGGCGCGACGAAAAGCAACGCGTCAAGCGCTGCGGCCAGCCAACTCAATCATTTGGGCGCCCTTAGGCGGACAGTGGTTCGCGCGGCCGAGTTGTTGGCGCGGCGCCCCAGTGGCGGATACTTTGATATCGGGAAATTCAATGAAGTGACTTCAACCCGTGCATTTCGAGCGCTTCGATGACCCCATTGAAAATGAGGCCGACGCCCATGGCCGACACGAAGAAGCCGACGATGCGCGTTGTGGCGTCGATGCCCATTGGACCTATCTTCGCGGTCAGCTTCGGCGCAAAGGCCAAAACCAGGTAGGTGATAACCATTGTTGCGATAATCGCGGCGGAAACCGCAAAGAGCGAGGAAAACTCTTCAGCCGAGTGCTTGACCGTCGCGCCCATTCCCAAAATGGTCGCGATCGCGCCCGGCCCGCACATGAGAGGCAAAGCGAGGGGCACAAAAGCGATGTTCGAAGCAGGCGCGTCCATATTATCGGCGATCGCGCCCTTGCGGGGCGCAGACGGCGAAAACAGCTCAAACCCGATCTTCATAAGAATGATCCCGCCGACGATGCGGACCATGGGCAAGGGAACGCCGAACAGCCCCAGGATCAGGTTGCCGAAAACGAGGAAAAAGAAACAAAGAACGAGCGCATAGAAGCAGGACTTCCAGGCGACGTCCCTCTTTGTCTTTTCGTCTTCGCCGGAAACGAGCTTCAGATAGACCGGCATGACTTCCAGCGGATTGATGATTGCGACAAGCGTCGCGAAAGTGCTCAGAAAAAGCGTTAATCCAGCCTGCATCGAGTTCTAGCTCCATAATCGGGTTCTGTCAGGCCTGGCGTCGGCGCCCGCCGACAGGTGCTGCCTGCCCGGACGATCCGGACCGGCACGGATTTGTACGCGACCGCCGTCAAGCCGAGCATTCGCGCCGGCGCAACTCCTGGGGCCGCGGTCTTGAGGTCGACAAAATCGCCATGCTCGATTTGCCGTTCGGCAAGATCTTGCCTGATGCGGCGAGGCCGATAGTGAGAGATGGAAAGATGATGTGGAAACTGATGACGAAGCCGAAATGAATGCGTGAGAGTATGACGGGTCAAGAGTCATGTAGCTTCCCGCACTTCGAGCTGCGTCCCACTGGAGATTTGCGTCGGAGGCCGGAGTCGTCAATCGGTCAGCTGCTCAATTTGGGCAGCGACGCCATCAATGCCCGTAAAATGCCGATCCCGTCGGCCAGAGCCACGTCGCTGTCAGCTGCCAAAAATGACGCGTCGGAAGCGGCTCAGGGCGAAGGTGAAATAGACCGAGCCGATGACGACCATGGCCACAAGCGGCAGCCACACCATGGTGATGTCGGCGCCGCGAAACAGCACGGCCTGGGCGAAGGCGACGAAATGCGGCGTCGGGCTGATGGTCTGCATCAAATATTGCAGCGGAACCGGCATGCTTTCCATCGGCGTGCTGCTGCCCGATAGCAATTGCGCATCTTCATCCCGAATAAGTGCTTCAAGCTGAGGAAGCAATTCTTTGTATTTTTGCCTCTTCTCGTCAGTTATTACTGTTATTGTTTCCATCGGCTATTTGATGATGTTCAAAAACGTGTTCTACGATAACTGAGGCTTTGCTGTCAGCTGATCTGAATATCCGGCTCCCTGAAGCGCGAACTCTTTTCTGATTACTGCAAGTCCAACCGAATTGTTATTCTCTTCAAAGTCGCGAGCACAGTTCGTTATGATCCCAATTTCCTTTCCCCCATTCACGATTCGGGATCCTATAGCGGGAACGAGAATGCCCTCGTTTCGAAATCTGCAAAGTGTCCGTTGAATTTTCTTATAAATATCAAGACCGTGCGATAACTTCTTGTCCGATATAGCACCCCTTTGTAAAACTAATCTGATTCCACAGGTTCAATTCAAGAGGATTACATTCTCTCATAATCTCCAGCTGGCATTGAATAATACCTTGCCGGATGCTGTCCAATTCAAATGCATTGTTTCCAATCTGGTTGTCCGTCAGCGAGCGAACTAATTCCGGAAACGATGACGCGGTATCAACAATGCTTAATGCAACTTTGTCCTCATAATATCGCAGACGGAACACATGCCCTGCAACGGCTTCACCAGGGAACTCCATAATGTCACGAGGATGGAACGTTGTAAAGAGAAGATATTTTCCTGTTTGGTCGATCACCGTCAGATCTTCGGCGATAATGAACTTTTCGATCCATTGTTTCGACATATGACTCGCGCGCCGCGGCTCACAATCAACAATAAATGATCGTCCCTATGCACAACGATCACCCAGTCCGACTCTCCCCTTTTCGGTCGTTAAGACAGTCTGCAGCGAACCTCCAGGGGCGAAGTTTCTAAAATCATTGGTTGAAATTCA
>CAWFBN010000010.1:0-9126 GCA_963813955.1 uncultured Alphaproteobacteria bacterium | reverse complement strand
ACAGACGGTGGCGGAAGCGCGCGGCCAGACGGCGCGCTATCTGAAAGTCTTCGACGAATATCAGCAAGGCGCCCGAGGTCACGCGCCAGCGCCTCTATCTCGAAACCATGGAGCGCGTGCTCGGCGCGGGCGACAAGATCATTCTCGACCGCTCCGCCGGCGCCCCGCCGCTGATCCTGCCGCTGGCGCCATTCGACCTTACGCCCAAGCCCGCCGACCGGAGGCCAGCCATGAACCGAGTCTCATCTGGCTCGCTCGCCGGCGCCCTTGTCCTGCTGTTCGCTCGGCTTGTCGGCGACCTTCGAACTGCATCAGACCCAACAGGCGCTGCTGCTGCGCTTCGGCGAACCGGTGCCGGACGCGGCCTCGTCACCGAACCCGGCCTGCATTTCAAGCTGCCGCTGATCGAAACCGTCGTCTATCTCGACAATCGCATCCTCGATCTGCGAATCGTCGAAGCAGGAGGTGCTCGCCTCCGACAACCAGCGGCTCGAGGTGGACGCCTTCGTGCGCTACAAGATCGCCGACCCGCTGAAATTCTACCAGACCGTGGGCAGCGTCGCCGGCGCCGACAACCAGCTCGGCTCGGTGCTGAATTCGGCCGTGCGCCGCGTGCTGGGCGACGCCAACCAGACGCAGATCGTGCGCGACGAGCGCGTCGCGCTGACGGCGAAAATCCGCGAACAGGTCAATCGCGAGGCCGAGCAGTTTCGGCGTCGCCGATCGTTGACGCGCGCATCCGCCGCGTCGACCTGCCGCGCCAGATTTCGGAAAAGGTGTTCGACCGCATGCGCACCGAGCGCGCCCGCGAGGCCGCCGAATATCGCGCGCTCGGCCAGCAGGAGGCGCAGCAGATCCGCTCCAGCGCCCAGCGCGACGCCACCGTCATCGTGGCCGAGGCGCAGCAGCAGGCGCGACACCATGCGCGGCGACGGCGAGGCGGAACGCAACCGCATCTTCGCCGACGCCTTCAGCCAGATCCCGATTTCTTCGCCTTCTATCGCTCGATGCAGGCCTATGACGCGGCGCTGAAAGGCAAGGGCGCGCGTTTCGTGGTTTCGCCGAGTTCGGATTTCTTCCGCTATTTCGATCGTGCTTCGGGCAAGGCTCCGGCCAAGCCCTGATCCCAAGCCCTGAGTTCAATTTCGTGAGGCTGAAATGACAGTTTGCAACGGCGTCGGACGCGGCGTCATCGCGGGCCTCGCGATGTCCGCCGCGCTGGTTCTCGGCGGGCTCTCGCCGGTTTTTGCGCGCGGCGCCCGGAATCCTTCGCCGACCTGGCGGAAAAGGTGACCCCGGCCGTGGTCAATATTTCCGCCACCCAGGTGGTGGAGGACAAGAAGCGGCCGCCCCGAAACTGCCGCCGGGCTCGCAGCTCGACGACATGTTCGAGGAATTCCTGAAACGCCATCGCCAGAATGGCGAAAACCATGCGCGCCGCTCCAGTTCGCTCGGCTCGGGCTTCGTCATCGACCCCTCGGGCATTATCGTCACCAATAATCACGTCATCGACGGCGCCAACGAGGTCGAGGTGATTTTCACCGACGGCACGAAACTCAAGGCGGAAGTCGTCGGCAAGGACGCCAAGGTCGATATCGCCGTGTTGCGGGTCAAGCCGGCCAAACCGCTGGCGGCGGTGAAATTCGGCGACAGCGACAAGGCGCGCGTCGGCGACTGGGTGATGGCGGTGGGCAATCCCTTCGCGCTCGGCGGCACCGTGACGGCGGGCATTATTTCGGCGAAGCGACCGCAACATCGACAGCGGTCCCTACGATAACTACATCCAGACCGACGCCGCCATCAACAAGGGCAATTCCGGCGGCCCGCTGTTCAATCTCGACGGCGAGGTCATCGGCATCAATACCGCCATCCTCTCGCCCTCGGGCGGCTCGGTCGGCATCGGCTTCGCCACGCCCGCCGGCACGGCCGGGCCGGTGATCGAGCAATTGCTCAAATTCGGCGAGACGCGGCGCGGCTGGCTCGGCGTGCGCATCCAGAACGTGGACGAGGCCATCGCCGAAAGCCTCGGCCTCGGCAAGGCGCGCGGCGCGCTGGTGTCCGGCGTCGATGAAAAAGGCCCCTCGGCGGCAGCCGGCTTCAAGCCGGGCGACGTGATCGTGAAGTTTCGACGGCAAGCCGGTGGCCGACGCGCATGAATTGCCGAAGATCGTGGCGCAGTACGCCGGTCGGCAAGCCGGTCGATGTCGTGGTGGTCCGCGACGGCAAGGAAATGACCAAAAAGGTGACGCTCGGCCGGCTCGAGGACAATGACGCCAAGCTGGCCAAGGCCGAGGAGGCCGAAAAACCGGCCCTGCCGCTGCCCGTGGCCCATGCGCAGGGTCTCGATCTGGCTGCCGCTCGACGATGAGGCGCGCGCAAAATTCCAGATCAAGGACAGCGTCAAGGCAGGCGTGGTCATCGGCAAGGTCGAACCGGCTTCGCCGGCTGCGGAACAGCATCTGGCGCCCGGCGACGTGATCGTCGAGGTCAACCGGCAGCCCGTCGCGGCGCCGGAAGACGTGGTGGCGAAGACCAAGGCGCTCAAGGCCGAAGGCCGCAAGACCGCGCTGCTGCTTCTCGCCAACCCTCAGGGCCAGGCGCGATTTGTCGCGCTGACGCTGGAGTGACGCGATTTGTCGCGGTGACTATGGAGTGAGCGCTGGCTTCAAGCGCGATTTATCGCGCTGACTCAAGAGCGATTTATCGGATTGCGAGTTGACCCTCACGCTTTCCTCCTTCACAGATTACAGAAGCGACGCCGGTCGCAGCGCGAGCTCCGCCATAAAAGAAGCCGCTGCGCGCCGGCACTCAGGCAAGGGGATCCCATGCAGCAAGCAATCGACGTCGGCGCGGCCGGCCAGATCTTCAACCTCGTGTTGATCAAGCCGACCCATTACGACGACGAGGGCTATCCGATCCAATGGTTCCGGTCGGCGATCCCTTCCAATACTCTGGCCTGCATGAACGGCCTCGCCGAAGACGCGGCGCAGCGTCATGTCCTCGGGCCGGATGTCGACCATCCGCATCCACACTTACGACGAGACCAATACCCGCGTCCGCCCCGCCCAGATCATCGAAATGATGCGGAAATTGGGCGGCAAGGGCCTGATCTGCCTTGTCGGCGTCCAGTCGAACCAGTTTCCGCGCGCGGTCGATCTGGCAAGCCGTTCCGCGCCGCCGGGCTGCCGGTCGGCATCGGCGGCTTCCATGTCTCCGGGCTGCATTTCGATGTTGCCCGAAGTTCCGCCCGAAATCGTCGCGGCGCAGGCGCTCGGCATTTCCATGTTCGCCGGCGAGGCTGAAAACGGCCGCCTCGACGCCTATCTGCAGGACGCCTTCGCGGACAAGCTCAAGCCGCTCTATAACTACCTCAACGACCTGCCGTCACTGGGCGGCGAGCCTCTGCCCATCCTGCCGCATCAGCGGGTGCGGAGAACCATCGGCACTTTCTCCAGCCTCGATTTCGGGCGCGGCTGCCCTTATCAATGCTCCTTCTGCACCATCATCAATGTGCAGGGCCGCAAGAGCCGCTACCGCACCGCCGACGACCTCGAACGCATCCTGCGCGAGAATTACGGGCGTGGAATCAAGCGTTTCTTCATCACCGACGACAATTTCGCCCGCAACCACGAGTGGGAGGCCCTGTTCGACCGCATCATCAAGCTGCGCGAAGAGGAAGGGATGGTGATGGGCTTCACCATCCAGGTCGACACCCTGTGCCACAAAATTCCCAATTTCATCGAGAAGGCCACCCGCGCCGGGGCGGGCCGGGTGTTCATCGGCCTCGAAAACATCAATCCCGACAATCTGATCGGCGCCAACAAGCGCCAGAACAAGATCACCGAATACCGCGCGATGCTGCAGAAATGGCGCGACCACGGCGCCCTCACCGCCGCCGGCTATATCCTTGGCTTTCCCGCCGACACCAAGGAAAGCATTCTCCGCGATATTGAAATCATCAAGCGTGAGTTGCCGCTCGATCTGCTCGAATTCTTTTATCTGACGCCGCTTCCCGGCTCCGAGGACCATCGCCAGGCCGCGGCCAAGGGCGTGTGGATGGACCCGGATCTCAACAAATACGACCTCAACCACCGCGTCTCGCATCATTCCAAAATGTCGGACGCCGAATGGGAAGAGGCCTATCGCGTCGCCTGGGCTTCCTATTACGACCTCCCGCATATCAAGACGATTTTACAGCGCGCCGCCGCCGGAGGCCGCCTGCGCTTCCTGCCGTCGATCCTGTCGACGCTGCTGTGGTTCCACCTGATGATCGCCTTTGAAAACCTCCATCCCCTCGAAGGCGGCGCGATCCGGCTCAAATATCGCAATGACCGCCGTCCGGGAATGGCGATCGAGAGCCCGCTGGAGTTCTATCCGCGCCTCGCGGTGGAGTCCTGGCGCAAGATCGTCGGCTATTCGAAGACGATCTGGGCGTTCAGGCAGGTCGCCAAGGAGGTGCGCGAGGCGCCCGACCGCGCGACCTACATGGACCCGGCGATCACGCCGGAGCGCAATGAGGATTTCGAGGATCTGGCGCTCTATCACGCGACGTCGGGCGGCGAGAGCGCGCTGGCGCGCAAGCGCCGCGACGAGACCATCCGCAAGGGAAAGACCGCCGTGACGGCCTGATGGTCATTCCCTGGTTATTGTCGTGTCGAAGGCTCGCATGGTCACGGCGGGCTACGGCAAAATCGGCGAAAAGCTGTCATAGGCCGAAGGGCCGGTCTCGGAGTCAGCTTGTTATTGCTGCGGCGGGCTGGCTCCAACCTTGAAAATATTTACGAAGCGGCGCCCATCGACATCGAAGTAGTAGGCGCCCGCAAAATCGTCGATTTCTGGGATTGGTATCGCAATATCGAATGCCTCGGTTCTTAGTATTTTTTCGTCGCGAGTTGCGATTTTTCGAGCGCACCAAGTATCAAGCGCGGACCGGTTTGTTCGATCAGGTTTCCCTCGGCGTCTGAGAGCGCGGTCGCAACCGGCATGCCTATCATCGGAACCATTTCTTCAGTGGGTAAGCCGGAATCTTCTTAAATTTTTCATAAAGCTTTCGATATAAACGATTGCACGAGACTGTACTGCCGGCAATGATTATTTTTGTTTCGTTCGGCATCATGTCATTTGCTCGCGTCGATATATTGCAGTTTAATTTGCTTTTGCATACTTACGGGATCGCTGCGGTTGGCGTGCAGAAGTTATCGTCATTTCGCCGGCTTGCGCCAGCGTCGCGCCGAAAAAGGGCGCGGCGGGCAGCGAAACTTTCCTCGGCGAGCAGGGCCTTGCGGTAAATGTCGCGCTGCTCGTGGATCGAGGCGATGACCAGCCCCATCGGCACGCCGATATCCACCAGAGCGGCTTCCGACAGTTGCAGCGACGCCTCCATGGTTTCCGGCACGGCGTCGGTCGCGCCCAGCTTGTAAAGCGCGCGGGCGTGGGCGGCGTCGCGGGCGCGCGCCACGATGGTGAGGTCGTCGCGCGCGCTGCGCGCCAGCTTCACCACCGCATCCACCGCGCTCGGCGTGTGCATGGTCACCACCACAGCCGCGCGCCTGGGCGAGGCCGCAGCTGTCGAGGAAATCGCGGCGCATCGCGTCGCCCCAATAGACCGGTTCGCCGCGCCCGTGCGCCTGCGCCGCAATGCCCGCGTCGCCGTCGACGCAGAGATAATCGATCTTGTGGACGCGCATCAGGGCGCCGACGATCTGGCCCGACCCGTCCGTAGCCGACGATGATGACGCGCGAGGCGGGCGCGAGAGCGTCGGGGGTCGGGCCGGTCAGCGCGCTTCCCGGCACGGGGAGGGGCTTGGTCGAGCGTGGCGAAAAACGGGATCAAGGCCATGGACAGGGTGACGCCGATCTCCACCTGTCCGCCGAGTTCCGCCGACAGGATTCCGCGGCGATGGCGGCTGTGACCAGCAGAAAGGCGAATTCGCCGCCGGGTCCGAGCAGCAGGCCGATGGCGCGCGCCTGACGCATGTTGGTCCCGAACAGCAGCGACAGCGCGCGACGGTCAGGGGCGCCTTGATCGCGATAATGCCGAGCGCCAGCCCGACCGTCGTCACCGGATGGGCGATCACCTGCAAGGGTCGAGGCTCGCGCCGACCGAGACGAAGAACAGGCCAAGCAGCAGGCCCTTGAAGGGATCGATGGCCAGTTCGACGGCGCGGCGATATTCGGTTTCCGCCAGCAAAAGGCCGGCGATGAAGGCGCCGAGCGCCATGGACAGGCCCGCTGCGCCAGCGGCCACCGCCGCGCCGATGACCACCAGAGGCAGGCGGCCATGAAAAGTTCGGTCGATTTGGCGCTCGCCACCAGTTGGAACAAGGGCCGCAGCAGCAGGCGCCCGGCGCCGACGATCAGCGCGACGCCGAGAAGCGCGGGGGCGAAAGTCCAGAATGGATTGGTGCGAGCCTCGGCGTCGTCGCCGAACAGCGAGATCACGAACAGCAGCGGGGCGACCAGCAGGTCCTGAAACAGCAAGACGGAAAAGATGGCGCGTCCGAGGTGATGTTGAGGCGCTTTTTCTCCGCCAGCACCGGCACCGTGACGGCGGTGGAGGACAGGGCCAGTGCGAGACCAAGCACGACCGCAGCCGGCGTCGACAGGCCGCACAGCTTCGCCGCCAGGAAAAGCGCCGCGCCGCAGACGGAGACTTGCAAGCTGCCGAGGCCGAACACCGAACGCCGCATCAGCAGCAGGCGCTCCAGTGACAATTCCAGCCCGATGTTGAACATCAGGAAGACGACGCCGAATTCCGCAATGGGCGCGATGCTGTCGCCAGACAGAAAGGGCGCCTTGATCGGCGTAAAGGCGTCGAGCCGCCCGAGAACATTCGGCCCGATCACCATGCCCGCGACGAGAAAGCCCAGCACCGGGTTGATGCGCAACCGGCGAAACAGCGGCACGACCACGCCCGCCACGCCAAGAAACAGCAGCGGCGCCTTGTAGGGCTCCATATCGAAAGGTGCGACCAATTGCTTTCTCCAGCCGAAACAGGATAACGGATTCGCGGCGCCAAGATATTGCGCACGACGCAAACTCCGGCCAGGTCAAGCGACACATGCGAAATGGAATTTTCAGCGTTGCGCGGCTGGAGACGGCTTTTCGTCCCGCCCCGTGGGATTTTGCGCGCGACGAAGCGGCCCGGATCGACGCCCATTGGCGGGAGCGCCTTGCCGAAAAGCCGAAGCTTTTCGACGGCCGGGTGCTGCTGCTGCGCAATGGCGAAATTCTGGATTTCGCCGGAGGGCGGTATGTTTCGCGGCGCGTTTTTCGAGACCGACTTCCGCAATTTTCTGGCCTGGCGCGACTTTGGCTTTCCCGACCGCGAGGTTTTCAACTGCTTTTCGATGGCCGCCCTGCGCTCCAGCGACGGCGCCTGGCTGCTCGGCGAAATGGGCCAGCACACGGCGATCGCCGGAAAAATTTATTTCGCCGCCGGCACGCCGGACCCCAGCGATATTTTTGGCGATCATGTCGATCTCGGCGCCAGCGTGGCGCGCGAAATGAAAGAGGAAACCGGATTTTCGCCGAGGGAGGCGCCGGGCGTGCCCGGCTGGCGGTTGGTGGTGGACGGCCAGAGGATCGCCTGCATGCAGGAGCGGATCTGCGGTTGACCGCGAGGAACGTTTTTGCGCGCGGAAAAATTCCTCGCCTCCGATCCCGAGGCGGAGCTTGCCCGGCTGCATGCGGCGCGCGGCGTCGCGGACATAGATGTGGAAGAAATGCCCTCATTCACGCAATTTTTTTGCGCGACGCTTTCGCGGCGACCGAAAGCTGAGCCTGCGAAGGATGGCTGCTCCGACAGCAAAACGCGCCGGCGAGGCGGCGCGTCGATAAGCTCACTCTGAGCATTTCCATCAGGTCCAGGGGAATTGGTCCCGGTCACGCCGCCGATCGTGCTGGTCACCTTGTCGCGCAGCCCCGCCGCTTCCGACCTGAGCCCTTCGGGCGTGAGGCCTTGTTTGCGCGCCTCGTCCCGGGCGGCTGACGTGGCTGCCTGAATCGGCGCCGACCCCGCCCTCGCCGACGCGTTGGGCGTTGTCCTTCAGGCTTTCGGCGGCGTCGCCGATGACGCGCTCCTCCACGTCGGTGAGCGGGAGAGAAGCCGCCATGGCCGCGCCGATCGCAAAGGCTCCGGTCGCCAGCAGCCATGGCTGCTGGCTTCAGAATGTCGCCAGTTGCGACCTTGCCGAACTGGCGACTTCCCTGACCGCCTGCGACTGGTGCGTGGTCGTCGAACGCAGGGTTTCACCCATCGAACCCGCGAAATCGCCGGCCTGACGCGCTGCCGACCCCACGGCTGCGCTCGCTTGCCGCGCGGCGGAGCTGACGGCGTCAGCAGCGCCTGAGCCATATCGGCCCCGGTGCGGCCAGCGCTGCCGAATTTTCGCCGGTCGCCCGGGCCATGTCGCGGGTCATGTCTGCGATGCGAGGTTGGCCGGCAAAAAACCAAAAAATGCCATGCCGACAAGCGCAGCCCCAAGAGGATTTTTCGCGCCGTGTCGGCGACGCTGTCCATGAGACTGCGTGCACCGCGTCGATCCGACGAAGATCGCCGGTCCGCATCATTTCTGCCCGCCGCGTAGTCTTCGGTCATCCGCCGCTCTGTGGTGGGCCGCCGGTTCATTGAGGTCTCTCTCGGTCCGTCCAAGTCTCGCCCATCGCACCATCTCCCTGACAGCCTTGCCATCCCGCCTTACCTGGTCGAGTCGCCCTCGGCTTCAGGTCTTCGGCAGAGAAGCGTCCCGTCCCGAGCCAGATGACGAGCCCTGCGAAAATCGCTGTTCCCACGCCATGAGCAGACAGGCCGCTCCCGGCGAGATGTTGAGCTCCCCCATAAGCCATCGCGACGGCGAAGAGAATTAGCGTCTAGGGCCGGCGTCAGGACGATAGCGCCGGCCATGGTCACTTCCTCCCGCCGCGCCCGACTTGCGCGATCTTCTCGCTGACCTCGGTACGCGCGAGCGCCGCCTCGCTACGCAGCAAGCTGACTCCTGCTGCAAGGCCGCGCCGACGCAATCGGGAAGGGATTCGAGTTCGCGACGAAAGTCGCTCATATCAGCCTCGCAGCCTCACTGGTCAGTTCGGCATGGCGCCGAAGCTGGTCCGCGCGTCGGCTCCGGG
>CAWFBN010000009.1:0-10484 GCA_963813955.1 uncultured Alphaproteobacteria bacterium | reverse complement strand
AGTGTTATGTAGACCTACTTCGTTCAGGTTGGTCTTGCTGGCTTCGAGGGCGGAAACAATCTCGGAGAGGCGCGAGGCGCGCCCGCAATAAAAGGCGTGCTCAAGCTTTTGGCCACCGCGCGCCCCGGCGGCGGCGGCGAAGGCATAGGCGGCTCCGACCGGTCGCCCCGGCGTCGCCGGGAACGGGCGGAACCCACAGGTGAAGCCGGGTCGGGCGCTTGAGGACGCGACCGAAATAATCCGCGTCGAAATGCTCCAGCAGGCGCATGTTGGCTGCGGCGTTGAGCGCGGCCCCTCCGGTCAGCACCAGACGGTCGCTGCCGGTCTTGCGAATCAAGCCGTCGACGATGTGAAAGAGGGCGTCCTCGAACACCAATTGCGTCGCCGCCGCCTTGTCGAGCCTTTCCTGCGTATTCGGCCGGTGCTGAACGTCCTCGACACGAAGAACCGCATCGGGGTTCCACATGTCCTTGGTTGCGATGGGCGTCCCCAGGATGTCGATGAGCTTTTGCGTGTAGGGTTTGCCGAGCAGGTGGCGGGGCCAGTTCGCCATTGACCGGTCGAGCAGTGGCTTGGCCGTCCGCACGCAGATCGAAAATGGCTTTCAATCGCGGATAGAAAGGGTTGGTGGCACGATTCATGTCGCCATAGGCGGTCGCGCCCATGTAGCGGCCTTCGCTGCTGAGAAGTGGTCCAGCCGCCTTGGGTCGTGCTGATGACGCCGTAAAACATGCCGATCAAGTCGAACAGGCTATTGATTGCAGTCAATTTGCCGAAGGCGCCCCTTCTCGCCGAGATAGAGCGAGACCGAGGCGCAGTCGCCCGAACCGTCGATGACGGCAATCATCACGGGCGACGGGTGCTCGGCGAAGGGCAAGACCAGATAGGAGAACCATGCGTGGGTGTGGTGGTGCTCTATACCGATGATCGGAACATCATGGTCGAGGCCGCACAGGGCGAGCCAACTCTTCCGGGAGCGCGGCAGGCCTTCCTTCAACGCGTCGCCGTCATAGGTCGGGGCGTGATCCTGGAAGATCAGGTCGAGGCAGGCGGGAAACTCCTCCAGCACCGAGCGAAGACCTGCGGCGATGAGCAGCGGATAATCATAGGTCGCTAGCCAGGCGACGATTTGCTCGGGGCCGACGCCCATGTCTTTCATCAGTCTGGCGAGGGCTTCGAGCGACTGGCGGGGCGGGCGGTTGGTGTGTTTTTGTCCGGAAAACCGTTCTTCCTCGTTGTTGCAGATCAGGCGGAGACCGCCTTCGGGCGTCACCTCGACCAGCGCTGCTCCGGTGTTGTGGAAGCCGCCGATACTGATTCCTGCGAGATAGGCTGTTTCGCCACGCGCGAGTCGTGCGGCCAATTCCTGCGACCGTTCCGCCGCGAAGGCGCTGTTCCACCGGTGAAACTTCTTGTGCCGAAAATACCGTTCCGCCAGCGGCAGCGCCGTCTTGAAGCCCGCCGCCGCAAGCCGAGGGCGCAACGGCCCGAAACGCGAGGTTTTGGATGAATTCGGCATGGCCCCCTCGACGCTCCGGCTTCAGCAGCGCAACAAAAAATCTCCGATGTTTGCTCCATAAGACAGCTTTGCAGAATGGCGGGCTCAGCTTCTCAGGCCGGGGGCCTCGTGGCCGGTGCGGGCCACGTATTCGGTATAGCCGCCGCCAAATTTATGCACGCCTTCGGGCGTGACCTCCAGCACCCGGTTGGACAGCGCGCCCAGAAAATGCCGGTCATGCGAGACGAACAGCATGGCGCCCTCATATTGCGACAGGGCCGTGATCAGCATCTCCTTGGTCGCCATGTCCAGATGGTTGGTCGGCTCGTCGAGCACCAGGAAATTCGGCGGATCGAACAGCATTTTCGCCATCACCAGCCGCGCCTTCTCGCCGCCCGACAGCACCCGGCATTTCTTTTCGATATCGTCGCCCGAAAAGCCGAAAGCGCCAGCCAGGGCGCGGAGCGACCCCTGACCGGCCTGCGGAAAGCTGTCTTCCAGCGATTCGAAAATGGTGCGCTCGCCCTCCAGCACCTCCATGGCGTGCTGGGCGAAATAACCCATCTTGACGCTGCCGCCCACGGCGACGGCGCCGGTGTCCGGCTCGGCCGCGCCCGCCACCAGTTTCAGCAGCGTGGACTTGCCCGCGCCATTCAGGCCCATGACGCACCAGCGCTCGCGGCGGCGCACCTGAAAATCCAGCCCCTCGTAAATGATCCGCGCGCCATAGCTCTTGTGCACGTTCTTGAGGCCGACCACTTCCTCGCCGGAGCGCGGCGCCGGCGGGAAGTCGAAGGCGATGGTTTGCCGGCGGCGCGGCGGCTCGACCCGCTCGATTTTTTCCAGTTTTTTCACCCGGCTCTGCACTTGCGCGGCATGCGAGGCGCGCGCCTTGAACCGCTCGATGAAGGCGATTTCCTTGGCGAGCATGGCCTGCTGGCGCTCGAACTGCGCCTGCGCCTGCTTCTCGTTCAGCGCGCGCTGCTGCATGTAGAATTCGTAATCGCCCGAATAGGTGGTCAGGCCGCCCGCGTCGATCTCGACGATTTTCTTGACGATGCGGTTCATGAACTCGCGGTCATGCGAGGTCATCAGCAGCGCGCCTTCGTAGTTTTTGAGAAATTCTTCGAGCCAGATCAGGCTTTCGAGGTCGAGATGGTTGCTCGGCTCGTCGAGCAGCATGGCGTCGGGACGCATGAGCAGGATGCGGGCCAGCGCCACGCGCATCTTCCAGCCGCCCGACAGCGCGCCGACGTCGCCGTCCATCATCTCCTGCGAAAAGCTCAGGCCGGCCAGAACCTCGCGCGCGCGGCCGTCCAGCGCATAGCCGTCCAACTCCTCGTAGCGGGCCTGAACCTCGCCATAGCGTTCGATGATGGCGTCCATTTCGTCGAGGCGGTCGGGGTCCGCCATGGCGGTCTCCAGCTCATGCAACTCGGCGGCGACAATGCTGACCGGACCGGCGCCGTCCATCACTTCCGCCACGGCGCTGCGCCCGGCCATGTCGCCGACATCCTGGCTGAAATAGCCGATGGTGACGCCGCGATCCACAGAAACCTGACCCTCGTCGGGGTCTTCCTGTCCGGTCATCATGCGGAACAGGGTGGTCTTGCCGGCGCCATTGGGACCGACGAGGCCGACCTTCTCACCTTTTTGCAGCGAGGCGGAAGCCTCGATGAACAGGATCTGGTGGCTGTTCTGCTTGCTGATATTGTCGATTCGAATCATTTATCCAACGCTATATTGAGTGCTGCGCAGTTTGCGCTCAGATTTTCCACTTATCCAAAGAAGCGTAACCAACAAGAAACATGTCGGCGAACATCGGCGGCGGGTGTGCATTCGAGCCTCCTGTAACATGTGAAAGGGGCGTGTGGCGATAGTCGGCGCGCTCGACCGGTCCCTGTCTCTCCATGCTCTCTATCCACGGAACGAAGTGTCGCAACAAAGAGTTGAGGCGGACATCGAGTGGAGGATGGACCCGTGGCGAACAATGACTCGCGCAGTGTTGAAGATCTCAAAAGGGATGCGGAGCGCAGCCGGGCTGAGTTCACGCAGACCGTACATCAGCTCCGCGGCACGGTTTCCGACGCGGCCGCCGATTTGCGTGGCAGGTTCGCGCCAGAGACGATCAAGGCCGAAATCGGCGATTACGTTCGCACGCGCGGCGAGCGCATGGTGGAAGCGGCGCAACAAAACCCTCTCCAGGCGGCTGCGGTCGGCGCTATCGCCGCCTATCCAGTCGCGGCGATCATGCGGCGCATTCCGATGCCCATCATGATGATCGGGGCCGGTCTGTTTCTGATGAGTTCACAGACCGGCCGGAACGTCGCCCAGAAAGCGGGCGAGCGCGCCGGCGATCTCGCGGAGCGCGGGCGACAGATGGCGACCGACCTGCGCGACAAGTCGTCTGACGCCGTCGCAGGAATGGCCGAGCAGGCCCAGTCCGTTGGAGCCTCGATCCAAGGCGCCGTGAGCGACGCGAGCGACGCCGTTCGCGAAAAGGCGCACGATATGGCGCACTCGACGGCTGACGCGGCGGCGCAGACTGGAAAAACTGTTTCGGGGACGGCGCGACAATTCACCGATACCGCGCAGCACTCCGCGTCCGACGCGATGGACTCGCTGCGCAATCCGAGCGCGAGCTTCGATGGTGTCGTGCGCTGGGCGCGCGAGAATCCGTTGATGGCGGCGGCCGCTGGCATGGCTGCGGGCGCGTTTGTGGCGAGCGCGCTCCCGGTGACGAGGATAGAAACCCGCATCGCAGAGACTGCAACCGGCGATTTGCGCCGTCGCCTCGGCGACGCCGCGGCCCAGGGCGCCTCCGCGGTCGATCAGATCACCGAGCGCGCGAGCCAGCAAGGGTTGACGCCACAGGCCATAGCCGACGCCGCGCGCGATTTCGGAGAGCGCGCCCTCAAGATTGCGGAAGCCGCCGCAGGCGCCGCGCTTGCCCACGACGACAGCCACATTCCCGCAGGAGGTTGACATGCAAAATCCGATGGATCCACAACGGCCGAAAGACATCGGTCCAGATTACAACCGCACCGGCTGGCAGGGCTGCTCTCCTCGGGGGGCAGGGCGTTTCGGCGCAAGATATTGCCGATCGCGCGCGCGACGCCGCTTCATCGACCGCCGACGCGCTCAAGGACAGCGCCAAGGACCTCGCCGCGCATGGCCGCGATATGCTCGAAGACCAGAAGCGTTCCGGGGCGGACTATATTTCCGGCGTCGCTGAGGCGCTGCGCCGCGCCGCGAAAGAAGTCGATAACCAGGTGCCCTTCGCAGGGAATTATATTCGCACCGCGGGCAGTCAGGTTGATCGTTTCGCTGACGCCGTGCGCCAGGGCGATCTTTCGGATCTGGTAACACAAACGCAGGATTTCGCCAGGCGTCAGCCGACGCTTTTCGTCGGGCTTTCGATGCTGGCCGGCTTTGGCGTCGCGCGGCTTCTGAAGGGCGCCGCCAAACCCATGATGTCGGACGACGCCCAAAGCGTTTGGGCGTCCTCCGGTTCCAGGGGCTCGGGCCTCGGCCCGATGGAGGATCCTCGCACTCGTGGCGCGACCAGCGCCTCCACCAATTTCGGCGCGACACCGAACTGACCCGTGAGGCTGCGAGGCACCTATGAGCGACTTTCGTCACGAATTGGAATCCCTTCCCGAACTCGTCAGCGCAGCCTTGCAGCAGGGGTCGGACTTGCTGCGTAACGAGGTGGCGTTGGCGCGCAGCGAAGTCACCGAAAAAATCGCGCTGGTCGGGCGCGGCGGGGCCATGATCATGGCCGGCGCGATCCTGCTGACGCCGGCGCTGACCCTCATTCTGTTGGCAATTGCGATTGGAGTGATGGGAGCGCTCGACATCTCGCCGGGGACTGCCTGTCTGATCACCGGCGTGGGAGCGGCGATCATCGCAGGGCTCATCATCTGGCTCGGCATGGGACGCTTCTCTGCCGAAGAATTGCGGCCAAGGGCGACGATCGACCAGGTGAGGCGGGATGGCAAGGCTGTCAGGGAGATGGTGCGATGAGCGAGACTTGGACGGACCGAGACCAGACCTCGATGAACCGGCAGCCCACGACGGAGCGGCGGATGACCGAAGACTATCACGGCGGGCGGAAACTATGACGACCGGCGATATTCGTCGGATCGTCGTCGCAGTCTCATGGACAGCGTCGCCGACACGGCGCGGAAAAATCCTCTGGGGGCTGCGCTCGTCGGCATGGGCATTTTCTGGTTTTTTGCCGGCCAGCCGCGCATCGCGGATATGGCCCGCGCGACCGGTGAAACATTTGGCGGCGCTGGCCGCTACGGGGCCGATATGGGCGCAAGCGCTGCTGACGCAGCCGGCTCCATGGCGCGGCAAGCAAGCGAGGCCGTGGGGTCGGCGGCGCGTCAGGCCGGCGATTTAACTGGTTCGGTGGGGGAAACGCTGCGTTCGACCACCGCGCGTCCGTCGCGTGCGGTCAGGGACATCGCCAGTTCGGCCGGGTCGCAACTCGGCACACTTCTGAACGAACAGCCATGGCTGCTGGCGGCCGGGGCTTTTGCGATCGGCGCGGCCATCGCGGCTTCTGTCCCGCTCTCAGATGTGGAGGAGCGCGTCATCGGCGATGCGGCCGAAAACCTGAAGGACAGCGCCCAACACGTCGGCGAGGGCGGCGCCGGCGCCCGCTTGCAGGCAGCCGCGTCAGCCGCCCGGGACGAGGCGCGCAAACAAGGACTCACGCCCGAAGGGCTCAAGTCGGGAGCGGCGGAGTTGCGCGACAAGGTGACGAGCACGATCGGCGGCGTAACTGGGACCAATCCTCCGGCACGCTGATTGGAAATGCTGAGAGTGAGTTCTTGCGGCCCATGGTTCGAGACGGCTCCTTCGGAGCCTCCTCACCATGAGGTCGTTATATTTGAAAACAACGTCGTAGCCCTCTCCTGAGGGGCGTCTGAACGGCGCGCACGCCAGATCTCCGGCGCGTTTTGCTGTCCGAGCAACCCACGCTCAGCTTTCGCTCGCCGCAAAAGCGTCGCGCAAAAAATCCTGCGTGAATTCGGGCATTCTCGCATCTATGTCTCCGATGCCGCGCGCCACATGCAGGCGGGCAAGTTCCGCCTCGGGATCTCCGGCGATAAACTTTTCCGCGCGCAATAGCGCCTCTTCGGCGGTCAGCGTCAGAAATCGCTCCTGCATGCAGGCGATCTTCTGGCCGTCCACCACCAGCCGCCAGCCGGGCAAGGCCGGCGCCTCCGCGGGCGAAAATCCGGTTTCCTCCTCCATCTCGCGCGCTGCGCTGGCGGCGAGGTCGACGCGATCGCCGAAAATATCGCTGGGGTCCGGCGTGCCGGCGGCGAAATAGATACGGCCGGCATTCATGGTATGCGCGCCGCTTTCGCCGAGCAGCCAAGCGCCGTCGGTGAGCGCAACGCGGCCATCGAAAAGCAGTTGAAGACCTCGCGGTCGGGACAGCCGAAATCGCGCCAGGCCAGAAAATTGCGAAAGTCGGTTTCGAAAAACGCCCCGCGAAACAGGACGCCCTCCGGCGAGTCCACAATCTCGCCATTGCGCAGCAGGAGCACCCGGCCGTCGAAAAGCTTCGGCTTTTCGGCAAGGCGCTGGCGCCAATGGGCGTCGATCCGGGCGGCTTCGTCGCGCGCAAAATCCCATGGGGCGGGACGAAAACCCGTCTCCAGCCGCGTAACGCTGAAAATTCCATTCCGCATGGTTCGCTTGACCTTGGCCGGACTCTTGCTTCGTGCGCAATATCTTGGCGCGCCGGAATCCGTTATCCTGTTTCGGCTGGAGAAAGCAATTGGTCGCACCTTTCGATATGGAGCCCTACAAGGCGCCGCTGCTATTCCTTGGCGTGGCGGGCGTGGTCGTGCCGCTGTTTCGCCGGTTGCGCATCAACCCGGTGCTGGGCTTTCTCGTCGCGGGCATGGTGATCGGGCCGAATGTGCTCGGGCGGCTCGACGTGATTTCGCCGATCAAGGCGCCCTTTTCTGTCCGGCGGCCAGATCGCGCCCATTGCGGAATTTGGCGTCGTCTTCCTGATGTTCAACATCGGGCTGGAATTGTCGCTGGAGCGCCTGCTGCTGATGCGGCGTTGGGTGTTCGGCCTCGGCAGCCTGCAAGTCTCGGTTTGCGGCGCGGTGCTGTTCCTGGCGGCGAAGCTGTTCGGCCTGTCGACGCCGGCTGCGGTCGTGCTCGGCCTCGCCCTGGCCCTGTCCTCCACCGCCGTCACCGTGCCGGTGCTGGCGGAGAAAAAGCGCCTCAACATCACCTCCGGCCGCGCGATTTTTTCCGTCTTGCTGTTTCAGGACCTGCTGGTCGCCCCGCTGTTGTTCGTGATCTCGCTGTTCAGCGACGACGCCGATGCTCACAACAACCCGTTCTGGACCTTCGCCCCGGCGCTGCTCGGCGTCGCGCTGATCGTCGGCGCCGGGCGTCTGCTGCTACGGCCCTTGTTTCAGCTGGTGGCGAGCGCCAAGTCGACCGAACTTTTCATGGCCGCCTGCCTATTGGTGGTGATCGGCGCGGCGGTGGCCGCCGGCGCAGCGGGCCTGTCGATGGCGCTCGGCGCCTTCATCGCCGGCCTTTTGCTGGCGGAAACCGAATATCGCCGCGCCGTCGAACTGGCCATCGATCCCTTCAAGGGCTTGCTGCTTGGCCTGTTCTTCGTCTCGGTCGGCGCGAGCCTCGATCCCTTGCAGGTGATCGCCCATCCGGTGACGACGCTCGGACTGGCGCTCGGCATCATCGCCATCAAGGCGCCCCTGACCGGCGCGCTGTCGCTGCTGTTCGGGACCAACGTGCGTCAGGCGCGCGCCATCGGCCTGCTGCTCGGGCCGGGCGGGGAATTCGCCTTTCTGCTTGTCACCGCCGCCATCGCGTCAAAAATCCTGTCGGCGGAACTGGGCGGACAGGTGGAAATCGGCGTCACCCTGTCGATGGCCTTGATCCCGTTTTTCGCCACGATCACCAAGCCTCTCCCCGTGCGGGGCAGCGTGCTGACCGGCCCGACCCCCGACGCTCTCGCGCCCGCCTCGCGCGTCATCATCGTCGGCTATGGACGGGTGGGTCAGATCGTCGGCGACCTGATGCGCGTCCACAACATCGATTATCTCTGCGTCGACGGCGATGCGGGCATTGCGGCGCAGGCGCACGGGCGCGGCGAACCGGTTTATTGGGGCGACGCGATGCGCCGCGATTTCCTCGACAGTTGCGGCCTCGCCCAGGCGCGGGCCGTGGTGGTGACCATGCACACGCCGAGCGCGGTGGATGCGGTGGTGAAGCTGGCGCGGAGCGCGCGCGACGACCTCACTATCGTCGCGCGCGCCCGCGACGCCGCCCATGCCCGCGCGCTCTACAAACTGGGCGCGACCGACGCCGTGCCGGAAACCATGGAGGCGTCGCTGCAACTGTCGGAAGCCGCTTTGGTGGATATCGGCGTGCCGATGGGGCTGGTCATCGCCTCGATCCACGAACAGCGCGACATTTACCGCAAGGCCCTGCTCGCCGAGGAAAGTTTGGTCGCCCCCCCGCGCCCTTTTTCGGCGCGGCGCTGGCGCAAAGCGGCGAAATAGGGACGCCTCAGGCGGCGGGCGTCACCGCTGGCGGCCGCCACTTCCGGTCCTACGATATGAAGGTCGCGCTGACGGCGTCGGGCAGACGTTTAAGACTGAGCAAACCGAGCTGAAGAGTTGCCAAATTCTCGGTGCTCACCTATTCGACATGGCCGCGATATTGTAGCTTACCGGAGGGTGAGATCGGGATCCACGCGACTGCATGTCGCATGTCGAGGCTCTATAGGCGAGCCCCCCGTGGAACTATTGGCGTTTAGCAACGTTGTTGACTGAAACGACGCGATATCCGTACCCATGAGTTACAAAATAAACACAATATCAATATCATAGCTCCTTTATCAAATCTTTTGGCAAAGGTTCTAGGCATTGAATATTTCGTCAATAAGCTTGTCGGCTTGTACTGCGCCATTAAAACTAATGAGCGCAATTTGGCGGCATCGCTTTAGTCGTAAAATCACATTCGCGAACATGTTTATCGTTTTCCCACTCGCTATAATTAGCAACTGGCGCACGCAATTAAAAATTTTAAAAGCCGTATCCACACCTGCTATGTCGTTAGTTTATAGAACACAGCCACAAATACCTTTTAAGTACATATATGATGAGTACTTGAGCAAAACATTATCTACGCCAGAACGAGCGGCCGCATTATGCTATAACTACGAATTTCTAAACTCTACGTTATGCGATAAATTTTTGCTAGAAATTGCGATTGGCCGCGTCACCGTTTATGAAAACGTTATCAGTGATAATAAATATTCTATTGTGATTGGGATAGAAAAAATCTATTTTAATGAGGGTGAATTATCGATTGAGCTATTGGTGAATACACATAGCGTTTTCATTTTTTCATTCACGATCGTGCCTGGTAACATTCTCGGGAGTGATAAAAATTCGGTAATATTCTTAACAAGATTACAAGGAGCTAAGGGGGCATTTGAATTAATTAAGTGTGCAACAAAAGATATGATTGATATATCCCCACCACACATTATTTTTGCTGCACTTAGCGGCTTTGCACGCGGTATGAAAATACACTGTATTTATGGATTGAATAGCGAAAGTCAAATTTGTAGCACTGAAGATGATAATAGCAAATTCAAGTTATCTTATGATAATTTATTGGCCTCAATGGGAGGAAATAAATGTAATAACGGGTTTTTTTACTTTGATATTTCAGATAATAAAACTTTGACTATTACAATCGACATCATCGATCGCGAAAAAAGAAACAACGCAGCTTAAAAACGACTATTAAAGAATGTGTGTATCATAAAATTTATTCAAACCGTCGCATCCCAAGGGATGCGACGGCGCCAGCCTGCTCTAACGCGAGCGACCGCTTCCCGCCGTACGTGTAATTCTTGGTTCGACAATAACCAGGGAATGACCATCAGGCCGTCACGGCGGTC
>CAWFBN010000008.1:0-16503 GCA_963813955.1 uncultured Alphaproteobacteria bacterium | reverse complement strand
CCCCCTCGTTTGCGGCCGGCGATTGCGTGCTCGACCGTTGCGCCGACCGCGCGCCCGCGCCGGAATCTTCGCACGGCGCCTTGCCTCCTATGATTTGTCGCAAGGCCAAGCCGCTGTCCTTTGACGGCAGCGCGCAGGGCCGTTTCGATTTCTACGTTTTGGCGCTGTCGTGGTCGCCGAGCTTTTGCGCCGGCGGCGGCGCCACGCGCTCTCGCGCGCAGTGCGCGTCTGGCGACAACCCCGGCTTTGTCGTGCATTGCCTGTGGCCGCAATATGCCTATGGCTATCCCTCGCGCTGTCCGCGGCAATGCTTTCCTGCCCTTTTCCGTCCTTTCCGGTTTGAATGGGCTTTACCCGGACGAGGGTCTGGCGCGGCATGAATGGCGCCAGCATGGCCTCTGCTCAGGCAAACCGCCTTCCGGCTATTTCGCCGACGTGCGGGCGGCGCGCGACGCCGTCGCGATCCCGCCGGCTCTTCAAGGCGCCGCGCGACGACAAGACCCTGTCGTCGCGCGACGTGCAGCGCGCCTTTCTCGACGCCAATCCGCGCCTGCGCCCGGGCATGATGGCCATCACCTGCCGGCGCGGCGTGTTGCAGGAGGCGCGCATCTGTTTTTCCAAGGATTTGCGCGATTTCGTCGCCTGTCCGCAGGTCGCGCGGCAAAGCTGTTCGAGCCCGGATCTTTTCGTGCCTGCGGGACGGTGAAGTCAAAAAATGAATTACCGGCATGAATTTCACGCGGGCAATTTCGCCGACGTGCTCAAGCACGTCTTCCTTGTCCGCATCCTGCTTTACCTGCGCCGCAAGGAAAAGCCCTTCCGCTATATCGACACCCATGCCGGCGCCGGGCTTTACGATCTCAACGGTCCGGACGCGACGCGTTCGGGGGAGGCGCGCGAGGGCATCCTCCGACTGCTCGAAAACGCGACTTACGGCGGGGCGTATTCTGAGGCTTGGGACCTGCTCGAACCCTATCTCGCAGCGGTCAAGGGGGCGGGAGCGCCGCAAATTTACCCCGGTTCGCCGCTGATCGCGAAAAGTTTACTGCGGCCGCAGGACAAGGCGATCTTCTGCGAAATGCTGCCCAAGGCGGCGCAAAGCCTGCGCCGGGCGGTCGCGCGCGACGACCGCGTAAAGACCATCGAGATTGACGGCTATACCGGGCTCAAGGCCTTCACGCCGCCGCCGGAACGGCGGGGCCTGATCTTGATCGATCCGCCCTTCGAACGGCGCGACGAATATGAGCGCATTTTCGACGCGCTCAACGTCCGCGCTGAAAAAATGGCCGGACGGAATTTTCATGATCTGGCAACCGGTTAAGGAGCCAGAGGTGGTGGAGTCCTTCTGCCGCGCGGTGGCCGGCGCGGCGCGAAAAAGCCTGCGCATCGATCTGCAAGTTGAAACGCCGGCGCCGCATCGGCCTTTGGCGCGAACCGGCCTGATCGTGGTCAATCCGCCTTATGTGCTCGAACAGGAGGCGCACATCCTGCTCCCCGTGCTCACGCAAATTCTCGCGCGCGGACCGGGCGCCCGATTTTCGCTGCAAACCCTGTCTGGCGAAGATGTTCCGCCCGGCTGAAGGGGACTTATTGCTAAGGAGCAAGACTTGCCAAGCGCGGCAACTTGCCGCAACTTGAGTAAAGTTGGGGGAGCTTCGCGAAAGCGGGGGCGCTGACGGAAAAATTCCGCAGCGTCGATTTGCCGAAAAATCAAATGGGCAATCAATCCGCCAATCGGCCGATCAACGACAAGAGCCGGGTGGACTGCATTTTTGGAATTGCAATCCCAGCGAGCTCTTGTTGGCGCGTCACGCCGCGTATCGGCCATGACTGGAGGAAAAAGCGTCATGCCGCAGCAGGGTACGATAAAGTTTTTCAACGCCGACAAGGGCTATGGTTTCATCAAGCCGTCCGATGGTGGAAGGGACATTTTTGTCCATATCACCGCGGTCGAACAGGCTGGCCTCGCCTCGCTGAACGAGGGACAGAAGATCTCTTTCGAGGTCGAGCCGGACAAGAAGGGCAAAGGGCCGAAAGCGGTCAATCTTAACGTCGATTGACGCTTTTCGCCGCAGGGCTTGCAAAGTCCTTTTTGCAAATTTATCGCCAGAATGCCTGACGACAAAGCTTGCGGCATGAGAGGGAATTGGTTGCTCTCCGGGTGCGCGTTCCGTGCCTCCGGAGGTTTCCATGAAGCTCTATTATTCGCCGCCCTCGCCTTTTTCCCGCAAGGTGCGGATCGTCGCGTCGGTGCTCGGTCTGGACGAGCGGATCGAGCTTGTCGTCGCCGACACCAACAACCCGGACGACGCCCTCCGCGCCAAAAATCCGCTCGGCAAAATCCCGACGCTTGAACTCGACAGCGGCGCCTGTGTCTACGACAGCGCGGTGATCGTCGCCTGTCTCGACCAACTGGCGGGCGGCGGACGGGTCATTCCCCCGGACGGCGAGGCGCGCATTGCCGCGCTGACGCTGGAGGCTCTGGCCGACGGCGTCATGGACGCCTGCATCCTGCAAATTTACGAAATCCGGATGCGGGCTGAAAACGAGCGCAGCGTCAGTTGGGTCGCCCATCAACGCAGCAAGGTTGTTCGCGCCTTGGCTTTTCTTGAGGCCGCGCCGCCGCGCCGAGGATTTTGGGCAAATCGGACAGATCGCCGTTGCATGCGCGCTCGGCTACCTCGACCTGCGCTTTGACGGCGCCTGGCGCGTCGATCATCCGCGTCTGGTCGCCTGGCTGGACAAGTTCACCGCGGCAATCCCGGGTTTTGAGGCGACCAAAATCTGAAACAGGCGGCGATCGGATCCGTCATTGCGAGCGAAGCGAAGCAATCCATCTCCGTCGCCAACCGCAACGTGGATTGCTTCGTCGCTGCGCTCCTCGCAATGACGAAACTTAGGCGATCGCAGCTCGGGGCCGGCCTCCCCGCCGCCGCCACGGCTTTCGGGCGCTAAAATCTCTCCCGGCCCGTCATTGCGAGCGAAGCGAAGCAATCCATCTCCGTCGCCAACCGCAACGTGGATTGCTTCGTCGCTGCGCTCCTCGCAATGACGAAACTTAGACAGCCGCACCCTCGGGCTGGCCTGCGGGCGCTCTGGCCGGCCTTGGCGTCTGCGTCTGGTCGGCTCCTTGACCCTGAAAAAGATCACATAAAGCGCCGGCATGACCAGCAGCGTCAGGATGGTCGCCACGAACAACCCGCCCATGATCGCGAAGGCCATGGGCCCCCAAAAAACCGTCGGCGCAATGGGGATGAAGCCGAGCACCGTCGAAATCGCGGTCAGCATGATCGGCCGGAAACGCGACACCGCCCCTTCGACAATCGCGTTCCAGAAATCGCGGCCCTGCGCGCGCTCGGTCTCGATCTGCTCGATGAGGATGACCGCATTGCGCGCGATCATGCCCATCAGGGCGAGAATGCCGAGAATGGCGACGAAGCCGAGCGGCCGCTGGGCGATCAGCAGAGCGCCGACAATGCCGATGAGGCCCATCGGCACGAGGCAGAGCACCATGGCGAGTCGGCTGAAACTGTGCAATTGCGCCATCAGGAACAGCAGCATCAGCAACAGCATCAAGGGCGCCACGGCAAAGACCGAGGCCTGCGACTTGGCGCTTTCCTCGACCGTGCCCCCGGTCGCGATCTTGTAGCCTTCGGGCAGGGAGGCCGTCAGCTTGTCGATGGCGGGCTGAAGCGCGGAGACCGCCGCCTCGGGCGTCGCTCCGGCGACAATGTCGGCCTGCACCGTGAGGGTCGGAACGCGGTCGCGCCGCCACACCAGCGGATATTCCTGATCGAATTCGAAACGCGCGATCTGGCCGAGCGGCACCGTGCGGCCGTTGGGCAGCGGCACTTGCAGCGCGCGAAGGGTCGAGAGCGAAATGCGCTGCTCGTCCTGCGCCCGGGTGACGACGTCGACGAGATAGATTCGTCGCGAACATGCGTGATCGGCGGCGCCGGTCATCGACGGTATTGAGAAGGCCGAGAGGCTTTGCGAGCTCAGGCCGAGCAGTCGCGCCTGATCCTGGTCGATCTCGACGCGCACGCTGCGCGCTGGCTCCATCCAGTCGTAATTGATGCGGCGCAGGCTGTCGTCGCCGCCCATGATCTGGCCGAGTTGCAGGGCGATGGTCCGCACCTGGCTCAGGTCGGGACCGCTGACGCGATATTGCACCGGCCAGCCGACCGGCGGCCCAAGTTCCAGCGGCGAAATGCGGGCGACGACGCCCGGCAGTTCCTCGGCCAGCTTCTTTTCCAGCTTCGGCATGCAGCCGGTCGCGCGCGGCCACATCCTTGGCGATGATCGACGGCCTGCGAGAAGAAATCATTGTTGAGCTGCACATTGAGCGGCAGATAGAAGCGGATCGCGCCGCGTCCGACATAGGTGCTCCAGCTGGCGACGTCGGGATTGCCCTTGAGCATGTCGTCGAGCTTGGCCGCCGTGCGGTCGCTGGCGTAGATCGAGGCGCTTTGCGGCAAGGTCAGGTCGACCACCAGTTCCGGCCGGTCCGAGGCCGGAAAGAATTGGCGCGGCACCAGCGGCAAGGCCAGCACCGAGGCGACGAAACAGGCGAGCGTGACGGCGATGGTGACCCAGCGATGGCGCATCGCCCCAGCAGCAGCGCAGCGGAAGGCGCGCCGACGATGCGGCTCGGTTTTTCGTCGGCGCCTTCTTGTCGGGCACTTTCAGCAGCCAGACGCCGAGCAGCGGCGCGAAAATCACCGCGACCACCCAGGACAGCATCAGCGCGATGCCGACCACGGCGAAGATCGAAAAGGTATATTCGCCGGCCGAACTCTTGGCGAAGCCGATCGGCACGAAGCCGGCGGCGGTGACGAGGGAGCCGGTCAGCATCGGGAAAGCCAGCGTGTCATAGGCGAAGGTCGCGGCCTTTTCCTTGCTGTCGCCCGCGCCATGCGCGAGGTCATCACATCGACCGTGGTCATGGCGTCATCGACCAGCAGCCCGAGCGCGATGATCAGCGCGCCGAGCGAAATGCGCTGGAGGTCGATGCCGATATATTCCATGATCGGGAAGATGATCGCCATGGTCAGCGGAATCGACAGGGCGACCACGGCGCCGGGACGGATGCCCAGGCTGACGATGCTGACCGCCATGATGATGGCGATGGCCTGCCACAGCGATTCCATGAATTCGCCGATGGCGTTCTTCACCACCACCGGCTGGTCGGACACCAGCGCGACATCGACGCCGACCGGCAGGTTGGCCATGGCCGAGTTGATGCGCCTTTTTCACATTGCGGCCGAGGCCGAGAATGTCGCCGCCGTCGCGCATGGCGATGGCGAGGCCGATGGCGGGCTTGCCATTGACGCGGAACATCGGCTGCGGCGGGTCGGCCAGCGTGCGGCGCACTTCGGCGATGTCGCGCAGGCGGATCAGGCGTCCGTTGGACAGGAAATTGACGTCGAGCAGGTCATTTTCGGAGCGGAAGGCGCCGCTCATGCGGATCGACAGCTTTTCGTCGCCGGTTTGCAGCGACCCGGCGGGAATCACGGCGTTTTGCGCCTGCAAGGCGGCGATCAGCGCGGCGCGGTCGATGCCGAGGCCGGCAAGCTGGCGGGTCGAGAATTCGACGAAAATCTGCTCGTCCTGAGCGCCCGAGAATTTCGATCTTCGAGACGTCCGGAACCTGCAACAGGCGCGAGCGGATGTCCTCGACATAATCGCGCAGCTCGCGATGGGTGAAGCCATCGGCGGTGAAGCCGTAGATCAGGCCATAGGTGTCGCCGAAATCGTCGTTGAAGCCCGGCCCGACCACGCCCGAGGGCAGGGTGCGGCGGATGTCGCCGATGTTCTTGCGCACCTGATACCAGATGTCGGGCACTTCCTTGGCGGAGGTCGAACCCTTCAGGTTCACGAAGATGGTGGCGACGCCGGGGCTGGTGTAGCTGCGGATGAAATCGAGGCCCTTGGTCTCCTGGAGCTTGCGCTCCAGCCGCTCGGTCACCTGCGTCAGCGTGTCGTCGAGCGTCGCGCCGGGCCAGGACGCCTGCACGATCATGGTGCGGAAGGTGAAGGCGGGGTCTTCGCTGCGGCCCAGCCGCCAATAGGAGGTCAGGCCGCCGACGATGATCGCGATCATCGCGAAGATGACGAAGGATCGGTGTTTGAGCGCCCAGTCGGAAAGATTGGGTCCGATCATGACTGGGCTCCGAGCAACCGGACCTTCTGGCCGGGATGCAGCGCCTGAACGCCCGCCGTGACCACGATCTCGCCGCCGTCGAGCCCGCCCGAGATCACCACCGTTCCGGGATCGAAGCGCAGGATTTCCACCGGCTTCATCGCCACGGTCATGGTCGCGGGATCGACGATCCACACCGAGGGGCTGTTGTCGGAAGCGGTGAGCGCGCTGGCGGGAACCGAGACGCCCTGACCCTGATCGAGGTCGACCCGGCCCGACACAGTGGCGCCGAGGCGCATGGCGGCGGGCGGTTCGTTGACGGCGACCCGGACCTTGAAGGTGCGGGTGACGGGATCGGCCTGCGGATCGACCTGACGCACGCGGCCCGTGGCCTTGACGGAGGGATCGTCGGTCAGGGCGATGATCACCTTGTCGTTTTCATCGGCGAGACGGATCAGGTTGGCCGGCACGTCGAAAACCGCGTCCCAGCCCGCATTGCGCGCCACCGTGAACACCATCTGGCCGGCCTGCACCACTTCGCCCGATTCCGCGCCGCGCGCGGTGACGGTTCCGGTCACGCCGGCCTTGAGTTCGGTATAGCCGACCCGGTCCTCGGCGATTTCGAGCTGCGCCTTGGCGTCATCCACCGCGGCGCGCGAGGTGCGCAGCGCCTGTTGCGCCTGATCGAACAAAACACGTGTTGTGAAGCCGCGCGCCAGCAGCGTTTCCTGACGCTGGAATTGATTGGAGTCCTGATCCAGCCGCCCCTGCGCCGCCGACAGCGCGGCGCGGGCCGAGCGGAGCGTGTTGAGTTCATTCTGCGGATCGAGTTTTGCGAGCACCTGGTCCGGCGTCACGCGCGCGCCGACATCGACCGAACGCTGGATGATCCGGCCGCCGATGCGGAAGCCCAGCGGGACCTCCTTCTCGGCCTGAATCTGTCCCGTGAGCGTGAAGGACTGGCCGAGCGCGCCCTTTTGCGCGATCACCGTGCGGACCGGGCGGGGCGGCGGCGCCTTGGCCTCGGTTTCCGGCTTGCAGCCTGAGGCAAGCAGAAGCAGCGCCGGCAGGGCCAGCAGCATCAATCGAGGCAGGCGCCTCGCCGGGAGGAGTGAGAGAGAGAGACAGGGCGCGATCCTCAGCCTTGGAGTTAGAACGAGCCCACCGTGGAGCCCAGCGCAATGACCGTGACGAGGGCGATGATAGCGCCGACAATCGCGACCATGAAGATGTCCTTATAGCTTTCCCAATGCGATGAGCCGCAGACCGACAGCAGCGTGACGACGGCGCCGTTGTGGGGCAGGCTGTCGAGCGTGCCCGAACCGATCACCGCAACGCGGTGCAGGACGGCCGGGTCCATGCCGATCTGCGCCGCGCGCGCAAGATAGGTGGGGCCGAGCGCGTCGAGCGCGATGGTCAGGCCGCCCGAGGCCGATCCGGTCAGCGCCGCGAGGATATTGGTCGCGACCGCCAGCGAAACCAGCGGACCGCCGCCGATCCCGAGCACCGCGTCGCGCACCACGTCGAAAGCCGGCATGGCCGCCACCACCGCGCCGAAGCCCACGAGGCTGGCGACGCCGATCGCCGGCAGGGCCGAGGCGTTGACGCCGGCGTCCATGGTGGCGCGCAGGTCGGGGATGCGTTTGAGGTTGAAGGCCAGAACCGTCACGATGGCGCAGGTCAGCGCCGTCATCACCGACCATACGCCGCTGACCGCCGAAGGCGTGACGCCGCCCCATTCGGGGCTCGCGAGGAAGGTCAGATCGAGGCGCGGGATGACGATGAGCGACAGGATCAGGTTGACGAGAATGACGACAATGATCGGGGCCGCCGCAAAGGCGATGGGAGGAAGCGACGCGGCGATCTTGCCATGCGCGATTTCGGCCGGATCGAATGTGCTCGCCACGCTCGCCCGCTCGCGCAGTTCGAGGTCGTCGGCGAGATTGCTGGCGGATTTCGGGCGCCGTCGCCAAAACCTTCGCCTTTCAGATGGGCCTTCGCTTCCTCGCGCGCCAGCCACCACAGGCCGAAACCGAGCATGATCAGGGTGGCGATCACGCCGAGACCGGGCGCCGCGAAGGGCGTGGTGCCGAAGAAGGGCATGGGAATGGTGTTCTGGATCGACGGCGTGCCCGGCATGGCGGACATGGTGAAGGTCGAGGTGCCCAGCATGATCGCCGCAGGCATCAGGCGCCGGGGAATACGCGCCGCGCGAAAAAGGTCCTGCGCCATGGGCGCGATGACGAAAAAGGCGACGAACAGGCTGACGCCGCCATAGGTGACGACCGCGCCGCCGAGAACGACGGCGAGAATGGCCCGCTTGGCGCCGAGCTTTTTGGTCATGTAATCGGCGATGGACGACACCGAGCCGGAATCCTCCATCAGCTTGCCGAACAGCGCGCCGAGCAGGAACAGCGGAAAAAACTGCGCCAGAAACCCCGCCGCGCTGCGCATAAAAGTCTGGGTCCAGTGGGCGAGCAGGGGCTCGCTCGAGAACAGCGCCGCGATCATGGCGGCGATGGGCGCGAGCAGCAGCACGCTCCATCCCTTGAACGCCAGCCAGATCAGGACGCCGAGTCCGATCAGAATGCCCAGACAGGCCAATGAGGTCGGAAAGGCTCATGATTTCAGCACTCCGCGAGTAAAACGTCGAGATCGTCGGTCGAGCGGACGCCGAGGTTCGCGCCGTTCAGCGTGAGGAATTCATCGGCGCTACGCCGGCCTTCCTCCTTCAACAGGGACAGGAACTCCCACTCGGCGTTGAGCTTTTGACGAGGCGCCATATTCGGCGAGCTTGTCGGTCATGATGCGATGGGTCAGCATCGAGGCCCAGCGCTTGCCTTCGCCGGTGCCCGGATCGGCGGCCTGCCGCAGCAGCGCGATCATCCGCAATTCCTTCGACAGCGGCGAGTTGAACGAAATCTCGTTGAGCCGGTCCATGATTTCGCCCGCGGTGCGGGGCGTGGAGCGCCGCTCGCGCGGATTGATCTGCACGAGGATGACGTCGCGCGCGTCGCTCTCGCGCACCAGCGGCGTGAGGGTGGGATTGCCGGCGTAGCCGCCGTCCCAATAGGGTTCGCCGTCGATCTCGATGGCCTGGAACATGGTCGGCAGACAGGCCGAGGCGAGCAGGACGGCGGGGGTGATTTCCTTGTTGCGGAAGATGCGTCCGCGCCCGGTGTGCACATTGGTCGCGGTGATGAACAGTTTTATCGGCGACTCGTTGAGATGCGCGAAATCAATGCTTTCTTCCAGCAGGGCGCTGATCGGATTATGGCCGGTCGGATTGAGCGCGTAAGGCGAAATGACCCGCGACATCAGGTCCATCGCGACATACATCGGCGAGGTGTCGAGCGACCAGCGGTTCATCAGCCGGTCGAGCGGCGATCTTTGCAGCGGGCTGAATCGCGCCGCGTCCGCGACACGTTTCCAATAGGCGTCGAGCGCCTTGCGCGCGCCTTCCGCGCCGCCCTGCATGAAGCCGCTGACCAGGACGGCGGCGTTCATGGCGCCGGCGGAGGTGCCGGAAATGGCCTCGATCCTGATCCAGGGTTCTTCGAGCAATCGGTCGAGGACGCCCCATGTATAGGCGCCATGAGATCCGCCGCCCTGGAGGGCAAGGTCCACAAGAACAGGCTCGCGCGCCGCCACTCTCGAAGCAGGTAAATTTGTTTCTGCCATGTGACTGCCTTCTCAAAACGAAAATTTCGCGACAGGAATGATGGCGCTAAACGCCAGCTGTCGAATTTTTAGCTATGTATGAAGTGGCGCAAACGCAGCTCCGATATGCGCGGGGTTTTTCGCAAACGCGCGCGGAAGGTCAACCGGAATTGCCGCGAGTCGCAATCGACGGGACGGTGGCTGGCGCGGACAGCAAAAACCGGCGAATGCGGGAGTCATTCGCCGGCTTTCGCGCTGTCGATCTGCAAAAACGCCAATGCAGATCCTAGAATTTATAGTTCACGCCAGTGCGCAGCAGGTTGAGATTGGCGCCGGCGGACGAGACATTCGGCGTGTTGTTGAAATAGAGGTTGCTGCCGAGGCCGACGTAAAGATATTCCGCCTTGGCGGTGATATGCGGCGTGATCGCATATTCGACGCCGGCGCCGAGGGCGAAGCCGTTGGCGTAAAAGCTCTGGTCGGCGACGGCCGAGGCCGGGATGTTGTTGAGCACGCCGCGCACATTGCCGCCCGCGTAGCCGCCTGTTCCATAGATCAGGATCCGATCCATGGCGTAGCCGAAACGGGCGCGAATCGTATTGATATTTTGCACCGTGCCGGAGGATGTGACGCCGGGACGGAAAGTCGCGTCGGCGCTGATGTGGCTCCAGGCGTAATCGCCCTCGACGCCCACCAGCAGATTGCCGGACTGGTAATTATAGCCGGCGGTCAGGCCGATGGCGCCGCCGATCGGGCTGTTGCCGAAATAATTCGCGCCATAGCCGTTGAAGGCGCCGAAGCCGAAGCCCAGGTTGGCGCCAAGATACAAGCCGGTCCAGGTGAAGGCGGCCGGATAATCATAGGCCGACGGCGCACCCCGGTCGTAGGGCAGATCGGCGGCCTGCGCCAGCGAGGCGAAAGACATCGCCGCTCCGCCTATCGCGGCGATCAGAACCTTTTTCATCGCACAAACTCCAAGTTCAGACCCGAGCAGGGGTCCGGCTGGAGCGATTTAGAGCTGTAAAGGTAAGCAGCGGGTAAAAATAAATGGTTTATGCAAGTTAAGGATTGTGCTGTCGTTATGGCAAATATTGTGTTTCAAAGTGCTGGATATGTTTAGAGTAATTCGGTTAAGTCCTATTCGTTTATTTTATGATTATACGTGTAATCATCACTTGCAACGCTCTAGATGATCGAGGTTAATAAAAGCTTGCGTCGATGTCTTGCGACATTAAACCGCGCTCGCTTCAATCGGCGCTGGGCAGGCGGCGCATGGTAAATTCGATGCATCCGTCCGGCAACTCACGCCAGGATTCGATCTCGGTCATATAGGCGGCCTTGGGGAAGAGGCTGAACCATTCGCGCGCCTTTTCGCGGGCCATTTCACGGGGCAGGGTGAAGGACTCGCGCCGCCAGCCGTCAACAGGCCGCTTCTGGCGCGCCTGCGACAGTCTTTGCGCCATGCGCTCGGCAAGATCGCCGGGTTGTTTGCGTTGGATCGCCATTCTTGTTCCCGCGCGCCCGAAAAACGCGCGCAAAATTAAACCATCTTTGGCTCGGAGCCGTCCAGAGCCGGACCTATCAAATCGGTCACAATTAAGCTTTAACGATTTTCGTCAGGCGCCGTTCCGGCAGCCTCGTCGATCAGTCTGGCGACGACCTGCGGCTCCTGCGGAAACCCTGCGCGGATCCACAGAGCGTTCAGGCGTTTCAGCGCGACGTCCGAGCGCCGGGCCCTGCGCCACGCCGCGCGCGATGAGGTCCGGGGCGCCGAAGGGGATTTTCGGCGCCGGGGTATCGCGCAAAAAAGCGTCGGCGCGCAAGAAGGCTTCGTCATCGGGCTCGGCGGAGCTTTCCGCCTGAATCAGGGCCAATCCGTCGCGCGCCGCCTGCGCGCCATGCACAAACAGCGCCTCCAGCAAAGACGGAGGCTCCGGCGCCGTGTCCGCGCCATGCCAGCCGGCGGCGACCTCGGCCATCGCCGCGAGTCGGCGCTTTTGCGCATTGGACAGGCGCAGGGCTGCGGTCAGCCTTTCGGCGTCGGCCTCGCTATGCAGCGCCAGCGCGGCCAGCGCGAGCAGCGAATCCGGCGTCTTGCGGTCCAGAAAACGCTGGAGACGGGCGGGCCAGGGCGCGACGCCGAGAAAACTCAACAGCCCCGCCCCGGACATCCGCTCGACCACCGGTCCGCAGCGCGGCGCGATGAGAATTTTCTGCATCTCCGCGCCAATTCTTTCGCGCGACAAAGTGGCGAGGCCGGCGCGCAGCGCGATGCAGGCCGCAAAACCCGCCGCGTCGAGCGGCCCGGCGCCATAAGCGGCGGAAAAGCGGAAAAAGCGCAGGATGCGTAAAAAATCTTCAGCGATGCGCTTTTCCGGATCGCCGATGAAGCGGATGCGCCGTTCGGCCAGATCCTTGAGCCCGCCGGTATAATCGTAAAGCCTGCCCTCGGCGTCGACCGACAGGGCGTTGACGGTAAAGTCGCGCCGCAGGGCGTCGGCCTCGAAGTCGCGGCCGAATCGCACTTTCGCCCGTCGCCCGTCGGTCTCGATGTCCTCGCGCAGCGTCGTCACCTCGAAATGGACGTCGTCGAACACAAGGGTCAGCGTGCCATGATCGATGCCGGTCGGCACGACGCGCAGTCCGGCCTTTTCGGCCTTGGCGGCGACGACTTCCGGCAGGGCGGCGGCGGCGAGATCGATGTCCGCCACCTCGACGCCCAGCAGGGCGTTGCGCACCGCGCCGCCGACGACGCGGACCTCTTCGCCCGCAAGGGCCTTGAAAAGCTTCTTTAGCGGCGCCCGGTCGAGCAGTTGACGGATGGCTTCACTATGTGCGGGCGTCATTCGAAATGTCT
This sequence comes from uncultured Alphaproteobacteria bacterium, assembly GCA_963813955.1. Taxonomy (GTDB): domain Bacteria; phylum Pseudomonadota; class Alphaproteobacteria; order Rhizobiales; family Beijerinckiaceae; genus Rhodoblastus. Next base: position 3,844 of record CAWFBN010000008.1, on the reverse strand, counting down.
CATTCAAAATGCCCTGGCGCCAGGCGGCCATGTTCGTCGATATGAGCGGGAATATAGGCGCCTTCGGGCCGCATGCCGACAAAACCGGCGACGAGAAAGCCGGCTATCGCCAGCAGCAGCCCCGCCAGGGTCAGCCAAGACAGGGCGCGACTCGACCAGGAGGCGACAAGAAGCGGATGACGCGCCCGAAAAATCAGAAAAACCGCATAGAGCAGGAAGGGGATGGCGAAGAGGCCGAAGGATTCCAGCAGCGAACGCGCCATTCCCTAACTTTCCTTTGACCAACGACTTGGCCGTCAACGACTTGGCCGTCATTGCGAGAAGCGAAGCGACGAAGCAATCCAGCATGGCGGATCGTTTCGCTTCGCTCGCAATGACGACGAGGCTAGCGATAAAGCCTCTCAAAGAGATTGCGAATCATGCCCGCTGTCGCACCCCAGATATAGCGGTTTTCAAAGGGCATGACGTAAAATTGCCGCTCCTGTCCTTGCCACATTTTCTTATGGCGCTGGTGGTTGGCCGCATTCATCAAAAAGGAGAGGGGCGTTTCGAAAACCTCGTCCACTTCGTCAAAATTCAGATCGAGCGCAAAAGGCGGCCGGATCAACCCGACCAGGGGAAAGACGCGAAAGCCGGTGCTGGTCTGATAAGGGTCGAGACAGCCGAGAATCTCGATTTTTTCGCGCGCAAGGCCGATTTCCTCCTCGGCTTCGCGCAGGGCGGCGTCGAGCGGCGATTCGCCCGGCTCGATCTTGCCGCCGGGAAAGGCGATCTGGCCGGAATGATCGCGCAAGGCGGCGGCGCGCTGGGTCAGCAGCAGCGTCACTTCGCCGTCGCGCGCCACCACCGGCGCCAGCACGGCGGCGGGCCGCGCCAGGGGCGGAACCAGCGTCGTTTCGTTGGGCAAGGGTTCGTTGAGCCTGATGGTCGCCGTGATGCGGCCTGGTCAGGGGATCGAAAGCCTCGTCAGGCCAGCTTTGGCCAAGTTCGCAGGCGGGCGCGGGCGCAAAAATCCGCCGCGTCGAATTTTTCGGCCGCTTCGGTCATGTCAGGTTGGCCAGATCGCGCATGGGCGCCATGGGAAAAAACGCGCCGCGCGACCAGACGCCGAAAAAATCCTCGCCGTCGATGGTTTTTGGTTCGCCCCAGGCGACCAGATCGTAAAACAACGCGCGTTTGATCAGCGCCCACAGATCGCCGCGCACCAGCGCATAAGGTTTGAGCCCGCCGCTGTCGCCCGGCAGGAATTTCAGAGGATTTTCCGTCGAAATCTCCACCCAGTCCTCGACATTGGTGCGCAAACGCAAGATCTGGCTTGCGCCCTCGCCTTCTCGCAAAAGCTCGACGCCGAGAAAGGGGGCGTCCTCCACCACGATGCCGACGCGCTCGACCGGCGTGACAAGCACGAATCGTTCCGGGTCCTTGCGCAAGACGCTGGCAAAGAGCTGCACCATCGCCGGGCGTCCGATGGGCGTGCCATTATAATACCACGTGCCGTCGCGGGCGATCCGCATGTCGATCTCGCCGCAATAGGCGGGATTCCAGAGATGCACCGGCGCGGGTCCTTTCCGCGAGATGTCAAGGCCGCGCAAAGGCTCCGCAGTCGCGCTCGAAACCGGTCTGTTTGCGTCCGTCATGACTGCGCCTCCCGCCCCCGCCGTTGCGCCTTGATTTGGCGGCAATTTGCCTCATCATTGGAAACGCCGCGACTTTTATCGGGTTCTTTGAGATCAGCCAACCTATAGTGACGGCGCGTGCGCGACAATCGCCGGCAAAAGGCGACCGCGGCAACAGGAGAGATCAGGGCATGAACGCCGAACCCGCCCTCCGGGCAGATCCGAGTTCCGAGTTGAGCGTCGGACTGAGCCATTTGTCCGAAGCGCAGATGGAGGAAAAGGCGCAATCGGCGCTCGACGCGCTCGCCGCCGCGCGCGCCGCCATCGGGCAGGCGGTATTCGGCCAGGAACTGGTGGTGGAGGAAGCCCTCGTCACCGTGCTTTCCGGCGGCCACGGCCTGTTTGTCGGCGCGCCGGGCCTCGCCAAGACTTTGCTGGTCGATACGCTCGGCAGGGTGCTGGGGCTCAACGCCAACCGCGTGCAATTCACGCCCGACCTCATGCCCACCGACATTCTCGGCTCGGAAGTGCTGGAGGAAAGCGCCGATCATCGCCGCGCCTTCCGTTTCATTCGCGGGCCGATCTTCGCGCAATTGCTGATGGCCGATGAAATCAACCGCGCCAGCCCGCGCACCCAGTCGGCGCTGTTGCAGGCGATGCAGGAATATCACGTGACCATCGCCGGGGAGCGTTTCGACCTGCCAAAACCCTTCCATGTGCTGGCGACCCAGAATCCGCTGGAGCAGGAGGGCACTTATCCGCTGCCGGAAGCCCAACTCGACCGCTTTCTGATGCAGATCGACGTGCCTTATCCCGAACGTGAGGCGGAACGGCGCATCCTGATCGAAACCACCGGCAAGGCGCGGGAAAAGCCGGCGCGCGTGCTCGACGCCGCCGGTCTGCTGGAAATCCAGGCGTCTGGTGCGGCTGATGCCGGTCGGCGCCGCGATCGTCGAATGCATCCTCGATCTCGTGCGCGCCGCGCGGCCGGGCGAGGGCGATCCCGAATTGACGCGGCATATCTCCTGGGGGCCGGGACCGCGCGCGGCGCAGGCCCTGATGCTCGCCTGCCGCGCCCGCGCCCTTACGCAAGGGCGGTGGCGCCGGGCAAGTCCGACGTGCTGGCGCTGGCCGCGCCGGTGCTCAAACATCGCATGGCGCTGACCTATAGCGCGCGCGCCGACGGCGAGACGGTCGAGGCGGTCATCGACCGGTTGAAGCAAAAATTCGCCTGAAGGAACCCCTGATGGCCCAAAGCTTCGCCTTCCTGTCGCCCGCACGCCGCCCGTCCCGATTTCGCAAAAGCGGCGGCAGGCGCTCGATCTGGCGCGCCGCCTGCCGGCTTTGGCGCTGGCGGCGCGGCAGGCGGCGGCGTCGCTGCAAGTCGGGGTCCATGGCCGCAGGCGTTCGGGCATGGGCGAGAATTTCTGGCAGTTCCGGCCTTTCATCGCCGGGGAGGCGGCGCAGAATGTCGATTGGCGCCGCTCGGCGCGCGACGACCGGCTTTATGTGCGCGAGCGCGAATGGGAGGCGGCGCAGGTCCTGTGGGTGTGGGCCGACCTGTCGGCCTCGATGAATTACGCCTCGACGCTGGCCTTTCAGTCCAAGCTCGAACGCGCGCTCATTCTGGCGCTGGCGCTGGCAGATTTGACCGTGCGCGCTGGCGAGCGGGTCGGCTGGCTCGGCCTCACCCGGCTCTCCGGGCGCCCGCAACATCGTCGGAGACGGCTGGCGGTAGCGCTGAGCGCCGAAGCCCGCCGCAATAACGAAAATTTTGATGACCTGCCGCCGACGGTTCCGCTGCGCGCGCGCGAAAAAGCCGTGCTGATCGGCGATTTCCTGGTCGATCCGGCGCAATTCGCCGAACGCCTCAAAAAGCTCGCCAGCCAGGGGGCGCGCGGCCATGCGCTATGATTTTCGATCCCGCCGAGGAGGTCTTTCCTTTCACCGGCCAGACCGATCTACGACGAGGACGGATCGCTTTTACGCGCCGGGCGGGCGGAGGATTACGCCCGATCTATCATGCGCGGCTGGAAGCGCATCGCGGCGCGCTGGAGAGCGCGGCGCGGGCCAGGGCTGGACCTTCGCCTTGCACGCCACCGACCGCCCGCCTCGGAGGCAATGTTGAGCCTGCGGCTGGCGCTGACGGCGGATGGCGCGCGATGAGCCTGTTCTCGCTGGCTTTTTCGTCGCCTTTCGTGCTGCTGGCGCTGGCCGGCGCGCCTTTT
>CAWFBN010000007.1:0-15697 GCA_963813955.1 uncultured Alphaproteobacteria bacterium | reverse complement strand
CCGCAGTCCGTAACGGCGTATGCGCCCCTTCACAAACGCCGCGCGCAAAATCCCATCCTTTTCATATCTCTGCGATGTCGAGTAGGATATCCCTGCAGCGGCGCAGATATCACGCCTGCTCACTAGCTTATCGGTGTCATCGAAGCTGTCGGAGGTGTCGGGCCTGATTTTCATTGAAGCACCTCCCTTACAATTTCGGCGCGACAGAGCCGCGACCGATGTTGCGGGGACGGCCGCGGGCGTATTTTCGCCCGACTTCCTTCGAGCCAAGCCAGACCTCGGACGACTGGGATTAGACGTGTTCGGCCACGCGAGGTGACCGGCAGGCCCTGAGCTTCGTAGCGACAAATTGTACGAACCGAGCGGCGTATTAGGGCGGCAAATTCGCCATGGGACGCCATGACCGGGCAGCCGAGCGATTTAGCAATTTCCAATGGTGAGGACATAAGTGCGGACCAAAACTAAGCCGGTCCACTTTTTTCGTGCATGAGCCGGCGGATCACAAAACCCATACCCTACATCCGGAAATTCCGGCATATTTGGATATGGCGGGACCGCGGGCAGATACCCAACGTGCCGCTTATTGACATGGGCGGTACAGTATCGTTGACATATCGGTACCGTAGCGCAATATGTCCGCCACACGAATCGACCATACCGCTGCTGAACTAGAATTTTAATGACCCCCAATATTTCGCTATCGAAGGCCGAGAAGAAAATTTGGAAGCCTCTTGACCAAAAATATCGGTCTTACCAACGAAACATTCATTCGGAAATACGAGCCGATCGAATGGCCAACTCCATCGTGTCATCGTTGATGATCATGATGCGGACGGAAATAGATATAATTTTACTTTTACTTAACAATCAGGAATATATCGAATGAACCAAAGTCACTTTGGGTTTGCTCGAAAACAATATAATAGTTTTAAAATTGTAATCGTCCTTGCACGGCATATCATTCGATTACTAACGAACACGAGATGCAAATCTGATACCGCATCAGAAATGCAAGAATTTCTATGATCACATTTTATAGCCAATTGGAGTATTGTGCTTTCTCTTTTTAGTTCCTCGGAAGAAGATGACATAAAAACGGAAACGCAAAGGTTATTAGGACGACTTGTTCGCCAGGAACCGCCTTCGCTATCCTTGACGAAATGGACCCACGCGAAACATTGATCGAGCGCGCTAAAAGTTATTTTCCAGGCCAAAATCGAATCGGCCGAAAACCGCTTAATTAAGGAGGTTACCCGTTAAGGAAACGATGAATCACTCGAATAATTCCGTACCATCTACGTACCAAAAAATGTGGCAAGCGGTGTCCGGCTGTGTCAAGCGTGACATAAAATGTCACTGTAAGATAAGCACATCTCCGAAATCCTAGGAAGATTTGATTTAACAAGCGGTTTCCTAAACCGTAGGTCAGGGGTTCGAATCCCTTCCGGGACGCCAATAAAATCATTGTGTCAGTTCTCACATTGACCAACTCTAATTCTCACACTTTTAACTCTTTTATCTCAATATCACTGATTCCTTATTTCGGGGCTCATCGGCGTACGACCGCCCGCAGACGGAGCGTCGTGAACGTGGCCTGGGCAAAACTGTCGGCCAAACGACTTTTTTCGCACCGACCAATCGTTCGTTTCAAAATCGTGCAGACCCGTAATTTGGCGCAGCTGTTATAGTACCGGCCTTGCGTAATGGACCGCAATCCCGTTCTCAGCGGTCGTTCCTTGAGCGATGGGAACACGTGCTAATGACCCGTTCCGGTCATTCGTCGGCTGTTCGCTGAGCTTTGGCCTGCCAAGGAAAACCGTCATTCGCGCGGTTAGATCGCAATTCTTGTGTCCCCGCGCAGTTCATTGCGCCAGACAACGGAGCCGAAGAGGAGCGCCGACAAGGCGCCCAAATTGGCGGTTCCATTTCGGTTGCGCGGAAAAAACGTTTCATTATACTTGAACAAAGAATGCGCATCGCAGGCTAATGCCAGCTGTGATGATCCCATACTGAACTCCAGACGACGGAAGAGGCGTTATGTCCACAATTCATCCTGTTCACGCACTGAACGCTAAACTGGAAAGCAGACGTCTCAAGTTGGTAGAAAACATAGCTGCAGCGGATGAGCCGTCCGCCGATCAGATAACAGCGCTTGCCGATTTACAGAACGCTCTGGCGGCTGTTCGCGAGGAAATCGCGTCACACGGCCCCAGGCTCGGCTGGGGCTCTCCAGACGAATTGAATTAGGCTTCAGTCTCATAACCGGTAGGGCGGCGAGAAAGGCCTTGGCGTTTCCATCGTAACGTGTCGCTACAGCGCCAGACGTCATTGAGCCGACAGAACATTCGTTCGATGGCGTCGCGGTTTTGGTGGAGGAAAGGCGAGAAGCTGTTCTTCCAATTGCCGTTCACGTTGGGCAAGATATTCGGCATAACTCCTCGCTCTTCGATATATCTGCTTAACGAGTCGGCATCATAATCTTTATCGCCGTGCAGGATTTCGCATACAGGAAGCATGGCAAGCAGTGCGTACGGCGCTCATCGCCCATTCCAACCCATGGCGGCAAATCGTTGACATCAAAGCAAGATTGTGCGGCGCCCATATGGGCGCACAATGGTACTGACCTGCCACGGCAAAGTTCCTCCACGAGCAATTAAATTCCGGCCTGACGTAGGACGGTCCAAAAGCGCGAACGGTTCACTGAAGGGCAGGTCATCGGCGTTTTGAAAGAGTAAGACCGGCGCCAAAATGGCCGACCTCGCCCGTAGGCATGGCGTGCGCCGGCTAACCGGCGGCGCCGCTTTTGTCAGTCGGCGACATGGCTGCCGTCTTCGCGGATGACGTCGCCGGCGCCGGGATGTGTCAGGGTCGGCTCCTCCACGCAGGAGGTGATCCGCTCGTCGTTCCAGGGCGAAACCGCGCCGTGTTCGGCCAGCCTGAAAAAGCCGCTTTTGGCCGCGACGAGCTTGCGCGCCTCAGCCGGGGTCGCTGCGCCGGCCCAGACATGCTCTTTTTCGACCGAATATTTCCAAGAGTCATCATCCGTGGCGAGAGGCGAGAGGCGATAAACTTTCATGTTCCGGCTCCGTCGTGATTTACAGAAATATTTGCAGTAGACTTATGAAACGCGCGAAGGACTTTTTAAGATTTAGAATACATCATTCTCTGCGCCCCAACGACAGCCTTGGCGCTCAATTTGAGCGCCTTTTTGGTCGAAGATGCTTGCGGTTGCCAGGGGGGCGGTCCGTCTCAGCCGCCCCGCGAGGGAGCGAAGGCGCTGTTGAATCCTGCCGCCCTCTTGCCGGAACAAAGCCGCTCGTTGACGTTGAGGAAGAGAACAGCGCAACCGTCAAGGTTGATTGCGCAATCATGCCTCGTTCCGCTGTTTCTCGGAACGAGGCAACCGTATGAAGATGAAAAAGCAGATGACGCCAATGACGCTAAGCGCCACGAGCAGCGCCGATCGCTGGATCCACGCAATGCCAGGCACAGCCGCGGCGAGCAAAACGCCGACGAGCCCGATTCGCCACGAGCCGATCTGATTTCCCGCCGCAAAGAGGCCGAGCGCCAGCACGGTCAGCAGCATGAGAGCGGTGGCGTCTGTATTGAGCATTGCGGAAAGCTCCGGCAACATCAACAGTCGCATGGCGAGAAATACGCCGAGCCAAAGCAAGGCTTCCTGCCGAATGGCGCCCATCCGTTCCCGGCTGTCCTTGGGAGAGCCACGCGCGAAGAAGCATGCGAGAGCGAATAGGGGAATGACTGCTTCCCAATATAAAAGCATCTGCCCCGATGAAAGGCTCGACAAGGCGACGCCGACCAGCGCCAGCAGCAGCATGACCAAATAGGGCCAGTCGTAGGACAAAAAGCTCATCAGGCGGCTATGCGTTCTGACGTCCGGGGCGGGTTCATCAATGTTGCTCATGAAAAATCCTCGCTTTTAATCCGCGTGCGCCAACCGGCCGAAATTCGGCGTGGCAGGCCATAGCTTCAGGCTCCCCCTGACGCCTTCAATCTTGCATTGCGCAAGGCTAACGTTAAGCCAAGACCTGCCCAAAACGGGCGGGTGTCGTCTATGGAGGTAAGTTCTTTCGTGCTTGATGTGCCCCGGTTCATTTCAGCCGGTCATGGCGAAGCAGGGAGAACGACGAATGAGCGATCTGGTGGCAATCGTGTATCCGAGCGAGGCGCAAGCCGAAGCGATGCGCGCGAAGCTTTTCGAACTGCAGAAGGAATATCTGATCGAACTCGGCGATGCCGTTGTGGTCGAGAAGACCGCGGACGGAAAGGTCAAGCTGCATCAACTGTTCAACGCGACGGCGGCCGGCGCCTCCTCGGGCGCTTTCTGGGGCCTCCTGGTCGGGATGCTGTTCCTCGTGCCGGTTGTCGGCGCCGCCGTCGGCGCTGCTTCGGGCGCGCTGGGCGGCGCCATGAGCGATTTCGGCATCAACGACAAGTTCATGAAGGATATCGCGGCCAACATACAGCCGGGCAATGCGGCTTTGTTTGTCCTCATCAAGAAGATGACTGCGGACAAGGTTCTCGATGCGGTTAAAGGCTCCGGCGGAACGGTCTTGCAGACATCGCTCGACCACACCAAGGAGCAGGCGCTGCGCGACGCCCTTGCGGCGGAGATCCCGTCGGCCGCAGAAGCGACAGGCGCCTGATCAACTTCAGGAAAAGCCGGCGGCGCATGATTTCGCCGGCGGCTTGAAATCAGGGTGAAATTGCAGGAAAGCGCGCACGGAGCCTCTTAGCCACGTCTCGTCAAACTGCGTCTTTTGGAGCGTCCCACCAACGCTGCGATTGGGCGAGATCAGGCGTCTGAACCGCGCCCGACTCCGCAGTCGGGGGCGCCATGATCCGCTCCAGAGCCGCGTGCATTCTGGCGAGTCTCCAACATCCCCCGGCGATCGAGGCCATCGAGCCCTTTCCCCGCCGCCGACGTCCCGTTTTCATGGACAATGGTCCAGGACTGCTCACCATCCTGGGATATCCAGTTCTTTTCTTCGAGAAGTTTCAGCTTGCGGCGGACCGTTTCCCGGGGAATCCGGCAGACGTCGGCCAAACGAGAGGCGCTGATGCCATTGGTGGCCTCGGGGAGCGGCGGCCCCTTCGCCCGCACCAAGTCGGCAATGTATACCTGCCCGATTACGGCAAGGATCAGCAACTGTTGCATGTCGCCATTGAATTCGCGCGAACAATCGGCAAGATGCTCGGACAAAAACTGAACAAATAGGTATTGAACGTCCGGATAATTGGCTTGAAACGCCCCGTCGATCTCATCCGAACGACTCTGCGAGGTCGTAGTGCATCATTCATATGCGCCTCCCATTGGGGCGTGGGCACGAAACCTCAGCATCAAATTCAAGCAGAGTGTCACAATCATCCGCCATTGCATACAGATTATCCGGTGCGCTAGACAATCTTGCGCCCAAAATGGGCGCCAGCCTTCACTTGCAATAAGCGATAGTTTTCGTTTTGACTTGTTAATTCAGTATCATGCGGCCACAAGCAACGCGCGCCGCCGCTTCGCCATCCCAGACATTTGGACGGGGAAGCCGGACTGCTCAAATTGAGCGCCTCGTCGGTTGACCCGCGAAGGGTGATCGAGACAATTTCGCACTGGCCCAAATCGGGCGCCAAAAGGCGATTGGACGTTCAGCGACTTGGCGCAGCGTCAAACTTCAGGCTGAAGCATTTTGTCGTTAGGATCGAGCGGAGGCGAAAAGGTGCGACCATCCGCAGTCACGGTGGCGGCGCCGATGTGAATGCGCAAATCTTTGGCAAGTTTTTGAGGAGACGCACATGCTTGATCGAACGCTAAAATCCCTGGGATTTGCAGCCATGGGCGCCATCGCGCTGAATTGCGCCGTCCCGCAGGCGCATGCGCTTGAATGTCCGCCGCCGCCATCTCCCGATCAGTCGGGGCCGCTGGCGGAAACGCCGGATCACTTTCAGGCCATGACCAAGCTCCTTTCGTCTAGCGCCGCACTCCCCGATCTCGCGAACATAGTCCCTCAGGTGCGGCAATGGCGCCCTCAAGCTTCGCCAGCATTGCTGGTGAATTACATGATCTCCCTCTACTGCCCAATCGTTCGGGATAATCCAAATTTGAGCGAGACCGAGAAGAACACGAAAGTCAGCGCCTTCGCGAGTCAGGTGACGCAATTGCTCTATTAAAGAAAAAAGCGGGAAAGCTTGGTAGCTTTCCGCACTACGCCGTCTTCCAAATTAGCGGGGCGACGGCGTACTTCCGATTTATCAAGACTATAGAGGGGGGACTCCATGAAATATGAATTCCACTCCACCGTTTTTGATACTGCCGCCGCAATGTACGACGCCATTGTCGCCGAATGGATCTCAGCCAGCGGCATGAACAGCGACGAATGGACGCTGTCCGAGAAATCCGACGAAGAAATGGCTGATATGGTCATTCAGGGATGGCGCCTTGACAAGCCGGAATGGGCTAAACCCGGCGGCTTTTCCCGCGATGGGCTCATTGAAGCCTTCGCCAAAGCGCGTGAGCCTTTAATTTAGGATGTTACGTTTGGCGGGATTTTCGCCGCGCCGCCAGCTGCAATTCCGCCAGCATACACCGCCGCGATCGCCTCGTGCAGCTTTGCGAATATCCTCTTTTCGCCGAGCCTGGCGCTGATGCCATGCCTGTCCAGATCGGCGCGCAAATACTGGCTCACGCGCGCGAAGGCCACGCGGATCTTTCGCGTCGCGAGTTCGCCGAGCAGATCGCGGACGACGCCGGCGGCCGAATAATCAATGTCGTTCACTGCGTCGGCGTCCAGGACAAACCATTTCACCGGCGTGGGCGCGCTGTCGATGAGGGCGCGCACTTCGTCGGCGAAGCGGTCCGCGTTGGCGTAGAACAGGTCGGCGTCAAAGCGGTAAACGATAAGTCCGGGTTCGGTTTGCAAACCCGGCATAGCCGGCGCGGGCTGCCAACGGCCCGCCGCGTCGGGGACGAGCATCCGCGTGTGCGGCCGATAACTGTGATTGACATGCTGGATGAGCGACAGCGTGATCGCCAGAAGAATGCCCTGTTCGACCCCGATCACCGGCACTGCGGCCGCGGTGAAAAGCGCCAGCCGAAATTCCCCCAGACTTTCGCGGCGGATGGCGTTGAGGCCATTCACGTCGATCATGCCGACGGCGATCGTGAACACGATGCTCGCCAGCACGCAATGCGGCAAATATTGCAACGGGCCGGTCAGGAACATCAGCACGATGAGCACGATGGCGGCGAAGGCGAGTTGGGCGACCTGGCTCCGGGCGCCGCTCCGTCCGCCATGGCTGTCTGTGTTGGGCTGCCGTTGACCACGAAAGCCCCGCTGACCGCCGCAGCCGCGTTGGCGGCGGCAAGACCGAGGATATCCGCGTTTTCATCGACGCGCTCTTTGTGCCGGGTCGCATAAACCCGCGAGGTCGCCGCGCTTTGCGCGATGATCATGACGAAACACGACGCCGCGACAGGCAGCAGATCCAGTGTCTCGCGCCAGCCGATGCCGGGCCATTCGATTGATGGCAGACCGCCGGGAACGGGGCCGATCACAGCGAAGCCGCGTTCGGAAAGATGAAGCATGGCGCTCGCCACGATCATCCCTACAACCACGATAAGCGAAACAGGAAACCGCGGCGCGAAACGATGCCCGAGCAGGATGCACGCCACAACGGCGACCGACACGCCCAGGACGCGCGCATCGAGCGATGGCGCGCCTCGCGCCAACTCCCAAAGCTGGCCGAGCGTGCTATGCGACACGACATCCACGCCCAACATTCCACCGAGCATCGCAACGCCGACTTGAACGCCGACGCCAGTCAGAAACCCGACCAGCACCGTGCGCGACAGGAAGTCGGCAAGAAAACCCAGCTTGAAGATGCGCGCCAGCAACAGCATTCCGGCGGTCAGCAGCGCGACCATGCCGACGAGCGCCATATATTTAGCGCTGGCGAGCGGCGCCATGTGCGAAAGCGAACTGGAGAAGATCGCGGCGGTTGCGGAATTAGCGGCCACAACGAGATGGCGCGAGGAGCCGAAGACCGCGAAGGCGACCAGCGGCAGCAGAACGGTATAGAGGCCGGTGACAACGGGGGTGCCGGCGATCCTTGTGTAGCCGAGCACCTGTGGAATATTCATCGACGCGAGCGTCAGGCCCGCCCAAACATCGCGCAGCGCCGCCTGGGGCTTGAAGGGAAGAAGTCCTCCGAATAGTTTCAATCGCATCGTCTGTCGCCAACCGCGTCCGAGCGTATATTCGATTGAGTCTCCCCTTCCTTCGGCCCTTGCGCAAGCGGATTGATCGGAGTTTCCCCTCATCTTCACGCCTTCCTCGCCCGGCCGCTCTCATCGAATTCGGCAATTACCGTTGGGCAATGCTCGTGCAAGCAAGCCGGACAGGCTGGCGATCTCTTTTTGCGTCATGATTGCATGAGGCTGACCGCTGCTCGGATTTACGTGTCCGTCGAAGCGCGAGCCATCACCGCGCTCACGACCAAAGCCATGCCGCCGAACAGCAATTCGACCCCGACCAGCAGGCCGATCGCCCAGGCTGCGGTTCCGGGCAGCCCGGTGATCAGCATCGCCGCGACGACCAGATCCAGGAGTCCGACCGCCAGCAGCCAGCCCCATGAGCGGGAAGAATGTGCGCGATGATCCAAGGCTCGCATGATCGAGGCCACGCCGTCGAAAATAAAATAGACGCCGAGGACCAGTGTCAGCGTCACCATGCCGCTGAGGGGCCACCAGAGCAATATGACTCCGGTCACGATCGCCAGGATCGCCGACACAATCGACCATGGAAGTCCAGGCAGCCTGCGTCCGAACAAAGCCGTGATCAGGCACGCCCCGCCGACGAAGAGGAACACCCACCCGACAAAAAGCTCCGTCGCGAGACCGCTGACGAACGGCGCGATCGCGGCGACAGTCCCGAGCAGGACCAGCGCAATCCCTTCGAACAACAACCACAGCCAATGGTCACGCAAGGGTTTTGCAAGAAGCCGCTGCAAGTTTTCGGGCGCAGGCGGTTGTGACGATGTGAAACTCATTTTTGGAGTCCTTTGCTCAGGTAATCGGGCTGCATGAGTGTCGTCAATGCTGTCTGAAGGCTTGCAGTCTGGGGCCGGACTTGACCACCGCGCGACTTGCGTCGATCCATATCACAGGTTCAGTCGGCAATCGGCTTGGTCGCGCCGGCGGCAGCAGACTGGGTCACGGCGGCGGAAACAAACATCGCAAGCCAGATATGTTTCATCGCAAGACCTCCCACGACAGTGTTCGGGTCGAGAGAACCTGTCGCGATTGCCCTCGCCGGTCAATCGGCGAGGCGCTCAAATTGAGCAATCCCGTAACGACGAAACGTAACGCGCTCAATCTGAGCATGAAGAAACTATGACGCCAATTGCATTGGCGCATAATCCATCAGTCATGCGGATCATAAGTTTAATAAGGCCGATTGGAGCACCGATAGCATAACGGAGCGATGAGCTTTTCCATGCGCGACCTAACTTCGAAAAATTGTTTTCCCAAGAAAACGAGCGAATCCGAGCCGAACTCCGCAGAGCGGCTTTTCGGCGGGGCTATCGTGGACCTGCTTGCCGACTGTTCTCGCGTGTTTGGCGGCGACCTGCAGCAATTGAGGATCCTAACGTTCGTGGTCCAGCAACATCTCGCGGCGATCGTGACGCATGGCCGAGCCGAGGCGATGCCCAGCGGGAATTGGATCAGCGCCTCGCATTTGGCGGCTATTTCCGGAATCCCCCGCGAGACCGTACGACGAAAACTTCACCTTCTTGCAGAAAGGGGATGCGTTCAACAGGGCGAAAATGGCTCGTGGCGATTTGTGCCCGACAGCGCTAGCCCTGCCTGGGGGGATATCGTCTGCTTGTACGTGCGCAGCCGAAGGCGGTTGGTCGGCCTGATCGCCAGCCTTGAGGCGGACACCTCTTCAGCAAGCGTCGATGACGCTCCAGTCGCATCGGGCTCCGTCGCCCGGTGGGGCATGGATCGCCGCCCACCTCAATGACCACACATTGATAAGCGGTATAAAAGCAAACGTTGCGAGTATTCACTCAAACGTGCTCATTGGCCGCCCATTTTGAGCATATGCGCCGGCACGAACTGCATGGCTGTGTTTTCAGTGGCCGATGATTGTGTCATTCTGATTTCATTGAATTTGCAAACACTAGAAACGCCAATACAACACGAACACCCCAGCTTCGTTAGACCAATTCGGACGTCGTTCATCTGGCTTCTGAAGAACTCGGCCCTTTTGCGCTGCGGAGTCTGTCGTGCCGCCGAACAGCAAGGAAAAAAGATGAATCTCACCAAACGGCTGGTCGTGGAATCTGGGAGCAAAGTGTCGCTGGCTGGCGTCGATCCCGATTTTCATGGCGATTGGAAGTCCGCCGATGACGCCAAGGCGGAGATCGACAAGAATCTCGGTCGCATCTCGAAGCTTCAGCGCAAACTCTATGCGAACACAGACCATAATCTGCTCATCGTTCTCCAGGGGATCGACGGCGCCGGGAAGGATGGCGCCTGCTGGCACGTGATGAGCGCGATGGACCCGCAGGGCGTGAGTGTCGTGGGTTTCAAACAACCGACGCCAGAAGAAAAAGGCCACGACTTTCTATGGCGCATCCATCCGCATGCGCCGGCAGGCGGCCGCGTCTCGATCTTCAACCGCTCTCACTATGAGGATGTTCTGGTCGCGCGCGTTCACCAACTCGTGCCGAAGGATGTCTGGAAAGCGAGATATGATTTCATCAACGACTGGGAAAAGTTGCTCGCTGTCGACCGCAACACGACGATCCTGAAATTTTTCCTGTACATCTCACCGGAAGAACAGCTCGCCCGCTTCGAGGAACGGCTCGACGACCCCGCGCGGCAATGGAAGATCAGCGCCAGCGACTATAGCGAGCGAGACCTCTGGGACGATTATATCAAGGCGTTCGAGGCGGCGCTGTCCAATTGCTCGACCAAACATGCGCCGTGGTTCGTGATCCCGTCGAACAACAAATGGTTCCGCAACCTGGCCGTCTCTCAAATTGTCGCTGAAGCGCTGGACGACATGAATTCTTCAGTTGCCCAAGCCGACGGTCGATTTGCAGAAGATCAGACGTCTTTATCACACGGAAGTCGCAAAGGAAAAAATGGGATTGCCGCCGGAAAGCAAAAATAAAAAACGCGAAAATGGAGCGAAGGATAAATGAGGACTGCGCCGCAGGCTGAGGCCTTGCGTGGCCGCGCGAAACAAACGGAGGCAGCCAAATGAATACAGTTGGTCCGACGGCCGCAGCCGCCGACTCTGGCTCGACCCGGTCGCAAAAACTCGACGCGGCGGCCATCGCCGCGAAATTCGCGGAACTCAAAAGCTCGCCGAATGGCCTGTCTTCCGGCGAGGCCGGCGCCCGCCTCGCCAAGGACGGTCCGAATGCGATCGTGGCGAAGGAGGAGCCGCTGTGGCACAAGCTGTTCGCCTATTTCTGGGGGCCGATCCCCTGGATGATCGAGGCGGCGGCGCTGATCTCGCTGGTGAGGCGGGACTGGGCGGATTTCGCCGTGGTCTTCGGCCTGCTGATCTACAATGCGGCCGTCGGTTTCTGGCAGGACGCCAAGGCGGCCAGCGCGCTCGCCGCCTTGCGCAAGGGCCTTGCGCTGAAAGCCAGGGTTTTACGCGATGGCAAGTGGGCCAGCGTTGACGCCGCGGACCTCGTCGTCGGCGACATGACCGACGTCACCGCCGGCGAGATCGTGCCTGCGGATCTACTCCTGACCGGCGGCTCCTATCTCTCGATCGACCAGGCCGCCCTGACCGGCGAATCCCTGCCGGTCGGCAAAAGCGTCGGCGACGTCGCCTATTCCGGCTCCATCGCCAAACAGGGCGACATGCAGGGCGTAGTGACCTCGACGGGCAACAACACCTTTTTCGGCCGCACGGCGAAGCTGGTCGCCGCCGCCGGCGCCAAGTCGCATTCGCAAAAGGCCGTCGTCGAAATCGGCGACTTCCTCATCCTGCTCGCGGCGGCGCTCGCCGCAGTGCTGATCGGCGTCCAGGTTTATCGCACCATGGTCGTCCCGGGGCACTGGAGTTGGGATCACGCCGGGCAGATCGCCCAGTTCGTGCTGGTGCTGCTCGTCGCCTCGGTGCCGGTGGCGCTGCCGGCGGTCATGTCGGTGACGCTGGCGCTCGGCGCGCTGGCGCTGTCGAAGCAGAAAGCCATCGTCTCCCGGCTTTCGGCCATCGACGAACTCGCCGGCGTCGACATCCTGTGCAGCGACAAGACCGGCACCCTGACGCAGAACAAGCTGACGCTGTCGACGCCGATCCCCTTCGGCGGCGACGCAGCCGGAGTAGATCGTGCTGGCGCCGCGCTCGCCACCAAGGCCGACAGCGAGGACGCCATCGACTCGGCGTGCTCGAAGGCGATCGCCGACGCGAAGGCGCTCGACAATGCAAGCAGACGAATCTCGTGCCGTTCGATCCGGTCAACAAGCGCACGATGACGACCATCATCGACCCGCAAGGGCAAGACCTGGCGTTACGCCAAGGGCGCGCCGCAGGCGATCTCGGCGCTTTGCAAGCTCGATGCGGCGACGGAGAAGCGCCTACGACGCCAAGGTCGAGGACCTCGCCAAGCATGGCTTCCGCGCGCTTGGCGTGGCGAGTTCCGAGGACGACGGCAAGACCTGGAAGCTGCTCGGCATCCTGTCGCTGCTCGACCCGCCGCGTCCCGACGCCGCCTCGACCATCGCCCAGACCAAGAAGCTCGGCCTCGAGGTCAAGATGGTGACCGGCGACGACGTCGCCATCGGCAGCGAGATCTCGCAGCAGCTCGGCCTCGGCACGCATCTTCTGGTCGCGAGCGACGTCTTCCCGAAGGGCACGGATCCCGAACAAGATCCCGCTCGACGCGGCGCACGCGGTCGAGCGCGCCGACGGCTTCGGACGGGTGTTCCCCGAGCACAAGTACGAGATCGTCAAGAGCCTGCAGGAGACCGGCCACATCGTCGCCATGACCGGCGACGGCGTGAACGACGCGCCGGCGCTCAAGCAGGCGGACTGCGGCATCGCGGTCAGCGGCGCGACCGACGCCGCGCGCAGCGCCGCAGCGCTCATCCTGACGGCGCCGGGCCTCTCGACCATCGTCAACGCGATCGTGGAAGCGCGCAAGATCTTCGAGCGCATCACGAGCTATGTCTACTACCGGATCGCGATGACCATCGCGATCATGCTGGTGGTCGTGCTGTCGAGCGTGATCTTCAACATCCAGCCGCTGACCGCGATCATGATCGTCGTGCTCGCCCTGCTCGACGACATCCCGATCATGACCATCGCCTACGACAACGTGCGCACGGCCGAAGCGCCGGTGCGCTGGAACATGCACCGCATCCTGGTGTTCTCCGGCGTCATGGGGCTCATGGCGACGGCGCAGAGCTTCGGCCTCGTGCTGCTCGGCATGGAGTGGATGAACGACCAGACCCTGATGGCGTGGCAGGCGATCGACCACAACCATCTGCAGACGATGCTGTTCCTGCAGCTCGCCGCGGGCGGCCACATGCTGCTGTTCGTCGTGCGCGCGCGCGGCTGATGCTCGCCCCGCCCTGGCCGTCGGCGCCGCTGTTCCTCGCCATCGTCGCGACCCAGATCGTCGCCGTCCTGATGTGCGCCTACGGCGTCCTGGTCCCTGCGCTGCCGTGGCCGCTGATCGGCGTGGTGTGGGCCTACGTGATCGTCTGGACGATCCTGACCGACATCGTGAAGCTGATCTTCAATGCGGTCGTCGCCAAGCCCGGCAGGAGACGCCGCTGACCGCGAACGCGTTGCCGATCCGCTGAGCTAGGCGCCGACGCCTGCGGCGGGGCGGATTTCGTATATCAGATCGTCACTTTCGCCGGCGCCTACACGGCGCTGCTCGGCGGTCTTGACGCGATCGTCTTCACTGCAGGCATCGGCGAAAAGGCGGCGGCGATGCACACGGACGCGCGGCGCGAAGATCAGGGTTGATTGGACAGCGCGCCCATCAATGATTGCGGAGCGCCCAAGGCCAGTGTTGTCGCGGAATTGACGGTCGCCAGCGCATTGTCGGTGAAGCGGCCGAAACTTTGTTTGAGGTCTTGCGGACTGCTCGCCAGATCCTGTCCAGCGATGAGGCGCTGACCAATAAATCTGGCGACGGTCGGCAAGCCATATCGGTCATGCCCGAAGGCGCCATTGGTCGGGAAATTCTTGAGGTCGAAGGCGACGATGTCGTAGCGTTTCAACTCGCTTTTGTAAGGCTCAATTCTCGGATCGATGGCGCCGAGTTGCTGAACGCCGCCCCAGAAAGCGCGAGACGCGCGCAGCGCGCCATCATTTTCAGACACGAATAACATGAAGTGCGGACGCGCCGCGCCGAGATGCTCCATTTCGGTCTTGAAAACATCCACGTCGACATCGGCGGCGGCCATAATGACGGTCGAAACTTTTTCCGAGACGCGGCCATCGCGTTCGGCCTGCCGACGTAGACTTTCGAGGAGCAGCCAATTGCCCATCGAGTGCGCCAGGATGGTAATTTCCGATACGCCAGGATCGTCGGCCAAGGTTTTCAATACGTCATCGAGAGCAAATCGGGAAACATTGGTGCTCTCCCGATCGTAAGGATATTGCATGATTTCGCC
This sequence comes from uncultured Alphaproteobacteria bacterium, assembly GCA_963813955.1. Taxonomy (GTDB): domain Bacteria; phylum Pseudomonadota; class Alphaproteobacteria; order Rhizobiales; family Beijerinckiaceae; genus Rhodoblastus. Next base: position 1,023 of record CAWFBN010000007.1, on the reverse strand, counting down.
TCGCGACGGCCATGTGAAGAGGACCGGCACGGCGGGAGCGCCCGAGTTATGGCTGAGTTGGGCGAGTTGATAGACCGCGGTCTGAAAAAGCGTATTGAACCCGTGGATGAAGAGCAGCACGCGCCGTTGCCCGCGTTCCGCCATCTGTTTGCGCACAGCCGCCGAAAAGCCGGTCCGGTCGAATTGGCCGACCGATTCCGTTACAAAATCGGTCGCCGGATTCCCTGGTGGACGTGATGGCCACTGGATTTTGCCGATCACCCTGTCAGGCGGAATGGAGACATTCACCTGGGCGTAAGACAAGCGGAGCGCGCGCTCGCCGTTGAACAGATAGCCGGAGTTCTCCGCTGCCGGTTTGCGCGTTGTCGCCAGCACAATCGGAACGATGGCGGCTCCCGGCGCCGTTTCATGCAGCGGAACGATAAAGCCCGGGCGAGAGCCACAAGCCGCAGTCGCAAGCGTCAACGTGACAGCGATAATAAAAGCGATGCGACGTCGGATCATTGCTCCCGGGGACCCGTTCAGCGGCCTGGCGCCGCATAAAGATTTAGGTGGAGACTTTTGGCGACATGAGCGACTGCGGCGACTCCTCGCACGCTGTTGCCGGCGGGATCGAGGGAGGGCGAGAAGGCGGCGATGGCGAGCTTGCCCGGCGCGACCGCCAGGATGCCGCCTTCCATGCTGCTCTTGCCCGGAAGGCCAACTGTGTAGGCCCATTCTCCGGAGCCCGTATAGCCGCCTTCCATGGTCATTTCCGCGAGGGATGCGCGGGATGTTTGATTCCGCGATCACTCTTTTCTTGCTGATTGTTTACGCTGTGGCGGCTAGCGTCGCGCCCATGGTCGCTAGGTCGGTCGCCGTGACGAGGGTTGAGCATTGCCGCGTGTACACGTCAACGGCCCGCATGGGATCGCTGTAGCAGGTCCCGGCGCTGTAAAGCAGCCAGCCGATGGCGCGATTATGAAAGTTGGTCGTTTGCTCGGAGGTGTTGACCTCGTCGCTCAATTCAATCTTGCCATCGCA
>CAWFBN010000006.1:0-5641 GCA_963813955.1 uncultured Alphaproteobacteria bacterium | reverse complement strand
GGCGAATGTCGGGAATGCGCGGAGGCGCCGGAGTTCTCAAAGTGGCAATCGACCTCTTGCATGATCGGCCCTTACCGCCGCGAACTTAGCGGCATTGAGCTTGGCACAAGAGAAAGCTCAAGCTACAGCGCGCAGCAGCAGCGACCTTCGCCGCTCCGTGTCATTCGCACTATCGTGTATTTTAAAATTTACGTCAATCTGGATTGACAGTTTGTTTGTCGCGGACCTATTGTCCATCGCAATGAGAGGGCCGCCCCACAGGGGAGCGATCCTCAAAATGGCCAAACCCCACGGGAAGGGCGAATGCGCTACGATCGTTCAGAAAAGGCGCGATCCAAGCCCCTCTACACCGCGGAGCAGCGGAAGAGGCGTGACGCTTCTCGCTGGACCCTCGTTCAGGGCGTATCTGGCGCCGTTCCAGTTCCTGGTCTTTCTGATCAGCCTCGTTCTCGTCGTGCGTTTTCTCATCACCAATAACGGCGAAGAGCTGGCGAATGCTTCGGTCGTGGTGAAGACGCTGACGCTTTACACGATCATGATTACGGGAGCTGTGTGGGAGAAAGTGGTCTTCGGCCGCTACCTCTTCGCCGAGGCGTTTTTCTGGGAAGACGTCTTCAGCATGCTGGTGCTGGCGCTGCATACCGCGTATCTCGCCGCCCTTGGCTTTGGCCTGCTCGACGCCCGCTCTCTGATGTTTTTGGCCTTGGCCGCCTACGCCGCCTATATCATCAACGCCGCCCAGTTTCTGCTCAAGCTTCGCGCAGCCAGGCTACAGGCCGCCCCCCGCGCCGTCGCTTCCGCCGGCATGGAGGCGTCGCGATGAACGCGCAGACGCCGATGGTCCCAGAACGAATTGTCGCGACCGAGGGATGCGACTTGACGCCGATCTTGCGCGAACGGGGTCAGCGCCAGGTATTTTGCGGCCTGACGGGAATTGTTTGGCTCCATCGCAAGATTCAGGACGCCTTCTTCCTTGTCGTAGGCTCACGCACCTGCGCGCATCTGATTCAATCGGCCGCCGGGGTCATGATCTTCGCCGAGCCGCGTTTCGCGACTGCGATCCTCGACCAACGCGATCTCGCGGGATTAGCCGACATCAACGACGAACTCGATCGCGTCGTTGGCCAGTTGCTTGAGCGCAGGCCGGAAATCAAATTGCTCTTCCTCGTGGGCTCCTGCCCGTCCGAGGTGATCAAGATCGACCTCAAGCGCGCCGCAGCGCGGCAATCCGCCAAGCATGCGCCGCGCGTTCGCATTCTCAGTTATTCCGGCAGCGGGATCGAGACCACCTTTACGCAAGGCGAGGACACATGTCTCGCAGCGTTGGTCCCTTCCATGCCGGTCGAGCGCCCCGAGACCCCGAAGTCTCTGCTGGTGGTCGGCGCGCTCGCCGATGTCGTCGAGGATCAGTTTGCCCGACTGTTCGCCGAGATGGGCTTGGGCCCGGTGCATTTTTTACCAATGCGCCGAGCCGCCGACATCCCCCCTGTCGGTCCCGGCGCTTCGTTCTTGCTCGCGCAGCCTTTCCTCGGCGACACCTCTCGCGCGCTCGAAGAGCGCGGAGCTCGACGCATAGCTGCGCCGTTTCCCCTTGGGGGAGGAAGGTACGACTGCGTGGCTCCGCGCCGCGGCCGAAGCCTTCGGCGTTCCCAACTGCGCGTTTCGAAGCGGTCACCGCCCAAGGGCGCGCTCGCGCCGCCAAGGCCCTGGAGCGGCACAAGGAGCGGCTGTCAGGCAAGAGGATTTTCTTTTTTCCCAGATTCTCAACTCGAAATCCCGCTCGCGCGGTTCCTCGCGCGTGAACTGGGCATGACGTTGATTGAAGTCGGCACCCCATATTTGCACCGGCAACATCTTGAACAGGAGCTCGCCTGGCTTCCCGCCGGCGTCCAGCTCAGCGAAGGACAGGATGTGGAGCGGCAAATCGATCGCTGCCGCGCCGCGAGGCCCGATCTGACCGTATGTGGCCTCGGCCTCGCCAATCCGCTGGAAGCCGAGGGCTTGACCACCAAATGGTCGATCGAACTGCTGTTCACGCCGATCCAGGGTTATGACCAAGCCGGCGATCTTGCCGAACTTTTCGCGCGGCCGCTGGTGCGTCGCGCGCGGCTGGAGGTCTGAGCCATGCAGCTGACGCTCTGGACCTATGAAGGACCTCCCCACATTGGCGCGATGCGAGTCGCGACCGGCATGCGCGGTCTGCATTATGTGGTGCACGCGCCGCAGGGCGACACCTATGCCGATCTCCTCTTCACAATGATCGAGCGGCGCGACGCCCGACCGCCCGTCACCTACACGACTTTTCAAGCCCGCGACCTCGGCGGCGACACCGCCAATCTCTTCAAGAACACGGTGCGCGAAGCTTACGAGCGGTTCCAGCCGCAAGCGATGATCGTCGGCTCGTCCTGCACGGCTGAACTCATTCAGGACGATCCCGGAGGATTGGCGCGCGCGCTCGATCTGCCCATACCGGTTATTCCGCTCGAGCTTCCGGCCTATCAGAAGAAAGAGAACTGGGGCGCGGCGGAGACATTCTATCGTCTGGTCCGCTCACTCAGCGGCCCTCGTCGCGAACGTGCGGCGACCGAACGTCGCAGTTGCAATCTGCTCGGCCCCACGGCTTTAGGTTTCCGGCATCGCGATGACGTCAAGGAAATTTCGGGTTTGCTCGATAGCCTCGGTGTCGATGTGCGCGTAGTGGCCCCATTGGGCGCGACTCCTTCCGACATCGCCCGACTGGGCGAGGCCGACTTCAATGTTGTCCTTTATCCCGAGACCGCGCTCGCCGCGGCGCAATGGCTCGAAAAGAACCATGCGTCAGCCCTTCACGCGAACAGTCCCGATCGGCGTTGGCGCGACGAGAGATTTCATCGCCGAGGTTGCGCGGCTCGCCGACATTGACCCGACCAAAGTGCTCGCCGAGCAGACTGCGCGGTTGCCTTGGTACTCGCGCTCGGTCAACTCGACTTATCTGACGGGCAAGCGCGTGTTCATATTCGGCGACGCGACGCATGTTTTGGCCGCCGCGCGCATCGCGGAAAATGAGCTTGGGTTCGAAGTCGTCGGGCTGGGCACATATTCGCGCGAATTCGCGCGAGAGATTCGTGAGGCCGCGAAGCTTCTATGAGGTCGATGCGCTGATCACAGACGACTATCTGGAGGTCGAAGCCAAGGTGGCCGAGTTACACCCGGAACTCGTGCTCGGCACCCAGATGGAGCGCCATATCTCGAAAAGACTGGGCTTGCCCTGCGCCGTTATTTCGGCGCCGGTACATGTTCAGGATTTTCCCGCCCGTTACTCCCCACAGATGGGTTTCGAGGGCGCAAATGTGATTTTCGACTCCTGGGTTCATCCTTTGATGATGGGTCTCGAAGAGCATTTGCTCACGATGTTCCGCGAAGACTCCGAATTCAAAGCCGACGGCGCCCCTTCGCATCTCGGCGGCGCCGCCGCGACGATCCCAGCGGAATCCGAGCCGATCCTGCTGGCGCAAGAACTCCCGACGCATGCGCAAGACGAGATCAACACACCGTCGAGCGTGTCCACCGACATCTTTGCATGGACCCACGACGCCGAAAAGGAACTGAAAAAGATTCCATTTTTCGTCCGCGGAAAAGCGCGGCGCAACACGGAACGCTTCGCTGTCGAGCGCGGCGTGGCAACTATCACCATCGAGACGCTTTACGATGCCAAAGCCCATTTCTCGCGCTGAGCCCACGCCTCTCAATGTAGTGATTGTCACGATGGACCCGCATGTCGCGAGCGCCACGGATCGTGCGCGTGCGATACTCGCGCGTCAAATACCCGGTCTTTCCCTCCATATTCACGCCGCTGCGGAATTCGCGGGCGATCCTGTCCGCCTCGAGCGCTGTCTCGCCGACATCGCGGAGGGGCACATCATTATCAACATGATGTTGTTTCTGGAGGATCACTTCCAGCCGCTGATGCCCGCGCTTGCGGCGCGGCGAGACGCCTGCGACGCCATGGTCTGCGCGATGTCGGCGGGCGAAGTGACAAAACTGACCCGCATGGGCCGCTTCGACATGAGCGCGCCTTCCAGCGGCCCCATGGCGCTGCTCAAGAAATTACGCGGGAACAAGGGCGCAGCAGGTTCCGCGGGCGCCAATCAGATGGCGGTATTGCGCCGGATCCCGAAGCTGCTGCGCTTCATTCCGGGCACGGCGCAGGACGTTCGCGCGTATTTCCTGACGCTCCAATATTGGCTCGCGGGTTCGGAAGAGAACATGGCCAACATGGTCAGGTATCTCGTTAATCGCTATGCGGACGGTCCGCGCAAGCATCTGCGCGGCGCCATCAAGTCGCCGCCGCCCACCGAATATCCCGAAGTCGGCGTTTATCATCCCCGACTCGCCAACCGCGTCGCCGAGACGCTCGACGCCTTGCCGCCAACCGCTGGCAAGGTCAAGGCCACGGTCGGTCTTCTTGTCATGCGCTCCTATGTGCTCGCTGGCAACGCAGGTCATTACGATGGGGTCATATCGGCCCTCGAAGCGCGCGGCTTGCGCGTCATTCCCGCATTCGCGACGGGCCTCGACGCCCGACCCGCGATAGAGAAGTTCTTCCTCAAGGATGGACATCCGACCATCGACGCGATGGTTTCTCTGATGGGCTTCTCTCTCGTTGGTGGCCCTGCCTATAACGACGCCAAGGCGGCGGAAGAAATCCTGGTCAAACTGGACGTGCCCTATATAGCCGCCCATCCCGTTGAATTTCAGACGCTGGAGCAATGGCGGGAATCGGATCGCGGGCTATTACCCGTGGAATCGACGATCATGGTCGCCATTCCCGAACTCGACGGCTCGACGGGACCAGCTGTCTTTGGTGGCCGCGCAAAGGGATGTTCGTCCTGCACGGGCTGCGAACAGATTTGCTTGTTTCCGGAAACAGAAAGCGCTCGCGACATGCATTCTTGCATCGAACGCGCGAATATGCTCGCCGCGCGGGTCGAAAAGCTCGCCATTTTGCGCCGGTCCGAGCGGGCTGAGCGCAAGATAGCGATCGTGTTGTTCAACTTTCCGCCAAACGCGGGAAATACCGGCACGGCCGCATTTCTTTCGGTGTTCGAGTCGCTTCACCGAGTGCTCGGCGCAATGAAGGGCGCGGGATACACTGTAGAGGCGCCAGCCAGCGTAGACGACTTGCGATCCGCAATCATCACGGGGAACGCCGCCCGGCACTCCGCGCTGGCCAATGTCCATGCCTGCATCCCGACCGAAGATCACGTCCGCCGGGAACGTTGGCTTCCTCAGATCGAAGCGCAATGGGGACCGGCGCCGGGACGTCAGCAGAGCGATGGCTCTTCCATCCAGGTGCTCGGGGCGCGTTTCGGCAATGTCTTCGTCGGCATCCAACCCGCGTTCGGATACGAAGGCGATCCCATGCGATTGCTCTTCGAAAAGGGATTCTCGCCGACGCACGCGTTTTCCGCCTTCTATCGTTGGCTCAAAGAGGATTTCGGCGCGCATGCGGTGTTGCACTTCGGCACGCATGGCGCGCTGGAGTTCATGCCAGGGAAGCAATCGGGGCTTTCCGGGTCCTGCTGGCCGGATCGTTTGATTGGAGAACTGCCCAACCTGTATCTGTATGCGTCCAACAATCCATCGGAGGGTGCGATCGCCA
>CAWFBN010000005.1:0-42674 GCA_963813955.1 uncultured Alphaproteobacteria bacterium | reverse complement strand
AGGCGAAGGGCGTCCAGGAAGGCGGGTGCCGTCCTCGCGAGCTTTTCCGCGGCGGCGCGCCGCTCATTTTCGGGGTGGCCATTTCGCGCCGCGCGCAACTTGGCGCGCAAAATCGCCTTTTGAGCCATCATATCAGCCCCCTCATCCGGTCCTTCGGACCACCTTCTCCCGCAAGGGGAGAAGGGGAGGGGCTGTCTTTCGCATGGAGGTTCCGTAATGAGGGTGCGGGCCGCAAAAGCCGTGGGACGTGATCCCGGGTACCTACATAGTAGGTGGGCGCCGTGTGCCAAGGTCCACGGACCAAGACAGGGACAGCTCCCTAGGGGATCGTAAGGCCCCGGGGAAAGATCCTCACGCGCCCCGCAGCACCGCTCGACCAATCTAGGAGCCTTCGCCCTTGCGCCAGTCCCGGCCAAAAAGAAAAGCCCGCGATTTTTTTTCGCGGGCTTAAAAATCAATTATCCAGGAAGGACCGCAGCTTGCGGCTCCGGCTCGGATGCTTGAGCTTGCGCAGGGCCTTGGCTTCGATCTGGCGGATACGTTCGCGCGTGACCGAAAACTGCTGGCCGACTTCCTCCAGCGTGTGATCGGTGTTCATGCCGATGCCGAAACGCATGCGCAACACGCGTTCCTCACGCGGCGTCAGCGAAGCCAACACGCGCGTGGTCGTCTCGCGCAGGTTGGACTGGATCGCCGCGTCGATTGGCAGGATCGCGTTCTTGTCCTCGATGAAATCGCCGAGATGCGAATCTTCCTCGTCGCCGATCGGCGTTTCGAGCGAAATCGGCTCCTTGGCGATTTTCAACACCTTGCGCACTTTTTCGAGCGGCATGGCGAGCTTTTCGGCCAGTTCCTCCGGCGTCGGCTCGCGGCCGATCTCATGCAGCATCTGCCGCGACGTGCGGACGATCTTGTTGATCGTCTCGATCATATGCACCGGAATGCGGATGGTTCTGGCCTGATCGGCGATGCTGCGGGTGATCGCCTGCCGATCCACCAGGTCGCATAGGTCGAGAACTTGTAGCCGCGCCGGTACTCGAACTTGTCGACCGCCTTCATCAGGCCGATATTGCCTTCCTGGATCAGATCGAGGAATTGCAGCCCGCGATTGGTGTATTTTTTGGCGATGGAAATCACCAGACGCAGATTGGCCTCGACCATTTCCTTCTTGGCCTGCCGCGCCTCGCGCTCGCCCTTTTGCACCATATGGACGATCTTGCGGAATTCCAGGATTTCCAGCCCGGTTTCCGCCGCCAGCACGTGAATTTCGCCGCGGAATTCGTGGATTTCGTCCTTGGCGTTGGCGACGAATTCCTTCCAGCCGCGCGCGCCGAGCTTTGACACCCGCAACACCCATTTCGGATCGAGTTCCGAGCCGTGATAGTGCTTCAAGAAATCTTCGCGCGCCACGCCAAAGCTTTCGGACAGGCGCAGCAGCTTGGTCTCCAAGCCGATCAGGCGGCGGTTGATGTCGTAAAGCTGCTCGACCAGCGCGTCGATGCGGTTCTGGTTGAGCGATAGCGACTTGACGTCGGTGACGATCTCTTTCTTGAGCGTTTTGTACTTGCGCTCCTGAGCGGTGGTCAGCGCCTCGTTCTTGAGCTTGTTTTCGACATTCTGCTCTTGGAGGCGGCGAAGCTTCTTGTAGGCGTCGGCGACCCGGTCGAAGGTCTCCAACACCTTGGGCTTGAGTTCGGTTTCCATCGCCGAAAGCGATACGGAATTCTCCATATCGTCTTCTTCCTCGAAGGCGTCTTCGGGAACCGGCGGTTCGTCGAGGCCGGCGGGCGGATTGCGCGGCGCCGTGGACGGCGCGTCGCCCTCTGCCTCCGTCTCACCCTCGGTCTGGGCCTCTCCTTCCGGCTTCGGCTCCTGCTTGGCTTCCGGGCCGGCGTAAGTGGCTTCGAGATCGATGATCTCGCGCAGCAAAACCTTGCTCTCGACCAATTCGTCGCGCCAGATGATGATGGCCTGGAAGGTCAGCGGGCTTTCGCACAGACCGGCGATCATCGCCTCGCGGCCCGCCTCGATGCGCTTGGCGATGGCGATTTCGCCCTCGCGCGACAACAGCTCCACCGAGCCCATTTCGCGCAGATACATGCGCACCGGATCGTCGGTGCGGTCGGTCGGCTCGGAGGTTCGCGTCGCGACGACCTTGGCCGCGACTGGTTCGGCCAGTTCGCCGCCTTCGGCCTCTTCTTCCTCGGCGGGCGCCTCTTCCTCGGCTTCCTCGGTTTCTTCGGCCTCGACGACGGTGATGCCCATTTCGCTGAGCATGGCGTAGATGTCCTCGATCTGGTCGGAGGAAACCTCTTCCGACGGCAGAACGGCGTTCAATTCGGCGTAAGTGACGAAGCCGCGCTTTTTGGCGAGCTTCATCATGCGCTTGACGGCGGCGTCGGAGAGATCGAGCAAGGGGCTGTCGGCGACCTCGGCCACCCCGGCTTCGCCTTCCGGCTTCGCTTCGTCTTTTTTCGCCATGTTAACTCCAACCCGAAAATGTTTCGCCCGCAAATCTTTCGCCAGCGCGTGACACGCGACTTACAAAACCGCCGCAAGGCGCCAGGAAACGATCGTTCCTAATGAACCATGCCGCGACGGTTCAGCCGCAACACAAAACTTCGGGCGACCGCCAGCGGCCCCCGTATTCCCTTATCACACGGATTCTCTTCCCGACCGGAATGAGCGCCAAATCCCTCGACCGTCGCCTCAACACCCTCAAGCGACGACAATTGCTCCCTGATATCAACAAATGCCGCCCAATTGGCGTCGCTCGGATCGTGATCGTGAGCGGTTTGCGCCAGTCGAAGCTCCCTATTTAACGCCCGCTGCCTGCGATGCAAGGCCAAGGCCTGCAGCAGGACCACCTCTGCGTCATTTTGATGCGCCTCGGGCCTTACGCACCACAGTGTCGAAACTGTGGCGTCGCCTGCCAAATCGTCCAAAATTGCGCCAAAACCATGCAAAAAAAGTTTTTCATGCAACTCATGCGGAGTCATGTCGGGTTCGGCCACGCCGAGCAGGGCGTCGCGAAGGCGCGCCCGCTGGCGCAGGAAAAGTCGAGCGGAGCAATATCTTCGGCGTGGCGCGCCAGCAGGGCCGGATGATTGAGCAGCAGAACGAGGATGAGAATTTCACGCGGGGCCGCGTTTCCTTACGGACCGTGAAAAAGCTCGTCTGGAGCAGAGCCGAACTCGCCTCCAACGGCGAGCGCGGCGAAACCGGGCCGTTGCGTTTCCCATTCCATTTCGGCGCAAAACTCTTGTTCCATCCGGCGTGATGGCTCCGGCCGAACAGCACGGCCTGCCGCTCACGGAAATCGTCGAGATAATGCCGTTTGAGCACCTCATCCCGAATTTGCCCGGCGCATTCGCGCAGACGCCGTTCCATCGCCGCCCGCCGCTCCGGCGTATCGAGCGGCTGAGCCTCGACCTCTCTCGCGAAAAGCATTTCGGCCAGAGGCTTGCTCGCCGCCAGCACCGCCTCGATGGCCGCGCCGCCGCCTGACCGGGCGAGATCGTCGGGGTCCTGACCTTCCGGCAGCAGGGCGAATCGCAGCGTCTTGCCTGCGCCGATCAGCGGCAGGGCGGTGTCGAACGCCCGATAAGCCGCCTTGCGCCCGGCCTTGTCGCCGTCAAAGCACAGGATGGGCTCCTCGGCCATCTTCCACAGCAATTCGCATTGCTCGGCGGTCAGCGCCGTGCCGAGGCCCGCGACGACATTGGCATGGCCCGCCATCGTCATGGCGATCACGTCGACATAGCCTTCGACCGCCACCACCGTTCCGCGCTCATGCGCGCTCTTGCGGGCGTTGTGGAGATTGTAGAGGTTGGCGCCCTTGTGAAACAACGGCGTTTCCGGCGAATTCTTGTATTTGGGCTGCACATCCCCGGCCAGCGCCCGGCCTCCGAAGCGATGACCCGCCCGCTGCGGTCGCAGATCGGGAACATCAAGCCGGTCACGAAAAAAATCATAGGGCACATTGATGTCGGGGCCATGGGTCAAACAGCCCCGCCTCGATCATGACCTCGGCGTGAGCAGCCTTTGGCCGCCAAAAAATCGCGCAGCCGCGTAACGCTCATTGGGCGCATAGCCGAGGCGGAATTTCTCCCGCGCCGCGCTGCCCTATTTCCCCGTTCGGTCAGATAGGCGCGGGCCTTTCCCGCCCGCGACGCCGCGCAACTGCGATTTCGAAAAACTGCGCCGCCCAATTCGACGGCCTCCAGCGTCGTGCCGCGTTTGCGCTCCTGCGCCGCCGCTTCGGGCGATTCGACGGGCATGGGGAGGCCCGCCATCTCGGCCAGCCGCTCCACCGCCTCGGGGAAGGCGCAGACCCTGCGTCTCCATCAGAAAACTTGAACACGTCCCCATGCTGGCCCGAGGAAAAGTCGTGGTAAAATCCCTTCTGGTCATTGACCGTGAAGGATGGCGACTTTTCCGCGTTGAAAGGCGACAGGCCGATACCACTCGCGTCCCTGTTTCCGAGCTTTACGCTTTGCCCCACGACTTCCGAGACAGGAAGCCGCGCCCGAATTTCTTCGAGGAAGGACGGTGGAAATTTCATGGTTTTCCGGACAAGGGCTGCATTAATGGCAGAAATGGGGAGGGACGTGCGGCGCGCGCAATGCGTCAGCCTGAGTTGTCGCCGCTATCCACAGGGTTTTGGGGCCAAAAAGAGGCAGTCTTTCGCCTGATGGACGCGAAGGCCGCCGCAGGATAGAAAGGCGCCCGTCAGGAGACTTCGACCATGCGCCTGCTTGCCAGATTTGCCGAAATGAAGCGCAAGGGCGAAAAAATCGCCATGCTGACCGCCTATGACGCGCCGCAGGCGCGGGCGCAGGAAGCCGCCGGGATCGACGCGATCCTGGTCGGCGACAGCGTCGGCGTCACCATGCTCGGCTACGCCAGCGAGCGCGAAGTGACCCTGGCCGACATGGCCCATCACGTCGGCGCTGTGCGGCGCGGCGCGCCCGACACCTTTGTCATCGGCGACTTGCCCTTCGCCACTTACGACACGGTGGAGCAGGGGCTCGCCAGCGCCAAAGCCCTTCAAGCGGCCGGGGCCGACGCGGTCAAATTCGAGGGCGCCCATCCCGACCTCGTGCGCGCGCTCATCGAGGCCGGCATTCCGGTCTGCGGCCATCTCGGCTATGAGCCGCAACTTTGCGAGCGGCGGGTGCACGGCAAGACTTTCGATGAAGCGGCGCAAATTTTTGCCAATGCCAGGGCTTTGGACGAGGCCGGCGTGTTCATGATGGTGATCGAACTGGCGCCTTGGGAACTCGCTGCCGCCGTGACCAAGGCGGTGACGGCCGCGACCATCGGCATTGGCGCGGGGAAGGGTCACCGACGGCCAGGTTCTCGTCTTCCCGGATGTGCTCGGCTATATCGAAAAGAATTTTCGGCATAACCGCCGCTACGCCGAAGTCGGCGAAACCATGCGCCAGGCGAGCGCCAGCTATCTCGCGGATGTGAAGTCGCAGGTATTCCCGACCATGGCGAATTGCTCAACCATGCCGCACGAGGTTTTGGCGAAGTTTCAGGCGGAAGTTTTGGGGAAGCTGAGGCGACGGCTATATGCCTTCTCGCCCTTGCAGGGAGCTTGTCCGGCCTAAAAGGCCGGATGAGGGAATTCCGGATGACTGCGGTGGGCGCTCGACCCCTCATCCGGCGCATGCGCGCCAGGTTTTGTTCTGCAACATGGGAGAAGGGAGCGTCGGAGCCAGCTCTTACGCCGTCTTGCCCTTTTCCATCATCGTCGACAAAACGTGCGAAAGATAATGGCTGTCCTGCGGGCCGGGCGAGGCTTCGGGGTGATGCTGCACCGAAAAAGCCGGACGGTCGGTCAGGGCGATGCCGCAATTGCCTGCCGTCGAACAGCGACTTGTGCGTCTCGACCGCATTTTCCGGCAGGCTGGCCGGATCGACCGCAAAACCGTGGTTCATCGAGACGATCTCCACCTTGTTGGTGGTGAAATCCTGCACCGGATGATTGGCGCCGTGGTGGCCCTGATGCATTTTCATCGTCTTGGCGCCGACCGCCAGCGCCATCATCTGATGGCCGAGGCAGATGCCGAAGGTCGGGACTTTGGCCGCAAGAATCTTCTGGATGGTCGGCACGGCATATTTGCCGGTTTCCGCCGGGTCGCCGGGGCCGTTGGACAGGAAGACGCCATCCGGCTTGAGCGCCAGAATAGCCTCGGCGCTGGCCGTCGCGGGCACCACCGTCACGGCGCAGCCGGCGTCGGCCAGCAGGCGCAGGATATTGCGTTTCACGCCGAAATCCAGCGCCACCACCTTGTAGCGCGGCGCCTCTTGCGCGCCATAGCCAGCCCCGAGCGTCCAGGTGGTCTCGTCGCCAGTCGTAATTTTCCGGCGCCGTGACGTCCGGCACCAGATCCATGCCATCAATGCCCGGCCAGCCGGCGGCCTCGGCCTTGAGCGCCGCGAGATCGAACACGCCGTCGGGCGCATGGGCGATCACCGCATTGGGCATGCCCTTTTCGCGAATCAGCGTCGTCAGCGCGCGGGTGTCCACGCCGGAAATTCCGATAATGCCGCGTGAAAACAAGCCAGGGCTCGAAGCCGCCCGCGCTGCGGAAATTGGACGGAGCGCCGATCGGGGCCTGCACGATGACGCCGCGCGCGCCCTGCACGCGTCCCAAATCCACCGTCTCGACATCCTCGTCGTTGACGCCGACATTGCCGATATGGGGAAAGGTGAAGGTGACGATCTGCGCGGCATAGGAGGGATCGGTGAGGATTTCCTGATAGCCGGTCATGGCGGTGTTGAAACACACCTCGCCCACCGCTTTGCCGACCGCGCCAAACCCGAAACCTTCGATCACCGTTCCGTCGGCCATGACGAGCACGGCGGTGGCGACGGGTTTTTCCCATCCGGCGGCTTTGGCTTGATCCTGCATGCTGGGCACTCTACAGATCTGCGCACGAGTTTGCGCCTCGGGCGAGGCGGTCGCGGCCGTCTGCATTTAAGGGGTTTATCTTCGCGCGCAAGCTAGGCGAGCGGATTTAAGCCGTCAACCCCGGCGCTAATCTGCCAAAAAGGAAACAGCAATGTTGCGCGAAGAATTCACCTCCCAGCTGAAAATTGCGATGAAGGGCGGCGACAAGCGCCGGGTCGAAACCATCCGCATGATCACCGCCGCGCTCAAGGACAGGGACATCGAGGCGCGCGTTTCAGGCAAGGACATTGGCGAAGACGAAATCCTCTCCCTGTTGCAGAAACTGGTGAAGAGCCGTCAGGAATTGCTGGAAATCTATCAGCAGAACGCCCGTCCCGAACTGGCGGAGAAGGAAGCCGAGGAAATCGCCATCATTTCTTCCTTCCTGCCGCAACCGATGAGCGACGAGGACGTGTCGGCGGCGATCAAATCCGCCATAGCCGAGACCGGCGCCGCCTCGATCAAGGACATGGGGAAGGTCATCGCCGTGCTGAAAGCCCAGCACGCCGGCAAGATGGATTTCGGCAAGGCCAGCGGGTTGGTCAAGGCCGCGCTCGCGGGATAAATGGGGTCAAGAATGTGCAAAATGTGTTGTCGTTGAAACGAGATGAGGATGGCGTGCATCTGGTCGGGCCGATCGTCGCACGGGCGCGCGCGGCGCAGGAGGCCTTTGCCCAAGCCAGCCAGGAAGCCGTCGATCTGGCGGTGACGGCCGCCGGCTGGGCGATGATGGAGCCGGAACGCAATCGGGCTCTGGCTGAGCAGGCTGTGCGCGATACCGGTCTCGGAAACGTCGACCACAAGGTGGCCAAGAACCATCGCAAGACACTGGGGCTGCTGCGAGACCTGCAGGGCGCGCGTTCGGTCGGCATATTGCGTCACGACGCGGAGACCGGCGTCACCGAAATCGCGCGGCCGGTGGGCGTGGTGGCGGCGATCACGCCGTCGACTCATCCGGTGGCGACGCCGATCAACTACATCATCAATTCCCTCAAGACCCGCAACGCCATCATTCTGGCCCCATCGCCCAAGGGGGTGGGAGTCTGCGCAAGTTTGCTGCGTTACGTCCATGACGAACTGACGAAAGTCGGGCTGCCGGCGGATCTGGCGCAGATGTTGCCGCCGCCGGCGTCCAAGGCTGTCACCATGGAATTGATGCGCCAGGCGGATCTGGTGCTGGCCACCGGTTCGCAATCCAATGTCCGCGCGGCCTATTCCAGCGGCACACCGGCGCTTGGCGTCGGCTTGGGGAATGTCACCGCCATTGTCTCGCCCAACGCCGACTTTTCGGTCGCCGCCGCCCGCATCGCGGCGTCCAAGACCTTCGACCACGCCACCAGTTGTTCGGCGGAAAATAGTCTGGTGGTGATCGGGGAGGCGTGGTCGCCTCTGTTGGCCGCTCTGACGGCGGAAGGCGGCGTGCTGGCCACGCCCGACGAAAAGTGGCGACTCGAGGCGACGATGTTCCCCGCAGGCAAGCTGTCGCCAACTGTCGTTGCAAAATCCGCCCCGCGGCTGGCGCAACTGGCGGGATTGGATCGTGACGCCTACGCGAAATGCCGCTTCATCATGGCGCAGCAAAAACCGTCACACGTCGGCCCGCTTCACCCTTTGTCCGGCGAGAAGCTTGCCCCGGTGTTGACCCTTTACCATGTCGCCGACTTCGACGCGGCCGTCGCCCAGGTGAACGCGCTCTACGATTACCAGGGCAAGGGCCATTCGGTCGGGGTCCATGGCGCCAGCCCGGAGGAAATCCTGCGTCTTGGTCTGGAACTGCCGGTGAGTAGGGTCATCGTCGATCAGGTTCACAGCACGGCGGTCAGCGGCTCTTTCGACAACGGCCTGCCTTTCTCCATGGCGATGGGATGCGGCACATGGGGCGGCAACGGATTTTCCGACAACCTCACCTTTCGGCACTTGCTCAACATCACCCGCATCGTGCGCCCGTCCCGCCACGAAAACCCCGGGTCGAGGATATTTTTGACGACTATTGGCGCCGTTACGGACGCTAGACCCAGGGTTGTCATTGCGAGCGAAGCGAAGCAATCCACCTTGGTCACAACCGCAAGCCATGGATTGCTTCGCTTAGCTCGCAATGACGGGCCGGGTTAATACAGGAGAGAAATTTAATAGCGGTCAAAATCGCACGCTTGTTGGATCGGGTGTGAAGCTTTTTCGTTGGTCTGGTTGGAGAAACAACATGTCGAAACTGGACGCATGGTCGCCGTATGCCCTTGCTTTATTGCGGATCACCAGTGCGTTGCTCTTCATGGAGCACGGCCTGATGAAGCTTTTCCATTTTCCGGCGGCCCATCCCGGGGTTCCAGACCCTTTGCCGGCTCTGCTGTTCGTCGCCGCGATTATCGAAGTTGCCGGTGGCGTTTTGATCGCCACGGGTCTGCTCACTCGTATCGCCGCTTTCATATGCTCCGGGCAAATGGCCGCTGCTTATTTTATGGCTCACGCGCCGAAAAGCTCTTGCGCCGGCGCTCAACCAAGGCGAACTCCGCGATTTTGTTCAGCTTTGTGTTCTTGTACCTGACCTTCGCTGGCCCCGGCGCCTGGAGCCTCGACGCTCTACTCCGCAAGGCGCCCGCCGCGACGCCGCAACCGGACCCTGCCGAGTTGGTTCGATAGTTGCGCGCGAAGATGGGAGGAACGACATGAAACCAACACCTCCTTCGGAGGACCAAAACGCTTCAGACAACATCACCCGGCGGATTCAGGAATTGGGAGATTGGCGAGGCGAGACCCTCGCTCTCGTCCGTCAACTCATCCACGACGCCGATCCCGATATCGAGGAGGAGTGGAAATGGCGGGGTGTCCCCGTCTGGTCGCATGACGGCATCGTCTGCACCGGGGAATCCTACAAGCAGGTGGTGAAGCTCACTTTTGCGCGCGGCGCCTCCCTCGAAGACCCGTCGAAACTGTTCAATTCGAGCCTGGAAGGGAATACGCGACGGGCGATCGACCTCCGCGAAGGCGAGCGGATCAATGACGCCGCCTTCAAGCAATTGGTCCGCGCCGCCGTGGCGGCCAACACCGCAGCGCGCGCTCAACGAGGCAAGAAATAGGCGCTCACGCCGCCAAAGGCTTGCTCAACACCGTCCGCCACGCGGCCGGATCGGCGCTGGTTTCCGGGCCGAGGACGTAGCATTCCCACAGGCCCTCAACGGTCTCGCGCCGCTGCGCCTTGAGCGCCGCCAGAAATTCGCCCCATGCGGCGCCAAGACCTTCGTAGCCGCCATGATAGGTGGTTTGGGCGATGGTCATGGCCGGCCATTCGCCCGGCTTCACACGGCCCGCTGGCGTGACCGGCGCGGCGACGGGCAGGCAAATCTCGAAATCGAAAGTTTCGCCGGGATTTTTCACATGATGGGTGAACCACGGTCCCGTCACCGCGATGTTCTGGGCGGCGACGGCGGCCCTCAGTTCGGCGAGGCCGGGGCCCATGAGTTTGCGCATGTCTTCACGCGGAATCCTGAGCGGGATGAAGGCCGTGAGTTGCGGCGTGGTCTGGAAAATGCGGAGCGGTTCGATCATGGCCAACCCGGCAGGGCTATGGCCGCCACCAGACGCCCGTAATCGGCTTCCTTGCGGTGGGTGGTGCGGCGATAGGAGAAGAAACGCGTCTCGTCGCCATAGGTGTCGAGACGCAAATTTTCGAACGCGCCGATTTTTGTCCGTTCCGCCCGCATTTCGATAAAGCCGGGCAGGTCGAACATGAAATTGCCCCGCGTTGGGCTGAGGGCGCGAAAAATCTTGCAAAGCTCGCGTCCTCGGCGCGAAAGCGCTCGTAAAACTCCGGACCGACTTCATAGCTCAGCGGCCCGATGGTCGGACCCAAAGCGCGCGCAAATATTCTCCCGTCTCGCGCCCAAAACCTCCATCGCCGCGACAAGGGCCTCGACCATGCCGGTCAGCGCGCCCTTCCAGCCGGCATGGGCCGCGCCGATCACCCCTGCTTGCCGGTCGGCGAAAAGCAATACGCCGCAATCGGCGCCGGTGACGCCGAGCGCCAGCCCCGGCGTGGCGGTGACGAGTCCGTCGCAGCGCGGCCGCGCGCCCTCGGGCCAGGGCGCCGAAACGGCCAAGGCGTCGGCCGAGTGGATTTGGTAGGGAACAAGCAGGTTTTCCGGCGCGACGCCGAGAACTCCCGCCATGCGGGCGCGGTTTTCCGCCACCGCCGCTGGATCGTCCTGCGAGCCGACGCCGCCATTGAGCGACGCATAAACGCCCTGCGACACGCCGCCCTGCCGGGTGAAAAAGGCGTGGCGCACATCCGCCAGCGCGGCGGCGCGGATCGCCGTGCGCCCAAATCCTCCTTCACGCAACCATCGCTCACGCAATCGACTCCTGGCCGCTAAAACCCGGCACGTCCTCGACGCCGCGCCGCGTCACCGCCAAAACCTTGAACAAGCTTCCCATCTCGCCTTCGTCAACGCCGGTCAGCCGCTCAAGCGCCAGGTCGATTTCTTCGGCCTGCTCGGTCGTCGCCTGGGCTTTCAACGCCTCGGCGCGTTGCCAGATGCCAAGTTCGCGCAAAAATTCGCCCTGATCGACCGGACCATGCGTCTCGGCGTTGGCGGCGCGGGCGGCGCGCTTCAAGGCGGCGAAATCGACATGGGCGGTCAGGTCGGCTTGGCCGGGCTCGGCCAGCGGATCGACGAACTCATGCCCCTTGACCGCCTGCAAGGTCTCGCCGAACCCCGTTTCGACATAGCCGTAATCGATCGCCAGCGCCGCGCCATTATGCGAGACGATATGGGCGGCCAGGCGCATCGCCAGCCTTTGCGCGGCGGCGCCGATCTCGAGAATCGCGCCTTCCTCCGCCATGGGCCTCAACAGCGGCTCCACGTCGTCTCCGAGGCCGAAGACGAGTTCGCCCTCTTCATCGAGGCCGACCAGACGCTCGTGCCAGCCATCCGCAGCCTTCTCGTAATGACGCACCGGCAGAGCGTCGAAAAACTCATTGGCGATGAAGATCGCCGGCAGCGGCGGGAAGATCGTCGATGGACCTATGCCAGGTCGCGGTCTTGCCGCTGGCGGCCAGGGCTTCGCGCTGCTGCTCCGCGAGAAGACCGCTGGCTTCGACCAGATGCACTTCCAGCGCGTCGAAAAATTCCGGCGCGGCGCGGGCGGCGCGCAAGGCGTCGGCCATCAGGGCGCCGCGGCCCGGTCCCAGCTCCACCAGATGCACAGGAACAGGCTTGCCGATCTGCGTCCAGACATGGGCCGCCCACAGGCCGATCAATTCGCCGAACATTTGCGAAATTTCCGGCGCGGTGACGAAATCGCCTTCAACGCCGAAAGGATCGTGCGTGATATAATAGCCCTTGGTCGGGTGGGTCAGGGCGAGCGCCATGTAACGCTCGATCGAGATCGGCCCCTCATGGGCGATGATTTCCCGGATTTCCGCGCCAAGAGACTGATCTCGCGATTGATCCCGGTTTTGTTCGTTGGCGTTTTCTTGCGCGTCAGTCATGCCCCGCCTCCACTGCCAATTTTTGGCGCCGGTTTCTTGCGGCGCAAGGAATATATGATCAAAACGCTGCCGATTAAGACTAAAGGCGCGGAGAGCATCATGCCCATGGTCGCGCCGCCAAACAAAAAGCCGAGTTGTGCATCCGGCTCGCGGAAAAACTCGCAAAAAATGCGGGCAGCGCCATAGAGAGCGACAAACAGGCCAGTGGTCAAGCCGGGGCGGCGGAAGGCGCCGCGACGCACCGCCAGGGCGAGAATAAGGCCGAGCGCCAGCCCTTCCAGTCCCGCTTCATAGAGCTGGCTCGGATGGCGCGGCTCCGGGCCAGCGCCGGGAAAAATCATCGCCCAGGCAACGTCGGTCGGACGGCCCCACAGCTCCGGCCGGATGAAATTGGCGATGCGCACCAGAAACAGCCCGATGGGCGCGACGGCGCAGCACAGGTCGCCGACGCTGAGCAAAGGCACGCGATTCTTGCGGGCGAAGAGCCAGGCGCCGAGCGAAGCCCCGGCGAGGCCGCCGTGAAACGCCATGCCGCCCTTCCACAGGACCGGAATCTCCCACGGATTTTGGAGGAACCAGTCAAGGTTGTAAAACAGCACATAGCCGGTGCGCCCGCCGAGCACGGCGCCGAAAGCGATATAAATCAATAGATCGTCGAGGCTTTCCGCCTTCGGTCGCGGCAGCCCGCCCCACAGGCGGTCGTTGCGCACGAGGCGCTGGGCGATCAGCCAGCCGGCGACCAGCGAGACGATATAGCCGAGCGCATACCAGCGGATCGGCAGCGGCCCCAGATTGACGAGCACCGGGTCGATGACCGGAAATGGCAGGATGAAAAGCGGCATGGCGGTTCCTGTGGCCGGAAGGCCGCATCCGGCGTAAAGCGCGGCGCGGCGGCGGGCAAGGGCCATCAAGGGCCAAAACGCCCGCGCAAAACCCAGCCGACCAAATTGTTGCGACAAAATTCTTGCGCTTGAGCCTGATCGCGCCCATTTGCTCGGCGAATACCCTTTTTTCCGGAGCCGTACCCATGTCCTCGCCGCGCCCCCGCATTTTCGACGATATTTCCAAGCTGTTCAACGACGCCGCCGGCGCGGCGCGCGGCCTCGGCCAGGAGGCGGAATCCATGATCAAGACCCAGGTCGAGCGCCTGCTGGCCAACGTGGATGTGGTCAATCGCGAGGAATTCGAGGTGGTGCGCGACATGGCCGTAGCCGCCCGCAACGCCAATGACGCGCTGGAGCGCCGGATCGCCGAGCTTGAGGCGAAGCTGAAAGCGTCATCTCCCGGTCCGCGTGAAGAAAACGCCAAAAGCTGAAAAAACCAGAGTCCGATCGGCGACAGCGCCAAAAGAGTGACTTTTCAAGACCCGGCGCGGGAAAAGCGCCGGGAAATTGTGATTTGATTTTATGATGTCGGTCCGCCCTTTTTTATCCCTGCCGTTGAATAGCTGTGGACGCAAGCGCGTGCTGGATGGACGAAACCGCGCGAATCCAGCACCTTTCGGGCGGATCACGGACGGGATTCATTTCGCCAGCAAATCTGCATATAGTGGGTTTGCCGAGTGATTCGCCGAAGTCAAGGCGGTTCCGTCGGCGGTCCGAAAGTATTGCGTTATCGCCGCGTTCCCTTTTCAACGGTTGCGCGTTTCGCGCCAGGGCCGATGTATGTTGCTGTCTCAAATAGAATACCAGGAACGGGTGGAGCACCCGGTCGATGTGGTCGAGCGTCTGGCCAGCCTCAAGGATTGGAGTTTTGATCGTGACGATCAGGACGAAATCTCGATTGGCGTTTCCGGCGTCTGGGCCGAGTATAACGTCGCCTTCACCTGGCTGGCGCAATGCGAAGCGCTGCATCTGGCTTGCGCCTTCGATCTCAAGGTTCCCGAGCGCCGCCGCACGGAAGCGGCGCAACTTGTCGCCAAAATCAATGAACAGCTCTGGGTCGGCCATTTCGACGTGTGGTCGAAGGACGGCGTGGTGATGTTTCGCCACGCCATGCTGCTGGCCGGCGGCGCCCAGCCCAATGACGCGCAATGCGAGGCGATCCTGGCCAGCGCGCTGGAAGCCTGCGAGCGTTATTATCAATCGTTCCAATTTGTCGTCTGGGGCGGCAAGACCGCGTCCGAAGCGCTTGGAGGGCGCGATGTTCGACACGCGCGGTCACGCCTGATGAGCAGCCCCGCAATCGCTGGCTCTGGTGGGCGCGGGCAAGATGGGCGCCGCCCTGCTCGGCGGCTGGCTTGCCGCCGGCCTCGATCCGCGCCGCATCGCCGTTTACGAACCTCATCCCGCCGAGGCGATTGAAAAGCTCGCCGCCGACAAGGGTTTCGCGCTGAATGCCGCGCCCGCTCCCGCTGAGGCGGTGGTTCTGGCGATCAAGCCGCAAATGCTCGAAGCGGCCGCGCCGGCGCTGGCGCCGCTGTTCGGCGCCGACAGCCTGCTGATTTCGATTCTCGCCGGCAAGACGCTGGCGAATCTCGGCGCCCGCCTGCCGGCCCGTGCGATTGTTCGCGCCATGCCCAATACGCCTGCGGCGATTGGTCGCGGAATTACCGGCGCCTTCGCCAGCGCGGCGACCTCACAGGCGCAGCGCGCGCAGGCGGACTTTCTGCTCGGCGGCGTCGGCGCCGTCGAATGGGTGGACTACCGAAAGCCTGATCGACGTCGTCACCGCCATTTCCGGCTCCGGCCCGGCCTATGTCTTTTATCTGGTCGAGGCTTTGGCGCAGGCTGGCGCGGCTTTGGGCCTGCCGGATGACCTCGCCTTGCGTCTGGCCCGCGCCACCGTCGAAGGATCGGGCGAATTGCTGCATCTTTCGCCCGAAGTCTCCGCCGAGATTTTGCGGAAAAACGTCACCTCGCCGGGCGGCACCACCCAGGCGGCGCTCGACGTGCTGATGGCCGCCGGACGGCCTCGCCGCCGTGATGGGACGGGCGACGGCGGCGGCGGCGCGGCGCGCGGGCGAACTCTCGGGATGACCCTTGCTGTGACGCTGGTTTAGACCCATGTTCCGCAGATAATGGAGGGGGATGGGATGGATCAGGCCAAGCCGGGCAAGAAAAAACCGCAAGCTCAAAAAGCGGCGCCAAGCCAAAAGCCGCCGCAGGACTTGCGGGAAAAAATCATCGACGCGCTGATGGGTCTGGCCGCCGAGCAGCCGTGGGATACGATTTCGCTTTCCGATGTCGCCGACCGCGCTGGCGTGAGCCTCGCCCAGTTTCGCGACGTCTTTCCGTCCAAGGGCGCGATTCTCGGCGCTTTTTCGCGGCGCATCGACAAGATCGTGATGGACGCCACCACCGATGACCTCGCGCAGGAAAGCGACAAGGACCGGCTGTTCGACGTGCTGATGCGGCGTTTCGACGCCATGGCGCCCTACAAGAATGGCGCTGCTCCACATCAACGACTGGGCGATGCGCGAGCCCGCCGCCTTGCCAAACCTCAATCAACTCGCCCTCAATTCCCTGCGTTTCATGCTGGAGGCGGCGGGCCTGAACAGCGAAGGCCCGCTCGGCGCGCTGAAACTGCAAGGCCTGGCGCTCTCCTGGACGCATGTTTTCCACGTCTGGCTGACCGACGACACCGCCGATCTGGCGCCGACCATGGCGGCGCTGGACAAGGAGCTTACGCGCGGAGAATCCGTTGTCGCCCGCGTCGACGAGGCGCGGCGCCTGCTTGAGCCTCTGGCCGCGCCGCTCGGTCGGCTGGCGGACCGGATTTTTGGCGGCATCCAGCGCATATGACATTCTTGCTCGCGCCGACCCCATTGCCCGCGCGAAAGAGGGCTTTAATCTGACAGATGGCGAATTGGCGGAACGGGCGGTGATGATTTTTGGCGAACAGGAGCGCGCGACGCGGAAAACCATGGTGTTTTCCGTTTGCGCCTGCCTTGCCGCCCTCGGCGCCGGCCTTGGCGCAAAGCCCCGCCGCGCCCCCGCCGCCGCTCGACCAAAAGGCCGCCGATCTTGACGCGCAGCGCGCTGACTTACCAGGGCGTGCAGGACACTTTGGCGCAGGCCGAAGAGCAGAGGAAGAAAATCGAGGCCGAAATCGCCTCGTTCCAGAACGACCGCGCGGCGCTGAACAAAGCGCTGCTCGACGCCCGGCAGAAGATCGACGATTCCGAAAACAAGGCCGCCGAGGCGCAAAACCGGCTGGAGACGCTGACCGGCAGCGAAGCGGCGATCCGCCGCTCGCTCGACAGCCGGCGCGGCGTGCTGGTCGAGGTTCTGGCCGCCCTGCAGCGGATGGGGCGCAAGCCGCCGCCAGCCTTGCTGGCCCAGCCGGAAGATGTCTTGCGCGCGATCCGGGCGTCGATGATGCTTGGCGCGGTGCTGCCGCAATTGCGCGCGGAGACCGAGGCCTTGGCCAATGATCTGCAGGACCTCGTCAGACTGCGGGCCTCCATCGCCGCCGAGCGCGCCAGTCTCGCCGGCGAACTGGAGACGCGGCGCCATGAGCGGGCGCGGCTCGAAGCGCTGATCGCCGAACGCCAGAAATCCATCGGCGAGGCGCAGGACGCGCTGGCGGCGGAACGCGCCCGCTCCCGGACCCTCGCCAGCCAGGCGGCCAACCTCAAGGATCTGTTGGCCCGCATGGAGAACGAGCTGGAGTCGGCGCGGAAAAGCGCGGATCTGGCGCGCAAGGCGGAGGAGGATCGGGCCAAGCTTTCGGCGGAGGCGGCGGCCGAGGCCAAGGCGCGATTCGCCAGCCCGCCGCTGCGCGACCCGGCGCGCCTCGCGCCCGCCATCGCTTTCAACGACGCCCGCGGCATGCTGGCGCTGCCGGCCAGCGGCAAGGTCATCAAATATTTTGGCGCGCCGAGCGATTTTGGCGGCGTCGAGAAGGGACTTTCTCTCGCGACGCGTCCCAAGGCCATTGTTTCGGCGCCAAGCGATGGCTATATCGCGTTCTCGGGACCGTGGCGGAGCTATGGACAACTCTTGATCGTCAACGCCGGAGGCGGCTATTATGTCGTTTTGGCGGGGTTGGATCGGATCGACGTGGCTGTCGGACAATTCGTCATCGCTGGCGAACCGGTCGGGTCCATGGGCGACGGCACGGCAAAAACGGCGGCGGCCGTCGCGATTGGCGCGACGCAGCCGGTCCTTTATGTAGAATTTCGCAAAGACGGGGCGGCAATCGATCCGGGTCCATGGTGGACGAAGCCGGACAATCTGAGGGTTCGCGGATAATGCGCAAAACATCGTTGGTCTTGCTGGGCGTCGTCATGGGCGCCTCGGCCGTGTCACTAGGATCTCACACGCAGTTCCTGCAGGGAGGCTCCGCGGTCGCCGCCGCCGCCGATGTCTACCGCAGCCTCAATCTGTTCGGCGACGTGTTCGAAAAAGTCCGCACCGATTATGTCGAAAAGCCCGACGACAAGAAAATGGTCGAGGCGGCGGTCAGCGGCATGCTCACGTCGCTCGATCCCCATTCGAGCTATATGGACGCCAAGAGCTTCCAGGACATGCAGGTGCAGACGCGCGGCGCCTTTGGCGGCCTCGGCATCGAGGTCATGCAGGAGGACGGACTGGTCAAGGTGGTCGCGCCGATCGACGACACCCCGGCGGCCCGCGCGGGCGTCCTGTCCGGCGATTTCATCACCGCCATCGACGGCGAAAACGTGCAGGGCCTGACCCTCAACCAGGCCGTCGACAAGATGCGCGGCGAGGTCAACACCAATGTCAAGCTGACCCTGCTGCGCGGCGCCAAGAAGGACAAGATCGACGTCACGCTCACCCGCGCCGTCATCCAGATCAAGTCGGTGCGCTCGCATGTCGAAAATCCCGACATCGGCTATATCCGCATCACCCAGTTCACCGAACAGACCTTTGATGGCCTCAAGGACGCGATCCAGAAGATCCAGAAGGACATCCCGGCCGACAAGTTCAAGGGCTATGTGCTCGATCTGCGCAATAATCCCGGCGGGTTGCTCGACCAGTCGGTGGCGGTGGTCAACGCCTTCATCGACCACGGCGAGATCGTCTCCACGCGGGGACGGAACGCCGACGAGACGCAGCGTTACAACGCCCGGCCGATCGACTTTTCCAAAGGCAAGCCGGTGGTGGTGCTGATCAACGGCGGTTCGGCCTCGGCGTCGGAAATCGTCGCGGGCGCGCTGCAGGATCACAAGCGCGCCACGCTGATCGGTTCGCGCTCCTTCGGCAAGGGATCGGTTCAGACCATCATCCCGCTCGGCCAGAATAACGGCGCGCTGCGCCTGACCACGGCGCGCTATTACACGCCGTCGGGCCGCTCGATCCAGGCCAAGGGCATCGAGCCCGACGTCCAGGTGCTGGAGGATGTTCCGGACGAACTCAAGGGCAAGGACGACACCAAGGGCGAAGCCTCGCTCAAGGGCCATCTGAAGAACGGCGACGACGAAGGCCACGGTTCCCAGGCCTATGTCCCGCCGGACGAAGCCAAGGACAAGGCTCTGCACGCCGCCTTCGATCTTCTGCGCGGCGTGAAGACCGTGGAATTGCTCAAGATGGAAATGGCCAAGGCCGAAGCGCCCAAGGCGGACGCCAAAGTCGATGGCAAGGGCGACGCCAAGCCGGCCGAAACCAAGGTCGAATTGCCGGTGGTGATTCCGCCGGTCGGCTCTCAGCCCGAACCCGTTCTCAAGCCCGGCCCGACCGGCAAGTGAAACGATCGAACTGAAGTTATTTATCTGTGAAGCCTATGTTTCGGCGGCTGCGAAAATTTTCGCCGCCGCCGAAATTTTTTGCGCGCCTGCCTCCGCCGGTGCGGCCTTGCGGATCGCGGCCTTTCGTGCGACGCAAGCGCAGCGAAAAGAGGTGACGGATTTATGGATGGCTTTTCTTATCGTCCTTGCGTCGGGATCATGCTCCTCAATCCGCAGGGCCTGGTGTTCGTGGGCCGCCGCAAGGCCAAGCGCGCGCCTGGCATTTCGCCGGCGGTGCATGAGTGGCAAATGCCACAGGGCGGCATAGACGAAGGCGAGTTGCCCTATCGGGCGGCCTTGCGCGAATTGCGCGAAGAAACCAACGTGCGCAGCGCGAGCTTCCTGGCCGAGGCGCCGGACTGGCTCAGCTACGATCTGCCGAAGGACGTCACCAAAAAACCCTGGCGGGGCCGATTTCGCGGCCAGACCCAAAAATGGTTCGCCTTGCGCTTCACCGGCGCGGAGTTGGAAATCGACATCAACACACCCGACGAAGGCCGGCACAAGGCGGAGTTCGACGCCTGGCGTTGGGAGAAGCTCGAACGCCTGCCGGAATTGATCGTGCCGTTCAAGCGCGAGGTCTATGTCGCCGTCTGCGCGCACTTCGCCCATCTGGCGGCGTGAAGAGCCGCCCTTGGCTTGAAAACGCTTTTATTGATTATCCGCGCACCCGGCTCGCGCCCGCCCGCGCGACCGGGTCGTCGGGATTGAGCGACAGGGCGCGCTGGTAATCTTCCGCCGCCTTCTGGCGCTCGCCCTTTTTCTCGTAGGCGAGACCGAGCCCGGCCCAGGACGAGGCGCTGCGGTTGTCCACATTGAGGGCGGCGTTGAAATCCTCGATCGCCTTGTCATAGTGGTTGAGCTCGAGCTGGCTCTGGGCGCGCGCCTGATAGGGCGCGGCAGCGAAGGGATCGCGGTCGATGGCGTTGTCGAAATCGGTGACGGCGCGCTCGTTCTGGCCCTGCTTCTGGTAGATCAGGCCCCTCGCGTGAAAGGATTGGGCGTTTTCGGGATTGAGCCGGATCGCCTGGTCGAGATCGCGCAAGGCCGCATCGCTCTGGCCTTGAGCGCGCAAAAGATTGGCGCGGCCGAGATAGGCGGGGCCGTGATTGGGATTGGAATCGATGGCATGGGTGAAATCGGCCAGCGCCGCGTCATTGGCGCCGGTCTGGCGCTCGGCCAGCGCGCGGTTGGTGTAGGCCGAGGCATGGCGCGGATCGAGCTTGACGGCCTGCGAAAAGTCGCCGATGGCTTGATCGAAGCGGCCGATCTTCGCATAGGCGACGCCTCGGGTGTTATAGGCCTCCGGGTCGTCGGGATGGGACTGGACCACCCGGTTCAGCGAATTGATATTGGCTTCGACCGCCTTGGGATCGGCGCTGGACGTTTCCGCAAACCCGGGGCTGCGGCGGCTGTTCAGGCCCGTCATCGAATCACAGCCCGCCAGCGGCGCCGCCAGAGCCAGGACGAAAATCAGTGTATTGCGATGGCCCGCCATATCGATCCAATCCGCTTTTTTGTCTCCGCGAGAGCGCCAATGCCTCTGCGAGCGTCTTGCGTCACTCTTTTCAGCCTTGCGGTCAAGGGCGCTTTGCGGGCTCGAAAGGGACGCGGCGCAACGTAAACCTGGCTGGGTGAAGAATTTACTAACCAAGACGCCGATGGGCGCCGATATAACGCAACGCTCGCGCCCGCAACTACGCGGTCAAGCGGAAAACGCCCTTTGCTGGAGCAAAGGGCGCTCGAATTCTCGGGTTCGTCAAGGAACGCGGAGTTTCCGCGCCGCGGCGCGCCTGTTAGCGCGGCGCGCCGGGCGCAGGCTTGGCCTTCATCGGGAGCAGGCCTTCGCGCTGCATCTTCTTGCGCGCCAGCTTGCGGGCGCGGCGAACGGCTTCGGCCTGTTCGCGGGCGCGCTTTTCGGAAGGCTTTTCATAATGACCGCGCAACTTCATTTCGCGGAAAATGCCCTCACGCTGCATCTTCTTCTTGAGCGCCTTGAGGGCCTGATCGACATTGTTGTCGCGAACGAGAACTTGCACGCCTGCATCCTGTATTCGGAAGGCTCTTCGCCTCGACGCCACAGGCGCCAGGGCTCGAGAGCCAGATGGGAAAAGAAATTCGTGCGCTTGCGGAGCGCCGGGCCGTTGAGCGTTGGGATAGCAGAATGCTCCGGGCCTGTCCAGACCGAAGCAAGGACAGGAAAGGGCAATCGGGAAGAAAGCTCCGGGTCAAGTTCCCATTTCGCCCTGGCGCTCCGGCGGTCGCTGGCGCCGCGATCGTCTCGAACGGCCGTCAAAAGCGAGCGCTTGCCAAAAGAACGGGGCAAAAAAGACGAAACGATCGAATCCTTCATGATGCGAAACCGCAGCGCTAATAAACGCTCAATATGATGTCGAACGAGTCTTGGCGTCTGACGAAAAGGTACTTGCAAACACCGAGGCGATCCGCAGGGGGACTTGGAAGGATGATTTAGTCATTGATGCCTCGATGGCTTTCGGTTTACATACCGAGCTTAACCAGTGGGGTGGAATTGAAAGAAGATCAAGCGACGCTGGCGGACACCTCCCGTTCGCCCCAAACCTCGGCTCTTGATTGCCTCGTCGTGGTCGGTGGCCGTCACGGTATGCAGCTGACCGTACGTCAGATCGTGCAGGACAATGCGTTGGCCAGCGACGATGTCTCAACGGCGCAATTGGTCCATTGTGCGCGAGGTTGCGGCTTCAAGGCCAAGGCTGTCACCCTGAATTGGAACGGTCTCACCAGGTTGCACGCGGCCCTGCCGGCGATTTTGCGGCTGAAGAACGGCGCTTTTCTGCTGCTGGAGTCGGTCGAAAGCAATGATGAGCGGGCGATCGCCGGACTTCGCGATCCCAAATCTCCCTCCGGCGCGATTTTTGCCGTCGACCGTTCTCACCTCGAGGCGGCCTGGGGCGGCGAAGTGATTTTGCTGCGGCGGAGATTACGACATCGCGGACGAGGAGCAGCCATTCTCGTTCAGCTTGATCACAACGCTGATTTTCCGCGAACGCCGTCTCGTGCGCGATCTCGTCATTTCCGCCGTGTTTCTGAGCCTGTTCGCCCTGGCCCCGATCTTCTTTTGGCAAGTCATGATGTCAAAAGTGCTTTTCCATCAGTCGATGAGCACATTCACTGTCATCTGCCTCGGAATGGGCCTCGTCGTCGTTCTGGAAGCTGCTTTTACGTTTTTGCGCGGCTATCTGCTGCAGATCCTGACCACACGGATTGATGTCCGCCTTTCCGAATACATGTTCGACAAAGTGCTTCACCTTCCAATCGACTTTTTCGAACGGCGCGCGGTCGGTCTCATTACGCGTGATATGAATGAAATATGGAAAATTCGTAATTTTTTGACTGGGCAATTGTTCGGAACCATCCTCGATTTGTTGACTCTGCTTTTCTTCCTGCCAATCATGCTCGCCTATTCGTTCACGCTGACCGCGATTGTGTTGGCATGCTGCGGCCTGATCGTGGGCTGGCTGCTCTTCATGATGCCCTATTATCGCAAGGCTTACGGCGCGGTGCTTCACGCCGAGGGCGCTCGCGGCGCTTTCATGTTTCAGTCGATCGCCGGGATCCGCACGATCAAATCCCTGGCGCTGGAGCCGGTTCAACGCGCCCAATGGGATGTGCATATCGCCAAAATCGCCAAGCTCAAGCTGAAGGAAGGCTATATCTCAACGCTGGTTCAGACGGGCGTGAGACCGCTCGAACGCCTGGCGGTCACCGGCTCTTTCGCCGTTGGCGTCTACCTGGCCTTGACCACTCAGGATCAAAATTTCGTCGGCTCGCTCTTCGTCTTTCTCATGCTGTCCCAGCGTGTTGCGGGTCCCCTGATGCAAATGGCCCAGTTGATCAATCAGTTGGACGAGGCGCGCGGCGCCGTCAAGATCGTTGGCGACATGGTCAATCGCCCTCCCGAAGGGGGGCGGTCGAAGCACGGGGTGCGGAAGCCGCTCGAAGGCCATGTTGAATTTTCCAACGTGCGCTTCACTTATCACGGCGGCGCCTCCCCGGCGATCAAGGATCTTTCTTTCGAAGTGCCGATCGGCACAACTTTGGGCGTGGTCGGCCGCTCGGGTTCAGGCAAGACCACGGTCACGCGCCTGCTGCAGCGGCTGCATCCCGATTACGAAGGCCTGATCAAGATCGACGGCATCGATGTCCGCTCCTACGATCTTCCCCATTTGCGCCGCAGTCTCGGCGTCGTGTTGCAGGATAATTACCTTTTCAGCGGCACCATCCGCGACAATATCGCCGCAGCCAAGTCCGATGCGACCTTCGACGAGATTTGCCGCGCCGGGAGGCTCTCCGGCGCCGAGGAATTCATCGAACGACTGCCACAGGGCTATGACACCTATATCTACGAAGGCTCGTCCAACCTGTCGGGCGGCCAGCGCCAGCGTCTCGCCATCGCGCGCGCCCTCATTGTCGATCCGCGCGTTCTCATCCTCGACGAAGCGACCAGCGCGCTCGATCCGGACAGCGAAGCCATCGTCAACGCCAATATCAAGCGCATCGCGCAAGGCCGCACAGTCATCGTCATTTCGCACCGGCTGTCGTCGCTGGTGAATTCCGACGCGATCATGGTTCTTGAGCGGGGGGCGCTGCTGGACATCGGCAAGCATGCCGAACTGCTTGACAGGTGCGAAATCTATCGCAGTTTGTGGGGCCAGCAGAATGGCCATATCGAGGCGGCGATGCGCAAGACCCAGTCGGCGCGAGGGCCTTTCCATGCCGCGTGAAAGCGTCGATCTGGCAACCGTCCGCCGGTTTCAGTCTGAAGTCGCCGCGATTCGCGAGGAGCCGGAGCCATATGCGATTCGGATGACCATCCATCTTCTGGCTGCGGCCGTCGTTTTGGCCATCGTCGTTTCGCTGTTCGCCAAGGTGGACCGCATCGTCAGCAGCGCCAGCGGCAAGATTATCGCGACGGTCAAATCCAACGTCTTTCAGGCGCTTGACGACAATTCAATCATCAAGAGCATCGACGTCAAGGAGGGCGATCGCGTCGTCAAGGGCCAGATTCTGGCCAGGCTCGATCCGACCTTCAGCGGCGCCGACGTGCAGCAGTTGCATGATCAGATCGCCAGTCTCGACGCGCAGATCGCACGGGCCGAGGGCGAGCAGTCGGGCCAGGAGCCGGACTTCTCCCGGGACGATGGCGCGTCGGACAAGCAATATGTCGCTTTGCAGCGCCGGCTCTATGCGCAACGCGTCGCCAATTATCAGGCGCAGATCAACAGTTTCGATCAAAAAATCAGCCAGACGCTGGCGACGATCAAAAAGGCCGAAGACGACGAGACGCGGCTGAAGCAGCGTGACCAGATCGCCAAGCGGATCGATGACATGCGCGCGAAACTGCTGGAAAAAGGCGCCGGCTCGCTTCTCAACAAACTCACTTCGGAGGATGCGCAGGTCGAAATGACGCGCATGCTCGAGAACAGCCATAATTCGGGAACAGAGGCGCGGCGCCAGCTTGATTCGCTGCGCGCCGACCGCGAGGCTTTTGTCCAGTCCTGGTCGGCGCAGATCAGCCAGGAGATCGTCACGGCGCGCAATTCGCGCGACACCGCCGCGGCGCAACTCGACAAGGCCAGGAAGCACCGGGAACTGGTGCAGATTGACGCGCCCGATGACGCCATCGTCTTGACGGTAACCAAGCTCTCGGTCGGCTCGATCCTGAAATCAGGCGATCAGTTGGTCACACTGACGCCGCTGTCGGCGCCGTTGGAGGCGGAAGTCAACATTTTGCCGCGCGATGTCGGTTTCATCCGGCCTGGCGATCCGGCAACGATCAAGGTCGATTTATTCAATTACACCCAACATGGCTTGGCTGAAGGCACGGTTAAGTGGATCAGCGAAGGCGCCTTCGTCATGAATGACGACACTGGCCAACCGGGCGACCCCTATTACCGGGTTCGCATAGTTATCGACCGAATGAATTTCGTGAACGTCCCGGCGAATTTCCGTCTGATTCCCGGCATGACCCTCACGGGCGACATCAAGGTCGGCCGCCGCACGCTCGCGTCCTATATCTGGAACACGTTGGCCAGGGGCGCAGGCGAAGCCATGCGGGAGCCCTGAGGCCATGGGCGCGATGCAAAAACTGGGCGCGTGGTCCCTGCGTGCGGGCCTCGACTCCTATGGCAAGCGACATTACGCCAAAGCACTGCGCTCCTGGCTTCTGGCCAGCCGCTGCGGCGTGCAAGACGGCAATCTTTATATCGGCGAGCTTTACGAGCGGGGCGAGGGTGTCCTTCCCAGTCCCGTCGATGCCGCCGCCTGGTATCGCCGCGCGGCCCTGAAAGGCCATGCCGAGGCCCAGTTTCGACTCGGCCGCCTCACTCTGCGGGGCGGGCGACATTACCACCTCGACCGATGGCGCCAGGGGGCGGCAAAGGACCATCCGGAATTCGCCGATTTTGTCACGTCGGCTTTTTTCCCCGAAGGCGAGGAGTTGGCTCCTGACGCGCCGCAAGCGGTGGATTGGCTGACTCGCGCGGCGGAAGCCGAGCATCCCGTCGCGGCGGCCCTGCTGGGCGTGGTCTTGCTGGAAGGCAAGGGCGTCAAGCAGGATTTCCCCGCTGCCCTGCACTGGTTAACCCAGGCCGCGCTGCAAAAAGAGCCGACCGCGCAATTCAGCCTCGGCGAAATGCATTACCGCGGCCTTGGGGTCGAGGTGAATTATGCTCTCGGCGCCGACTGGTATGAAAAAGCCGCCGAAAACGGCCATAGCGGCGCGCAACTTGCGATGGCGCATCTCTTGTCGAAGGGGCAAGGGCGTCCGGCCGATCCTGAGCTTTCGGGCCAATACATGGGCCAGGCGGCGAAGGCGGCGTCACTTACGCCCTTCATGCGGCGGCGCTCCTGCATCTGACGCGGTCAGGGCCTGCCGAAAAACATCTCTCGCGCCGAGACTTATCTGCGACGCGCCGCCAAGAGCGGACATATGCCGTCAATCCTGACGCTGGCCGAAATTTACAGCCGCGGCGGCGATTTCCCGCCCGATTTTCGGGAGGCTTTCGAATGGTACAAACTCGCGGCCGAAAAGGGCGACGTGCAGGCGCAATTCGTAGCGGGTCGCCTGGCCGCCACCGGCGCCATCGGCTACGTCAACCTTGACGAGGCCGCCCGCTGGTTCCTCGCCGCCGCCGAACAGGGACATCCGACCGCCGCCTTCAACATCGCCGCCTTTTACGCTTCGGGAGATGGCGTTGCGCGCGACCTCGATGCGGCCCTGCGCTGGTATCTTGTCGCGTCGGAACAGGGCGTGAAGGAAGCCGAAGTGAAGATCGCCGAGTTTTATCTGGCCGGCGAAGACGGACCCAGGGATTACGATGTCGCCCATGCGTGGCTGGCCAAGGCGGTGGCGCGCGACGACAATCAGGCCAAGACGCGCCTCAGCCTGCTTTATCTCGAACATCCGAGAAAGGCCGGCGACGCGGCCCGGGGCGAAGCGCTCTTGCTCGACGCGGCGAAGTGCGGCAGCGTCGCCGCCGCCGCCCATCTCGGACAGCTCTACGCTGGCGCCTATAAAGCCATTCCGCGCCCCGACGAGGCGCTGCGCTGGCGTCGCGCAGCCGCCGAAGGCGGCCATCTCGGCGCCTTGTTCGCGCTGACCGCCGCCTTGCTCGAGTTCGGCGATCCGGGCAGGCTAAAGAGGCGGCGCAGTGGCTGGAGCGCGCAGCGATGCAGGGCCATGCAGGGTCGCAATTCGAGTTGGGCGTTCTTTATTGCACCGGCAAAGGCGTTGAAAAAGACCTCGCCCTGGCGGTCGGCTGGTACGAAAAGGCGGCGCACGAAGGCCACGTCGTGGCCAAGCACAATCTCGGCGTCATGCTCATCAATGGCATGGGCGTCGAAGCCGACCCGGCGCGCGGCGAACGACTCGTGCAGGAGGCAGGCGCGATCAGGGAAGCTCAGGCTGGCTAGAGCCGTTTAAGCGGCCTCCCTAAAGCGGCTATGGCAGGCGGCGCAGATCGGCGATGGCGCTCTTGAGCAGGATGATCTGCAATTCGCTGGCTTTATCGCCAATGCCGTCCTTGGCCATTTCATCGCAGGTCTTGAGTTTGGCGACCACGTCGGCGAAAGTCAGGCTGGGCTTTTCGGCGATCGAGCGTTTCAAGACGCCCATGAGATCAAAGGCGGATTTTCGCGCGGTTTCGGAAAGAGGACCTGCTGCGGCGAATTTCATTTCGAGCAGCCTCAGACGCAAGAATGGCGGGACTGTCGGAGCCAGCGGCCCATGGCCGGGCGCCGTTTGGGGCGTGGGGCAAGGCGACTTCGGAAAAGGCGATCATGGTCTCGGCGCGCCTCGTGACCCGGTGAGGTTGCGGATCGCTCCCTCTTCTTTGCCTCCCGATTGAACGCCAACATCCTTTTGCGAAACTGACGTTGGAGAAAGCGCGCGCCCGAATGTGCTCAATCGTCCCAGTGGCCGTCGGGGGCAATGGCGCCGCGATCGGTCAGAACCAGCCATTGCGCGCCGCGACGCTCGATTTTTTCGACCCGCGCGCCGCCGGGCAGAATGTCGCCGGGGACGACTTCCTCCAGACCGTGCGCGCCTTCCACGATCGCCCGGCCGCGCTCGACGTCGCGCAGCACGAAAGCGCGATAGGGGCCGATCACCGGTTCAGGCGGGAGCCTGGACAAACTGCTGCCCGGCGGCGGCATCAAGATCTGCGGCGATTTGGCGGCCGGCAATGGTTTGGCGATGGAGCCGACCGGCGTCCTGTCGAGAGCCTTTTCCGCTTCGCTGTGAACTTTTTCGATCCTGGCCTGCAATTGCGATTCGGCGGCGGCGGCGTCGGCTTTCTGCTCGGCCAGCGTTTTTTGCAGGGCGGCGATGGTCGCCTCGGACGCATGGGTTTTCTGCGCCTGGGTCTCCAGTTTGCCTTTCAGGCTTTCGAGATGGACGCGAAGGGTGGCGATTTCCTGATGCTGCGCCTGGGAGATGCGCACAGCCTCGGCGGCGGAGCCGGCGGCGGCCTGAGCGGCGGCCTGTTCGGGGCTGGGCGCCCGGGTGGCGTCGTCGATCCGGGCGGCGACCATCCAGCCAATGCCGACAATGAGAACCAGCGCCCCGGCCGGGGCGGCGAAAGTCTTCCAGAAGGAAGGACGCAAAGTCTCGCCCGTCGGGTCGATGGCCGCCGTGTCGGCCAAGGACTGCATTTGCGGCTGGGGCTGGGGCTTGGGCTCAGGCTTGGGCACGGGAATGAGATCGTTCATCGGGCGGCTCCGGGCGGGAG
Organism: uncultured Alphaproteobacteria bacterium; assembly: GCA_963813955.1. Taxonomy (GTDB): domain Bacteria; phylum Pseudomonadota; class Alphaproteobacteria; order Rhizobiales; family Beijerinckiaceae; genus Rhodoblastus. The sequence goes on along the minus strand of CAWFBN010000005.1, from coordinate 14,267 downwards.
GGGATAGGACTCCCATCTTCCGAGCCGGCATTGTCACGCCAACGCATTAACCAATGATTAACAACAATCATTGGCATTTAGCTCGAGCGGACCGTGCGTAGCGTTTAATCCCGCACTGTGTCGAGATGGCGCAACCTGTTGGCCGATCCGCGCGATGGCCTCGCGCAAATCCAGCATCTCGCGCTCCGGCGTGATGCGGAAAAGCCACGCCGTCTGACCCGATCGCCAGCACGGGGGCGTTTTCGGGGGCGCCCGCGTCCTCGAGGGCGCGGCGCAGGTCGAGATTGGCCTTCGCGAAATCGGCGCCGCGCTGACGTTCAGCGACAAACTTCGCCAACAGTCGTTTACGTCGCGCATTAAGTTCGGCGATACGCAGTTCGGCCTTCTCGACGGCGCCGCCGAGCGCCGTGGCACAGCTCGCGATGGTCCGCGCCCAAACTCTTCAAAATCGCGGTTTTTTTGCTCCAGCTCCGCCGTGCGCGCCGCGAGCGCCTCGCGGGCCGCGATCAGCTCGGCCTGGGTCTTGTCGCCAAAATCCACAGACTGGGCGAGCTTCGCCTGGGTCTCGGCCAGCAGCGCGGCGGTCTGCGCCCATTGCTCATTGGCCTGCCGGATGGCGAGGGCGCGGCGTCCGAGTTCGGCCTCGTCATTGGCGTGGGCCATGCGCTCCTGCTCGGCCTTGATTTCCAGCGCCCGAAGTTCGACGGCGAAGCGGGCGCGCAGCAGGTCGCGCTCCGCCTCGATCTCGTCGAAGGTCATGGGCAGGCGCGCCTCGATCCGCGCCAGCGTCAGCCGTCGCGCCCGCCGCGACACCATCGGCAGGAAGGCGAGGCCGATCAGGCCGCAAATCACGAAGCCCAAAATGAAATCGACGATTTGTTCGACCAAGATTTTTCCCGCGAAAAAGGCGAATATCGCGCCGGGAACACGACGTTACACTGCCATCTTTGACGCCGCATTGCAAAATGCGTGGTGAAACGCCAAGCCCTAGAACGGATTCCAGGTGGCGGCGGGCGTGAATTTCAAATAGCCGACATTGACGCCGAGGCGGGCGCCGACGCCGGTGCGGATCTGAACCACCGTGACGCCGTAAAAATTCAGGGCGGTAATGCCGAAGCCGCCGACCAGATAGGCCGAGCCGTCCACGCCGACAAAGCGCTCGAAGATGGCGTCGGTCGATGTCAGGTTATAGACCAGCATCATGGTGCGATCGCCATCGGCGCCGGCGTCGAAGCCGATCGAGGGACCCTGCCAGAACAGGCGGCGGTCGCCGGCGTTGCGCGTGTACATCGTGCCTTCGCCGTAGCGCAACCCGCCGATGAAGGCGCCGCCGCCCTCCTGACCCAGCACATAAGCGTTGGGCTGTCCCCAGCGCTTGGTCGCCGACTGGATCGCCTCGGCCAGTCCGCGCGACAGGCTGCCGAAAAAGCGATGGCCACTGCCGACCAGTTCATTGTCGGAATAGGGGATGGCGCGTTCCTGCGCCCAGGCTGCCTGCGCCCAGGCCGCCGCGAGACCGCCAGAACGGGGACAGCCGCCCGCAGGGCCAATCCGCCCAGGCGGAGGAGGGCGCCTCGCCGTGAAATCCTGCTCATGACCCTGTGCTCCGGTTGCGGCCCCCCGCAAGGCGATGATGCAGGCGCATGGTGAAGGCTTGATTAACGCGCGCGTTCGCCCGCGGTGCAAGGTCCTGGCGGCTTTGGGGTCGCCCCAGGCGATAAAGGGGCCGTTGGCGAATTCGTCCGCCACCTTGCCATAGGTCATGGGCGCGCCGGAAGGATCGGTGACGATGCCGCCGGCGCGGCGCAGAATGGCGTCGCCGGCGGCGATATCCCATTCCATGGTCCGGCAAAAGCGGGGATAGACGTCAGCCTCGCCGGCCGCGATCAGGCAGAATTTCAGCGACGAGCCCGTGGTGATCACTTCGCCGACCGGCATGCGCGCCAAAAATTCGCCGGAGCCCGTATCCGCGTGCGAACGGCTGGTCAGGGCGATGGCGCCTTGCGCCGGCATGGGCCGCGTCTGGATTTCGCGCCAGAGCGAAGGCGGCGGCAGGGAGACGCCCGGCGCGACGGAACAGGCCCGCGCGGTTCGCCCGGCCACGTAAAGATCGCCGCGTGCGGGCGCATAAACCACGCCGACCACCGGCGCGCCCGCGCGGATCAGGGCGATATTGACGGTGAAGCAGTCGCGATGCAGCATGAATTCCTTGGTGCCGTCGAGGGCGTCGACCAGCACGAAATCGCCGCCGTCAAGCACGGGAATATTGCCGAAGGCGCAAAGCTCTTCCGCGACGATGGGCAAAGGCGCGAGGCGCGACAGGCCGTTCAGAATGACTTCCTCGCCGAACAGGTCGGCGTCGCACACGGGGCTGGAGTCGCGCTTGAATCGCATTTGCGGATGGGTGGCGAAGACCCGCATGATTTCGGCGCCGGCTTCGAGGGCCAGCCGCGCAAAAATCTCCGCCAGGGCGTCGTCGTCCGGCTGCCCGGCGTCCGTCGCCGCTTCCGCTAACGCATCATTCACCATTTGCACTACATAAGTTGTTGCGCACGCGCTTGAAAGCGCTTTTACGTTCAGGCAGCCGCAAACGAATTCCCTTTTCGTCGAAACACCCGGAAACAATTCATGAACATCCTTGCGCTTGAACCGCTCGATCTCGCCGCGCTCCTGTGCTCGCGGGTCTGTCATGATGTCATCAGCCCGGTCGGCGCCATCGTCAACGGGTTGGAAGTGCTGGAGGAGGACAAGGACGAGAGCATGCGCGAATTCGCGCTCGACCTGATCCGCAAGAGCGCGCACACCGCCTCCGCGCGCTTGCAATTTTGCCGATTGGCCTTTGGCGCGGCGGGGTCGGCCGGCGCCGCGATCGACACCGGCGACGCCGAAAAGGTGGCGCGCGGGCTGATCGCCGACGATCGGACCAAGCTGATCTGGGAAGCGCCGCGCGCCTACATGCCCAAGAACAAGGTCAAGCTGGCGCTCAACCTGTGCCTGATCGCCGCCGCCTGCATCCCGCGCGGCGGCGTCATGCATGTGATCATCGAGGGCGAGGCCGACGACATCCGCATGTCGGTTTCGGTCAAGGGCCCCAACCTGAAGCTGGCGAGCCATGTCGCCGACCTGCTGGAAGGCCGCTCGGAAAGCGGCGTGGTGGACGCCCATGGCATCCAGCCCTATTTCACCGGCCTTGTGGCGCGCTCCAGCGGCATGGGTGTGACAGTGGTGGCGACGAGCGACGAAATCGTGCTGAAAGCCGCGCCGACGGCGGTTTAGGCGAGGGACGGCGCAGTCGGGATTTGCCTCGGGCATGAAAGATTTGCCAAAGCGGGAGGGATTGCCTTGCGCTGGCGCGCGGGGCGGCTATAAAGACGCGGAAATTTCGTCCTGGAGCTTTTCCACCGGGACAATTCGGAGGGGTGGCCGAGTGGTTGAAGGCGCACGCCTGGAAAGTGTGTGTACGGGAAACCGTACCGCGGGTTCGAATCCCGCTCCCTCCGCCAGTTGAACACGCTAACTCATGCGTTGATTGGACCTGCGGCGACGCCTCAGGCCGCCGCTTTTTCAGCGCTCTCCGACCATCGCCCTTGCGCGGCCAATCCATTCATCCGCGCTCGGTGCGTAAAGGCCGATTGAGCCTTGGCCACGTTTTCCGGCTTGCCCGCCCAGAGCCGCAATGGCGCGGCTTGCAACGCGCGGCCGTAGCTGAAGGTCAAAGCCCAGGGACCGCCGAGGCGGTTGATGGCGTCGAGATTAGCCGTCGCCTCAACGTCAGACTGGCCGCCGGAGAGGAAGGCAATTCCCGGAACGGCGACGGGAACGCAATTCTTCAAAACCCTCAATGTCGCAGTTGCGATCTCCTCGGGCGAAGACTGGCGCGCGGATTTCTGGCCCGGGACGACCATGTTAGGCTTCAGGACAATCCCTTCGAGCAACACACGCGCTTCATAAAGCCGCAGGAAAACGCGTTTCAGCACAAACTCGGTCACTTCGGCGCAGCGTTCAAGATCATGCGCCCCATTCATCAGAACTTCGGGTTCGACGATGGGAACCAGATCGCCCTCCTGACAGAGAGCAGCATATCGCGCCAGCGCTTGAGCATTGGCCTCAACCGCATAGTCGGTGGGGACGCCGTCGCCGATATCGAGGATAGCGCGCCACTTCGCAAAGCGGGCGCCCAGTGCGAAATAGTCCTTTAGTCGTCCGCGCAAGCCGTCAAGCCCTTCCGTGATGGTTTCGCCGGGAAAGCCGGCGAGCGGCTTGCCGCCGGCATCGACTTTGATTCCGGGAAGCGCGCCGGCCGCCTCGATCAATTTCGGCAAAGAGGTTGCGTCCCGCGCGTTCTGGCGGATTGTTTCATCGAAGAGAATGACGCCGGAGATGTTTTGCTGGATCGCGGCCTCGCAGCGAAAAAGCAATTCGCGATAATCGCGCCGCGTTTCGATCGCCAATTCAATCCCATGAGCCAGGAAGCGTTTGGTGATCGTCGGCGTGCTCTCGTCGGCGGCCAAAAGGCCTTTCCCGCGCGCGACCAACGCCTGGGCAGTTTTGACGAGTTGATCCCGGTCCATGAATTTCGTCCATCAGGAGCGTGACTAATCGCGGGACAAAAGGGTGTGGCGGGTAAACAGACGACCTCGTTAAAAGTTGCGAGCGGGACGGCAAGGAATGCTCGTCAGCGCGGCGCGAGTGGAAAAGCTTCAAATGGCATATTTGTTGCTCCAAGAACGCGCATCACGCTTCGCGAAAATAGGCGACCAAATGCAGTGCCTGAAAGATTGCTTGGACCTGGTCATTTCAAATCTGCCGCGCCGCTTCACGGCGGATAGTCGCTTCGACATCGACGGTAGTGAGTTGCGTGGGCTCGATAAACTTGAACAAACATACGGAGCGACAAAATACGCGGCGGCGATAGCCGGATTTCGCAAGGTGGCGTTCGTTTTCGATAACCGATCGGAGGTTATGGGGCTCTCCTGGATTGGTTTCTACCAATCGCTGCCCCACAGGATCGTTGGCGTACGCATCTCGGCGCTCTTGAATTCGAGTGAAGACGCTTCGCTCGACGCTGTGCTGGCTTATCGCAATCTTGACGTCGTCATCCAGAGTTTCCGTTCAATCCTGCTCCATGAATTGCGGCATGTTTTTCAATCTTTCATTTATCCAAAGTATTATCACAAGATCGAAGTTAGCAATGTTGATTATCGAAAAGACAAGACCGAAATTGACGCGTCCTGGATGCATCATCTTGAGGATTATGATCCGCGTGAATTTCAAACCGGCGCTCAATATGTAAATGAAATTATGGATTCTCTTGCTAGTTACAAGAGCCTGACAGCGAAAGAACGAAAGCATTATTTCAGAAAAACGGCGAGGTACTATCAGAATGTAATGACGCCCTCCGTGCGAGGGAATTCGTGAGGTTTGTCGTCCGGAAAAGCGTAAATGCAGCGCGCTTGTGCTGGAAGAAAAACCCGAACTCGACGGCCCCGCGCGGCGGCGGCTGTTGCAAGATACGGCGCACGCGTTTGACGGCGTCACGGGCGCCGGCGCCGGGATCGCCGACGCCCAGGCCGCCGTCGAGCACGTTCATTGACAGCGCAGCCGACCGACATCCCGGGTGATAGTCGTTTTATCGCGGACCTTTTTGCGTAGGCTAGCGGCAGCGATCAAAACACAGACCCGGCATATTACGCTGCGTTATCATGACGTTATCCCCAACGTCGAACGGCGATCGACCATTGGAAACGGCTTTGGCTGAAGGCACACAGGAGCACGACGATGCCGGACCTTGATTTATGTCAAATTTCTGCTTGAAATCGATGAGACTTCCGATTAGTAAAGCCGTCCTTACAGTCTCGCCTTAGCTACGAATCTTTTCGGTGCTAAGCACCGAAAAAAGGCTCATCATGCGCTATTCAATCATTGCTCTCGCTGTTGCCACTGGGATCGCGGCTTCGCCCGCTTTCGCGGCTAACCTGATCACCAATGGTGATTTCACCAATCTCACCAACGGCCTCGGCCAGATCACCACTGACACCGGCCAGGGCCTCTCCAACACCATCACCTCGGCGGCCGGCTGGTACACCTCCGGCTACAATATTGTTCTTTCCGCTGCGGACCAGGCGGTCACGACCCAATACGGAACGGGCGATCTCGCGCTGTGGGATCAGGCCAACGCGGGGAACGGCTGGAACGGCAAGGCTCCGACCGGCAATATCCTGGCGCTCGACGGCGATTACACCACCGGCCCGGTTTATCAAACCGTCTCCGGCCTGACCACGGGCCAGAAATACGTCGTCAATTTCAATTACGCCTTCGCTCAGCAAGTGCGCTACTACGGCCCCACAATTCAAAACCTGACCGTGAGCGTTGGCGCCAACATCTGGAATACTAACGCGAGCGTGACGACTCCGGACTACAACCTTCCGAGCCAGGGATTCTCCGGCTGGGTGAATGACAGCCTTACCTTTACCGCGGCGTCGTCAACTCAGGTCCTGTCGTTCCTCGCGTATGGCAACGTGCAAGTTCCTCCGTTTGCGCTGGTCAGCGACGTGTCAATGGTCGCGGTGCCAAATCCCGAGGCTGGCGCCGGATTGCTCATGCTCGTCGTTTTCGGCGGCGGCCTTGCGTTCACTCGCCGCTTTTCGGCCCGCGGCAAGGCGGCGACTACCGCCTGAGGCGGCAACTGGCCGTCCGCGCTCGCGGGCGGCCTTTTTTCGGCCGGCGGCTGGGGGTGCGCCTTCAGCGGACGCAGGCGCAAAAGTCCTTCGCGTTTCTCCGCCTTTGCCGTAAGACCCGTCGCTATGACCGCTCATCTTCTCAGCATCGCCGCGAATTTCGCCCGCATGGGCATCTGGCTGGCGCTTCTGGCGGCGATCTTCGTCCCGCTTGAGCGGCTCTTCCCTCTGCGTCGGCAAAAAATCTTTCGCAGGCAAATTGGCGTTGACGCCGCCTATTATTTCATCAACGGCCTTGTCCCCGCGCTCTTGCTCGGCGCGCCCGATGGCGTTGGTGGTGCTCGCCGCTCACAAAATCATTCCGGGCGGCGTTCAGGAGCAGATCGCCAGCGCGCCGATGTGGGCGCGCGCCGCAGCGGCGATGGTTGTCGGCGAGACGGCCTATTACTGGGCGCACCGGCTCAGCCATGAAATACCCTTGCTCTGGCGCTTTCACGCCATCCATCACAGCGCCGAAGCGATCGACTTCATGGTCAGTTCGCGAGCCCATCCGCTCGACTTTATCTGGTCGCGGCTCGTGATGCTGACGCCGCTCTACGCGCTCGGCCTGGTCGACACGATGCGCTTCAGCGACGGGCTGATTCCGGTTCTGATCCTGGTTTTCGGAAGCCTGTGGGGCTTTTTCGTCCACGCCAATCTGCGCTGGCGGCTCGGGCCGTTCGAATGGCTGCTGGCTACGCCCGGCTTCCACCATTGGCACCACACGATGGGAATGCAGCGCAACTGCAATTATGCCGCCATATTCCCCTGGCTCGACCGCATTTTCGGCTCGCATTACCTGCCGAAGGATTGGCCGACCCAATACGGGGTCGCCGAGCCGACCGCAGCCACGCTGTTTGGGCAACTGATGCAGCCGCTCGAACACCCACGAGCCGCTCCGCTGCCGGACGCGCCGGGCCGAAGCTGAGACGTTGCGATGGCAGACACCTCCGAGCCGCGGTTGTTGACATCATCTTTCCGGTCACATGAAATGAAACTGTGACGAGGTCAGGCTACTCGCGGTCACGCCTTGCAGCGTGATCGTGTCCGTGGCGTCGAACTTGATCAACGTATCGGCGCCGGACTGCGAGGTATGGCTCAACAGCGTCGACCAATTGCCGAAGTCGGCTTTGCTCAGCTGGATCGAGTCCGTTGGCGCAAAACCATAGATGGTGTCGTTGCCGATGCTGGTTTGGAAGATGAGCGCGCTGACCGTGACGAGATGCGGTCTGGTTCGAGGCCGCGTCGTCTGCGGTTGGCTTTCATGTCCTACCGTTTGCGCTCGTTCAGTTCCGGGAAACCGCGTTGGTGCCAGACCGGATAGGCGGCAGGGGTATCGCTGGCGGCGTCCAGCGCCTTGATCTGGTCAGCAGTCAGCGCCCAGCCGACGGCGCCGATATTGGCGACGAGTTGCTCTTCATTGCGGGCGCCGATGATAACGCTGGCGACGCTTTGCCGTTGCAGGAGCCAGTTCAGCGCCACCTGAGGGATGGTTTTGCCGGTCTCGGCGCAAACGAGGTCGAGGGCGTCGATGATGCGAAACAGCCGCTCATCATCAAACTGCGGGCCGGTTCCGGCGATATCGTGGGCGCGGGTGCCGGGCGCGGCGGGCTGGCCACGGCGGATCTTGCCGGTGAGCTTGCCCCAGCCCAGCGGGCTCCAGATGACGGCGCCGACGCCCTGATCCATAGCCAGCGGCATCAGCTCCCATTCGTAATCGCGGTTCAGGAGGGAATAATAGACCTGGTGGGCGACGTGGCGCGGATAACCATAGCGCTCCGAGGCGCTGATCGATTTCATCAAATGCCAGCCGGAGAAGTTCGAGCCGCCGATGTAGCGGATCTTGCCCTCGCGAACGAGTTGGTCGAGGGTTGAGAGAGTCTCCTCGACCGGGGTGTTGTAGTCCTGGCCGTGCAGTTGCAGCAGATCGATGTGATCAGTCCCCAGGCGTTTGAGCGACTTTTCCACCGCTTCGATCAGATGTTGGCGCGATGAACCAAAATCGTTCGGCCCATCGCCGGTGGGAAATGTCACCTTGGTGGAAATCAGCAAGCGGTCACGCTTGCCCTTGATCGCCTCACCCAGAATCTGCTCGGCCAGGCCCGACGAATAGACATCGGCGCTGTCGAACATGGAGACGCCGTGATCCAGACAGATGTCGATCAGCCGGGACGCGCCGGCCGCGTCGGTTGACCCCCATGCCTTGAAGAAGTCGTCGCCGCCGCCGAAAGTGGCGGTGCCGAAGCTGAGCGCGGGCACACGAAGGCCCGATGCGCCAAGACGCCGATAATCCATGTTGAAGCTCCTTTTTATAAACCTGATGTCAGCTCATTACCAACTGCCGTTGGCGTTGATGGTTTGACCGGTGATGTTGCCGTAAAATCCGTGCGACGGGCCGTGATATCTGGCGATAAGATTGCCACGGCCTCGATCCTTCGCGTTGAATGCGAGTGGACTCGCGCTGCTGCTGCTAGTTGCCGGGGTCGGGCAAGATTGTCTTGGCGCGATGGCAACTAGATACTCAGCTCCGGTGAACAACGGCTGACGTCTCATAGCCACCGCCGCGCGTCCAAAAGCGGTAGGCCCAACCGAGATCGTCGACCAGCGTCGTCGGCCTGCCCACGGTGACCGTCGCCGTCATGCCCGCGGCCATCACGATGTCGGCAGGGACATCCTCGATGGCGATGCGCACGGGTATGCGCTGCGCCAGCCGCACCCAGGTGAAGACGGGATTGACGCCGGCCAAGGTCACGCCCGAACCATCGGCGTTCTGGTCTGCGATGCCCCGGCTGATACTGTCGACATGGCCGTGCAGCGTGGCGCGGGATAGCCCATCAAAACATAATCCGCCTGGTCGCCGGGATGGATCGCGGCAAGTTGCGTCTCTTCGAAATAGCCGGCGACCCAGATAGGAATCGCTGTCGACAATGGCGAGGGCTGGCTGGCCCTCCTTGACGAAATCGCCAAGCCGCAGCCGCAGGTTCGTCACGGAACCATTGACCGGCGAGCGGATCGTTGCCCGCTCCAGATTGAGATTGGCCAGATCGAGTTTTGCGCGGGCGGCCTCGACCGCCGCCAAAGAGACATCGGCCGTCGTCTGATAGGTCGCGCGCTCTTCCGAGGAAATGGCGAGATCGGTCAGCTTGGCGCGGCTTTCCGCCTTGAGGCGGGCGATGCGCAAGGCGTGCGTCTGGCCGTCGAGGCTAGCCTTGGCCTGATCGACGGCGTTCCGGTAATTGCGCGGATCAACGACGAACAGCACGTCGCCCTTGTGGACGACCTCATTGTCGGTGACGCGCAACTCCACCACGGGGCCGCTGACTTCCGGCGCCAGAGTCACGGTCTCGGCGCGGACGCGGCCATCGCGCGTCCATGGCGAAATCATGTAATGGCGCCACAGGCGGTGGCGAGAAGTCCGGCTACGAGCCACGGCGCACAGGGTCACGGCGACGCGGGAAAAGCGGCGGAGGGAAGCGGGAAGTTTCATCACAGATAGACCACGAAGGTGAGGGAGAAAACGAACAGGCAGAGTTCGAACAGGGCGGCATGCCAGACCCGCGACAGCAGGCCCGTGACCGGCGCAGAGCCAGCGCAGGAGGAAAAAAACACACGGCGGCGATCAAGAAATCGCCCATGAAGGGCGCGACATAAACACCGAACAGATTGAGTTCCACGGGTCATGACTCTTCGCCGCCTGCTGGAAGAAGCGCGAACGATGGGCATAAATCGCCGCGATGGATTGCAAAATGGCCTGCGCGCGCATGGCTTGCGCCGCGCCCTCGGGTCGCAGGCTCAACGCCCGCATGGCTTCGACGGAGTCCTTCAGCGCCTTGAGCGCGGCGCCCTGGGCCTTTCCCTCGGCCATGGGGGCGACGCCGCGCCGCGCAATGGCGAAAGCTTCCGGATCCGACCCCAGCAGGGCGCGCAGGCGGAGAATGTCGCGGCCAAGGCGAATGGCGTCGAAGCCGCTGCGCAGGGGCGCGTCGCCGCCAATATTGGCGGCGCGCAACCGGGCCATCAACAGCCGCATCCGGTCATGCATCCGGCTTTCCCACTCCTCGGCGCGCATGGTTTTTCGCCCGCGCAGCACGGCAACGAAATCGCGTTGCAGATCGATGAGCAGATGACGCCGCAACATGCGGGCGTCGACCGGCAGGATCGAGCCGGTAGGCCAGCGCCGTCAGCGCCGAGCCGGCAATCAGTGCGAGCGCATTGTTGAGGAAGCCAGTGGGGTCGTAGACCATCGGATTGCTCGGCGCGACGAGCGTGATGAAGAACACCACGAAGCCGAGCGCGAAAAACATCAGGCGGGGCGTCGTCGCGGCTGCGGCGCCAAAAGCCAGCGGCGGCGCGAGCCACAGCGCGAGCAAGGGAAATCCGTGATCTGCGGCAAGACCCACAACAGGTAAAACAGGCCCAGCGCCGTCGCCGCGCAGACGCCCCAGACGAAATCGATCACAGCCTCGGACGGCCGCTCGCGCAAGGCGAACAGGCCGATATTGGGAATGACGCCCGTCATCATGATCGCGCCCGAGGACAAAGGCGGTTTCGAACCAGATGCGCGCCGGCGATCAGCACGGTCAGGCCGGCGCGCGCGGCGTTTTTCGCCGCCCAGCTCCAGTCGAGGAAATTGGCGTTGCGCAAGACGCGGCTCGCGCCGTCCAGCGCCTCGGGATGCGGCAGGCCGAGCAGGCAGCGTTCGAGTTCGCCGATGAAATCGGCCAGCCGGTCGGCGACGCCAATCAGTTCGGGCGTCAATGACGCCGGACCCGCGCCTTCCATCGTCGCCTCCAGGTCCCGGCGCAGGCCACCGAGCCCCAAGGCGGATTGGACGACAGCGTCGTCGTCATGCCGCGCCAGATTGTTCTGCGCCTGCGCCAGAAGGGAATCGGCGGCGGCCAGCCAATCCGCCGATAAGGGATCGGCGCTATCCTGCTGCGCGAGAAGGCTCGGTCAACGACGGGCCGGAGGTCAGCACGCCCAGCATGGCGGCGGAGGCATCGCGCAGGGCCGGAGCCCGCGCCGTGACGCTTGGCGCCTCGGCTGCTGCGAAGCGGATGGCGTCATCGAGGCCGCCGAGGCGCGCGCCAATGGCGCGGCGGAGCGGTCGCAGCGCACCGCTGCGGCCCGGACGCAGGGCAATCCGGCTTCCGCTGACGAGATCCTTAAGCAAGCCGCGAAACGGCAAGTCGAGGTCGCGCTCGGCCGTGCGGCCGGTGAACAAGGCGCCGACCAGCGCGGAACTGGCAATGCCGAGGAAGACGACGGAAAGACGCGCCATGGTCAAAGTGAAGATGGCGTCGGGATTGTCCACCGCCGGCATCGCGATCAGCGCCACCGTCTAGCCGGCGAGGACGGCGCCATAGGAGCGAAAGCCGCGCAGCAGCGTCGAGCGCCCGTGCACAGCGCCATCCATAGCGCCAAGCCGATCAGAAACAACACCGGCGTCTGGGCGAACAGCGCCATCAGCGTCACGGCGGCAACGGCGCCGACGAGGGTGCCGCCGAAGCGATACAGGCTCTTTTGAAAAATCATGCCCTGCACGGGATTGGCGACGATCATCACCGTGGTCATCGCCGAATAGGGCGTGTCGAGTTCGAGCTGGAAGGCGAGATAGAGCGCCAGCAAAGCCGCGCCGAGCGTGCGCGCCGCATGGACCCAGACGGCGCGCGCCGCCAAAGGCGCGAAGGCGACCGACAGAAGCGAACGCGGCGCGGTCGCTGGAGCCGTGCGAAAAGCCTGAGCCTGGGGCAAGGGCGGCAACACCGCTGCGCGGCGCAAGGCGACGATCTGCGAAGGGGCTGCGGAATTCACGCGTGCGCCGCCGCCACCGAGGCGTCCTCGATCTTCTGCGCATTGTCAAAAATGCAGCCGAACACCCGCATGCAGGCGGCCATGTCTTTTTCGGTGACGCCCTCCATCAGGTCTCGACGCACGCGTTCCGCGACTTCGGCCGTGAGGTCGCAGATCTCGCGACCGGCTTTGGTCAGATGCAACGTCTTGCCGCGCCGGTCATGGGGATCGTCCTGCCGGCGAATGAATCCGTGCGTTTCGAGGCGATCGATCAATTGGCCGAGAGAGGGCCTCTCCATTTCCAGCGCCTCGGCCAGATCCTTGGGCCGCACGCCATCGCCCAACTCGCCGAGGTAGAAGAGGGGGCGGCATGTCGCTGTGGTCAGGCCGAAGCGCTTGACCTCGGCGTCCATGATCACCCGCCAGCGGCGAGTGAGCAGGATGGCGCTGGTGACGAATTGTTCCGGGTTCATGATAGCCCTTATAATAAGCCTCAATATGATTAGGCTCATAACTATATAGATCCGGTGACCTCTATCCGCAAGCCCTTTTCGATCATTTGCGAAATCGCCCTCGCAGCGCCGCGACGCCGACAGGCCAAAACTTTGGCTTTGAGCGATCGGGGGCCAGAACCTTGCACAGCGAGGCTTCGATCTGGCCGCCGCAAGGATCCGGGCCGTACGCAAGCCTCGCCTCGGTCAATCCGGTCTTCACTGGATTTTAGCGGGGGATCCCCATGGGCATCGCGCTCGACGCAATCCCGAACAACGTGAAGCTGGCGGCGGCATGTCCTGCGAGCGCGACATGGGCGACCAGTCGATCCACCGTGGCGCACAAGCGGATTGAGCCGTTTGCTGCGCGGCGGCCAGATAGCGTGAAGAAGCGCTCGCGAGAGCGCGCCATTCGCCAACGCCTCGAATTTGCACGTGATCTCGGCGTGTTTCTTGGCGGAAATTGATCCCGGTCGCGAAGATACCCGCCCGCGATGTTTCTATAGTGACGGCATCCAAAGATTCGGATTAGTTCAAATCTTTCGGGCTCGTTTGTCCAGACATTACGATTAACTCATACTGCGTGAGTCCTCGACGTACTTACCTCAACTGCGCCCCGATTGCCTCGCCTTCCCTTGCAGTCAGGCAAAAATCGAAAATGGCCAAATCCTGCACCATATGCTCCGGCGAGGAGGTTCCTGTCAGACAAGCCATGCCGCTTTGCGTCAAATAACGGAAAAACACTTGGGCAGGGGTGCGGCCGTATTTTTCCGCTATGACTGTCACAGCTGGCGCGGCGAGGATTTGCGGATTGGCGGTCAGGGTCCAGAAACTTTGATAAACAATGTTTTTGTTGGAGCAAAAAGCCCGGAGCTCCCGGTCATAATCCGTCTTGGCGTAAAAGCGGTTTTGCAGCGCCGCCGGTTTTATCCGGGCGGCGCGCCACAGGCGTTTTCGACCGCTTGCCCAACAAAACGCAATCGATGAGTTCATAAGCGGCGATGCGGTCGACGCTGTCGTGGCGGAAATTGCGTAAGCGTCAAAAAATCGCCAGCTTCGACTCCGCTGCCGGACAGGCAGACGGTACTGGGGCTGTATGGCCGCCAGGACTCCCCCCTGAACAGCCCCGTAAAATGGTCCTTTGACGGGACATCCGCCAGAACGGTTGAGATTTATGAGACGGCGACACCGCAGGAAAGCCACGGCGGAATCAACGACAGCCAGCATATTCGGCCTGGATCCAGGCCGTCAAAGGGGGCCCGCAGTA
>CAWFBN010000004.1:0-6143 GCA_963813955.1 uncultured Alphaproteobacteria bacterium | reverse complement strand
CCATTGTGACCGACGAACCAGCCGGGTTGTGAGTAATGAATATCGGATGATCCCCACCGGGGGAGTTTTCGATCCTTTCTGTCATTCATGCCTCCTTGCCTCAGGCGAAAACCATTCGCCTTCGCGATGGTTGCGCATTGTGGTTTCGGAATCACCATCGCGGTTTTCACGGCTTGGCGCGCTTTTCTGCGGGACACATGGCGCGGGTCAAATTAAGCGCACAGTTGATGAGACCGACGTGGCTGAAGGCCTGCGGAAAATTCCCCAACATCCGGCCCGTGAGCGGATCGACTTCTTCAGCCAGCAGCCCCAGGTCGTTGCAGCGGGACATCAGCCGATCAAACATCTTCCGCGCTTCCAGATGGCGGCCCTGCAAGACGTAATTATCGACGAGCCAGAAGCTGCAAGCCAGAAAAGCGCCTTCGCCCTCGGGAAGTCCGTCTCCATCGTTATCGGGCTCGTAGCGCAGGACGAACTCGCCGTCGATCAACAGTTTTTTCTCGATGGCGCGCAGGGTGCCGCGCACGCGCGGATCGGTTGCCGGAAGAAAGCCCGACGAGCGCGATTAACAACAGGCTGGCGTCGAGCCGCTTGGAACCATAGGCCTGCACAAAGCTGTCAAGATCCCGGTCGAATCCGCGCTCACAGACCTCGGCATGAATTTCATCGGCGATTGCGCGCCACCGCCGGCCGGATTCCTCGAATGTCTGCACAGTGAGCGCATGCGCGGCGCGATGAAGGCGACCCAGGCCATGACCTTGGAGTGAACGAAGTGCTGCCGCCCTCCGCGCACCTCCCAGATGCCCTCATCCGGCTCTCGCCAGGCCTTGGCGAGATAGTCCAGCACAATCGGCCGCAAGGAGCGAGCGCGTTCCGACGGCCCATGCCCGCCTTGAGCGTCTGGAACAAGGCGTCGGCGATCTCGCCGAAGACGTCGATTTGCAGCTGATCGGAAGCGGCATTGCCGATGCGCACCGGCGACGAATTCTCATATCCGGCGAGCCACGGAATATTCAATTCGGGCAACCAGCGTTCCCCGCCGACGCCATACATGATTTGAATTTGCTCCGGGCTGCCGGCGACAGCGCGGACGAGCCAGTCGCGCCAGGCGCGCGCTTCCTCGTAATAGCCGAGCTGCATGAAAGCGAGCAGCGTGAACGTCGCGTCCCGCAGCCAGCAATAGCGGTAATCCCAGTTCCGTATGCCGCCGAGGCGCTCGGGAAGCGATGTCGTAACGGCGGCGACGATGCCGCCCGTGGGAGCATAGGTCAGGGCCTTCAAAGTGATGAGCGAGCGTTTGACCAATTCGGTCCATGGCCCCGCATCCGGACAGCGAGCGCTCCAGTCCCGCCAGCAGGTCTCGGTCGCCTCCAGCATCGCGAAGGGTTCGATCGGCGGCGGCGGAGTTTCAAAGGAGGCGCCATGGGACAGGACGAAAGGAACCGACTGGCCAGCCTCGATGCTGAACTCTCCGAGCGTCTTGAGGTCTTCGCCATAAAGCGTGGCAGGCGTTCGCAAAACCAGCCGCTCTGGCCCGGCAATCGCGTTGATGGCGCCGTCGTCAAGGCGGTTCACCCATGGCACGGTCGCTCCATAGTTGAAACGCGCCACGAATTCGGTGTGAAACTCCACGCGTCCCGACAGGCCCACGACGATGCGCACGAGATGGGCCCGTCTCCCGGCGGCATGAAATCGATGATCGCGGCGCGGCCGCCCTCGGTCTGAAATTCGGTTTCCAGCACCAGCGCGCCCGAACGGTAGCGCCGGCTGACCGCGAGCGTCGGGCCCTTGGGAGCGATGAGCCACCGGCCGTTATCTTCACTGCCGAGCAGGGCGGCAAAGCACGCCGCCGAATCGAAGCGCGGCCAGCACAACCAGTCGATCGAACCATCGAGACCGACCAACGCCGCCGTTTTGCAATCGCCGATCAGGGCGTAGTCTTCAATCCGCAGCGCCATCGCACGTCGTCCCGCAAGCTGGCGTCGTCGCCTTCCGAGACATGGTCTTGCGCTTCGCGGGTTACAACATGAGAGAGGCGATAGAGGCTTGCCGCTTCAGCGTGGAACCAATTGGGACGCCGAAGAACTGGCCGGTCTTGTACTCAAGAGAACGAAGTTGCGTTTCGCCGACTGATTATTGCAGGTCCCATTCGCATAATTTCATGCCGCTCGCCCGATGCTCGAGATCGATATGGACATGGCTTTCATGAAAAGCGTCGGACCCGGGGCCGAGGACCGTCGAGAAACGCCCGCATAGGCTGAATTGCAAATCGGTCGCCAGCGCCAGATCGAGCGCCGGATCGGTGAAAGTCATCTTGTCGCCACGGACCCATTCCACCCCGATCAGGTCGAGCGCATTGCCACGCGCATGTTCCGAAATCTTTCCGGTTTCAGCTCCGTTGCGGCGACGGCATTGGTAGCCGCCGCCCACAATGAGGCGTTTCACCGGACCGCGCTGCTCTTCGAGAATTTCGGCGCCCTCCTCACGCAGCCACTCGGCCAGGGCGCCAGCCATGGCGCAGTTCAGCAGCGCGGGCGAGGCCAGCGCGACGCGGCGGCCTTGCTTGAGAATGACCGCTTCGAGCGAGACGGGCGCATCGATGGCGCATTCCGAAGAGTTCGCGGATCGCGGGGCGCCTTTCCGCGACAATCGTCCCGGCGGCGAGGAGTTGGTCGCATTGCGCCAAAGCTTGTGGGTCGGGGGGCGGCGGAGGGGCAGGGGCAGGGGCGGGAGGTTGAGCGAGATCGGCCGGACGCGGCGGAGGCAACGGCGGGCCGCGAACCCTGCCGGGCGGCGGCGTCAGGTCGGAGGGCCGGGCTGGCGGCAAAGGCGGAGTTGGCAAAGTCGGAGAATGCGAACGGGGCGTCCGCACGTCCCTTGCCAGCGCCGCCGGCGCAACGGCGAGGGACAAGGCGATGAAAGACAATAACGGCGCGGCGAGACGCCGGGCGTCTGCAATCAGCGTGGCGCGAGCAAGACATCCATCCAAAACAATCAATTTCAGCTTCCATCGAGCGGCGTAGTCCGGCTTTGCGTAACGCTCCGCCAGCGGCAAAGGTTGCGACCGAAGAGCGTTGCCGAAAACGTCAAAACCGGCTGATGAGCGCGATGCCTGTGACCATCAGCACGGAGCCCACGATCCGCCCGGCGTTCAACTCGTGCACGGGCATGCCGAACCAGCCGTATTTATCGATGAACAGCGACGTGAGAAAATTGGCGGTGATCAGCAATCCGGCGAAGACGCCGGCGCCGCCTTTCGACGAACATCAGGCCCGCGACCACGGCGAAAGCGCCGATGATTCCGCCGAACGGCGCCCACCATGGCATCTTTGAGATGGTCTCGGCCGTCGGCATCGGCTGCGGCCAGCAATAGAAAATGCCGCCGAGAAAAGCGACGATCGGCACGAAGGAGACGAGGCTGGCGAGCCAGGGATTGACGAGCGCATTGCGCAGCGCGCCGTTCATGGGGGGCCCCCAGGCTTGCAGAGCGCCCGCGACGATGATGATCGGATAGAGCCAGATGGAAGAAACGTTATTCATGAGACCCCTGCGGCGCTGACATTCTGTTGTCGCGACGTAACGCCGTTAGCCAGAGGATTGTTCAGGCGTTGCTCGGGTCCATGCGCGTGTCGCTCGTTCAGCCCGGCGCGGTCCCAATGTCCCAGATCGGCCGCAGCGGTGTAGCTCCGCTTCAGAAACTGGAGTACTGGCTCATCCGGTGACGACGCTTGTCTGACCGCGTTATAGGGCAATAAAAATTGTCCGAGCTTCGGATCGTAAAACGCCTGTTCCGGGGAGATCGTCGCCGACGCAAAACCCGGCGGCTCGGGATAGGCATAACTGTAGAAGGCGGCTTGGCCGAACCCGCCATTGCCTGGCCAAAAGCCGCAGCTGCTCACTTCATGCGAGTAGGCCTCCTGCATCACCCAAGGGCCCAGATTGGGCGAAGCGCCCGATATTTTGGGCGCCGGGCGGCCGGAGAAGCGCGTGACCGCCAGATCGAAGCTGCCCCAGAAGAAATGCACCGGACTCGCCTTGCCGAGGAATGGCGCGCGGAACCGCTTCAACACCCGGTCCGCCTGAACAAGAATGCGCCAGAAACGCGTGACATAGACTGCGTCGTAAGAAGCATGCTCCTTGTCGATCTCGAACGGGATTGCGTCGGGGATCTCGACCGGCATGGTCCATATTCTGGTCTCCAGCCCAAGTCCGCGCAGCCGGCGCATGAACTC
Organism: uncultured Alphaproteobacteria bacterium; assembly: GCA_963813955.1. Lineage (GTDB taxonomy): Bacteria > Pseudomonadota > Alphaproteobacteria > Rhizobiales > Beijerinckiaceae > Rhodoblastus. The sequence continues at coordinate 1,911 of CAWFBN010000004.1, read as the reverse complement.
GTCATAAAAATCCGCAACCGTTCGCGGGCAAAGCGCCATCGTCTCGCTTTCACCGTGCTCGTCCGAAGCGTCAAGTTATGGTCGATGAAATCGAAATCGATCTGAAATGTCCGGCCATCGTAGGGGATCGGTGAAGTGGTCAGCCCCGGCACGTCACGTAGAAAGCAACCTGCCACCAATGGTTGACCATAGGCGCATGGGCAAGCCGCACCTTTCCAACAATCTGCATCCAAAGGTGCAGTGTCGCGCAAGTTTCAGCCCAGTCTGAAAAGGGAGATCGGGCCAGTCGCGCGATGCGATCCCAGGGTCTTCGGGCGCCATTCCCAGCCGTCCTCTCCATTCCAGTCGTGTGGGCTTTCGCGCGCTGTTTTTCGGGATTCATCGAGGCCGCGTTTCCGCTTTTTCGACCGGTCATCAATCATCCTCATGCCGGCGGTCACCCACGCGTTTCGAAGCTAAACGCACAGAGGGTTTATTGGCTCCGAGGCTGCGGCGTCGTTTGCGATCTGCGTCTCGTGAAGGCTATCGAACTTCCCCGATGCCAGCGCGGTTTCGCCTGATCCCTAAGCCCGAACAACGAGGTGCGACTAAAGGAGCTTGCTTCAAATGGCATATTTGTTGCAAACAAAAAAAACGCGCGTCACCTCGCTTTTCGGACATAGGCGGCCAAATGCAGTGCCTGAAAGATTGCCTGGACCTGGTCATTTCAAATCTGCCACGCCGCTTCAAGGCGGATAGTCGCTTCGACATCGACGGTAGTGAGTTGCGTGGGCTCGATAAACTTGAACAAACATACGGAGCGACGAAATACGCGGCGGCGATAGCCGGATTTCGCAAGGTGGCGTTCGTCTTCGATAACCGATCGGAGGTTATGGGGCTCTCCTGGATTGGCTTCTACCAATCGCTGCCCCACAGGATCGTTGGCGTACGCATCTCGGCGCTGTTGAATTCGTGTGAAGACGCTTCGCTCGACGCTGTGCTGGCCTATCGCAATCTTGATGTCGTCATCCAGAGTTTCCGATCAATCCTGCTCCATGAACTGCGGCACGTTTTTCAATCTTTTATTTATCCAAAGTATTATCACAAGATCGAAGTTAGTAATGTTGATTATCGCAAAGACAAGACCGAAATTGACGCGTCCTGGATGCATCATCTTGAGGATTACGATCCGCATGAATTTCAAAACGGCGGTCAATATGTAAATGAAATCATGAATTCGCTTGCTAGTTACAAGACTCTAACAGCCAAAGAACGAAAACATTATTTCAGAAAAACGGCGAGGTACTATCAAAATGTGATGACGACATCCGTGCGAGAGAATTCGTGGGGTTTGTCGTCCGGAAAAGCGTAAGCGCAGCCGCGACGATATGGCAATAATAGATGTCGAGGTCCTGTTGGGCGATCAGCGCCTTGTCGGTGGCGACCTGACCCTCGCTCTGCCTGACGACGAAGGTTTGATCTTCCGCCGCCTGACGGGCGATGGAATTCTGTTTGAGCAAAGTCGCGTAGCGCTGGTCATCGAGCTTGGCCTTATCCATCACGCCGCCGGCGCCGTCTGGCCGCATACTCGGCTTGGCTTGCGCTAGGCCCGCTTTTCCATTGCCCAAATTCCGCGCCTTCTTAACGATCTGCCACCTTGAAACTCGACGACATAGCCCCGCGTTGCGATGACGGCGTTAGGTCGCCAAGAGACGTCATCGTGCCGTGCCCGAGGTCTTCTCGACGTCGCCCTTGGAGGCTTTTTGCCTCGCCGGCCTGCGTCACCGGCGCCTATGGCTTTTTTTCCCGGATTTTGGCGCGCGAAATCCAACTAAGGAAGTCGCATCCGTCCTGCTTTCATCCTGGGGTAAACGGCCCCGAGGCCCGACTCTCGAAAAGCTCTGTCGAGAGTCGCAACGCGTTCTCCAGCGC
>CAWFBN010000003.1:0-7145 GCA_963813955.1 uncultured Alphaproteobacteria bacterium | reverse complement strand
TTTGTCGAAGTGGCGGGCAAGCCGATGCGGCTGCTGGTGCAGGGCGTCGGCGCGCGCTTCTCGCATCAGTTCGACCGGCCCTGGAGGGCAGGCGAAGAGCGGGCAGGGCGGCTGGTGGTGATCGGCCAGAAAGGCTTTGACCGCGCGGCGATCGAAGCGGCTTTGACGGCTTAGAATATGCATCTCGTCCGCACAGATCAGCGATCTTTCGACGAGACGGCGCAAGCCGTCGATCTCGAACAATCGCCTGCGGATATTGTCGCCCTGTCCTTTGCCGACAGCGACCTGTCGCTGCTCGCCCAAGCCCATGACCAAGCGCGGCATCCCAGCCTGCGGCTGGCGTCGCTCGGACTGCTGAAGCATCCCTTTTCAGTCGATCTCCATATCGAAAAAGTCTGCGCGCGCTCAAAGTTTGTTTTGGTGCGGCTGCTCGGCGGGCTCGACTATTGGCGCTATGGCGTCGATGAACTGGCCATCGCTGCGCGAAAATATGGGTTTCAACTCGCCGTCATTCCCGGCGATTTCATGGAAGACGAGCGGCTGGAGCGGGCCTCGACCCTGCCGGTCGCGGATTTAAGGCAAATCTGGGCCTATTTCCGCGAAAGCGGGCCGGAAAATATCGCCGCCTGTCTCGATTTCATCGCGACGAAGATTTCTGGCGCTGGCGATGCGGCTGCGCCGCAACCTGTTCCCGCCTTCGGTCCGTTCAAAGCCGCCTGCCTGCCTGCGGCGCCCGGCGCGGCCACGGCCTTCATCCTGTTTTATCGCAGCGCCTATCTTGCCGGCGATTGCGCGCCGGTCACGGCACTGGCGGCGGCGTTGGCGCGGGAAAATTTTCGTGTGCGCTGCTTTTATGTTTCCAGCCTGAAGGACGCCTCCGCCTGCGCGCCTCTGGCGGAACAGATCGCGGCGGAAAAACCGGACGTGATTCTCAACGCCACGGCTTTTTCGGCGCGTCTCGACGGCGGCGGCGGCGTGCTGGACGGCGCCGATGCGCCCGTGCTCCAGGTGATTTTTTCCGGCGCCGGCGTCGAGCAATGGCGCGACGCGCAGCGCGGCCTTTCCGCCGCCGATCTCGCCATGAATGTGGTCTTGCCGGAAGTGGACGGGCGCATCGTCTCGCGCGCCATTTCCTTCAAACGCGCGCAGGACAAGGACGAGTCGCTGGAATTTTCCCCCTCGCGGCACGAACCCGAAGAGTCGCGTGTAAACTTCGTCGCGGCGCTGGCGGCGCGGTGGGCGCGGCTGCGGCGCAAGAGCAACAAGGCGAAGAAACTGGCGCTCATCCTGTCGGATTATCCGGCCAAGGGTGGCCGCGCCGGCTATGCGGTGGGACTCGACACGAGCCAAAGCGCGGCTGCGATTCTTTCGCGTCTTGCGGCTGAAAGTTATGACGCGACTGAAGCGCCGTCCGATTTGATCGAGAAATTGCAGTCCGGCCCTTTGGCGCCGACTGTGACACTGGAATCCTATCGCGCCTTTTTCGAAAGCCTGCCGCCAGATTTTTGCGCCCGCGTAAAGGCGGCCTGGGGCGATCCCGAAAGCGATTTTTCCGTGCGAGAGGGCGCCTTTGTCTTCCGTTTCCTGCGGCTGGGAAAAATCCTGGTCGCGCTGCAGCCTGATCGTGGAGCGCTGCAAAATCGCAAGGCCGATTATCATGATGGCGCTCTCCCGCCGCGCCACGGCTTTCTCGCCTTCTATCTCTGGCTGCGCGAAAGCGAAAACATCGACGCGCTGATCCACTGCGGCGCGCATGGCGCGCTGGAATGGCTGCCGGGCAAAAGCGTGGCGCTGGCGGAGGATTGCGCGCCGGAAATCGCGCTCGGCCCCGTGCCGCTGATCTATCCCTTCATCGTCAATAATCCCGGCGAGGCGGCGCAGGCCAAGCGCCGTTCGGCGGCGGTCATCGTCAGCCATCTCTCGCCGCCTTTGGTCAAGGCGGGCGCGCATGGCGCGACGGCGGAAATCGAGGCCCTGTTCGACGAATATGCGCAGGCGCAGGGACTCGACCCGCGTCGGGCAAAGATGCTCGCCGACCTCATTCTGCAACGCGCGGAAAGCTCCGGCCTGCTGCAGGAATGCGGCGCGCGAAGAAAAACGAGGAGGCGCTGATCCAGCTCGACGCCTGGCTGTGCGACCTCAAGGAAATGCGGATCAACGACGGGCTGCATGTGTTCGGCCACTCGCCGGACGGCGCCCTCCGCGACGAAATGCTGTCGGCCTATCCCCTCGATGAACGGGCCGGAGTTCGCCGCGAAAACTCGACGCTTGCGGCGACGGCGGAAATGGACGCGCTGGTCCATGCGCTTGAGCGGCGGTTTCATGCAGCCAAGCCCGTCCGGCGCGCCGGGGCGCGGCCGCAAGGACGTGCTGCCGACCGGGCGCAATCTTTTCTCGGTCGATCCGCGCGCCATTCCCACGCGCACCGCCTGGGACATTGGCCAGCGTCTCGCGCAGGACGTGCTCGACCGCTACCTGCAGGACCACGGCGAATGGCCGCGCCGCATCGTGCTCGACCTGTGGGGCAGCGCCTCGATGCGCACTGGCGGCGACGATCTCGCGCAGGGTTTCGCCCTGCTCGGCGTGCGCCCGCTGTGGGACGCGGCTTCGACGCGCATGAGCGGTTTTGAAATCCTGCCGCTGGCACAGCTCGGCCGCCCGCGCATAGACGTCACCTTGCGCATCTCCGGCCTGTTCCGCGATGTCTTCCCGCAGCAGATCGAGGCCTTCGACGCCGCCGTCCGCGCCGTCGCGGCGCTCGACGAGGCTCCGGATGAAAATCCGCTGGCCGGGCAGGCCGAACCGCGCCGGATCTTTGGAGCGGCGCCGGGCGCCTATGGCGTCGATCTGTCGGCGCAGCTGGCCGCGTCGGACTGGCGCGACCGCGACGAACTGGCGGAAAAATACCTCGCCGCCAGCAACCACGCTTATGGCGCCAAGGGCGATCCGCTTGCGCGGCGCCAGAAAATTTCGCCAGCCGGGTGCGCGGCGCCGACGCCTTCGTCCATGTGCAGGATCTTCCCGGGCAGGACGTGCTGAACGCCGACGCCTTCGCCACGCATGAAGGCGGTTTTGCCGCCGCCGCCGAACATCTCGGCGGCGCCCCAGCCTTTACCACGTCGACGCGACGCAGGACGGCGCCGCGAAAGTGCGCACGCCTGAACGAGGAAATTTCGCGCGTCATCCGCGCGCGCGCCACCAATCCGGTCTGGCTCGCCGGCATGATGCGGCACGGCGCCAACGGCGCGGCGGAAATCGCCGAGACCGTGGACAATCTTTTCGCCTTCGCGGCGCTCAGCGAGGCGACGGAGGGCCGCCAGTTCGACCTGCTGTTCGACGCCGTTTGCGGCGACGAGGCGGTGCGCGCCTTTATCGAGAATGAAAATCCGCGTGCGGCGCGCGCGATCGCGGAAAAATTCACCGAAGCCGAGCAGCGTGGCTATTGGACGTCGCGGCGCAATTCCACCGCCGCGATTCTTGCCGAAATGAGGGACGCGCAATGAGAATGATCGATGCGTTGCGCAAAGGCTGGTGTCCCGGCGCGCTGGCGCCCATGCTCAGCGGCGACGGCTATATTTTCCGGCTGCGTCTGGTCAACGGAAGCCTCTCTTTCGAGCGCGCCAGGAAATTTGCCGAGCTGGCCCGACGCTATGGCAATGGCGCCTTCGACCTTTCCGCTCGCGCCAATCTGCAAATGCGCGGCGTGAGCGTCGAAAACATCCCAGCCGCTGCAGGCGGAACTGGCCGCGCTCGGCCTGCTCGACTCCGATCCGCGCGCCGAAGCCGTGCGCAATATCGTGCCGAGCCCCCTCGCGGGTTTCGATCCGACCGCGCTGATCGACGCGCGCCCGCTGGTCGAAGCTTTGGATGCGCTGCTGATCCGGGAAACGGCGCTGCACGACCTGCCGCCGAAATTCGGCTTTTCGGTCGATGGCCGGGGCGCCTTGCCGCTGCGCGGCGTCGAGACCGATATTGGTTTCGCCGCCTTTCTCGACGACGAAGGTCCGCGCCTGCGGGTCGCGCTCGGCGGCATCGTCGTGGGCAGCATCACGCCCGGGCATTTCAGCGCGACGGCGGAAAACCTGGCCCGCAACTTCCTGCGCCTGCGCGTCGAGGAGCGGCGCATGGCGGCGCTGGTCGCGCGGCTCGACGCCACGGTCGGGGTGGCGGACCTGTTCAAACATGTCCCGATCGATATCGAGGCGCCGCAAAGGATTTTGACGCCGCATCGGTCCCGACAGAATTTTTGGGGTCCACAACGCTGCGGAGACGGGAATTTCGTCGGCGCCGGCCTGCTGTTCGGCCGCGTCGAAGCCGACGCGCTGGAGTCGCTGGCCCAAGCGGCGGAGGCTTGTGGCGCCTGCCGAATTGCGCCTGACGCCCTGGCGCGCGCTGCTGGCGGTCGGCCTTGCGCGGAAAGGCGCGGAAGATCTCGCGGGCCGGCTTGAAAAGCTCGGTTTTCCTCCTCGACGCCGCCGATCCGCGCCTGGCCTTTCACAGCTTGTCCCGGCGCGCCCGCCTGCAATTCGGCGCTGGGCGACGTGCGCGCGCGTGGCGCTGGCTCTGGCGCCGCATTGGCGCGCCGACGCTGGCCGGGTGCATGTCTCCGGCTGCGTCAAGGGCTGCGCCCTGCATGGCCGCGCCCTGACCATTGTTGCCGAGCGCGACGGCTTTGCCTTGATCGAAAACGGCTTCGCGCGGGATGAGCCTGTCGCCGCGGCAGCTCGACCTCGCCGGCCTTGCAGGCGAGACTCGACGAAACTTTCCATGGGAGCGCAGGCGTGAACGCCGCTTATGACTACATCCGCGACGGCGCGGAAATTTACAAAAACTCCTTCGCCATCATCCGCCGCGAGGCCGATCTGGGCGCTTCTCGCGCGAGGAGGAGCGTGTGGCTGTGCGCGTCATCCATGCCAGCGGCATGGTGGAAATCGCGCCGGACCTGTTTTTTTCGCCGGGCGCGGCGCAGGCGCGGAATCGCCGCGCTGGCGGCGGGCGCGCCGATCCTGTGCGACGCCAATATGGTGGCGCATGGCATTACGCGCGCGAGGTTACCCGCCAATAACGAGGTGATCTGCACGCTGGCCGATCCCCGCGTCGCGGAACTCGCCAAGGAAATGGACACGACGCGCACGGCGGCGGCGATGGAGTTTTGGCGGCCGCATCTCGCCGGCGCTGTGGTCGCTTTCGGCAATGCGCCGACGGCGCTGTTCCATCTGCTGGAAATGCTCGACGCCGGCGCGCCGCGTCCCGCGCTCATCCTCGCCATGCCGGTCGGTTTCGTCGGCGCGAGCGAATCAAAAGAGGCGGCGATCGCCGACGGGCGCATTCCCGTCATCGCGATGCGCGGACGCAAGGGCGGCAGCGCCATGGCCGCCGCCGCCATCAACGCGCTGGGGAGCGAAAAAGAATGAGTGAATCGGCGGCGCCTCTACGGCGTGGGTCTCGGACCGGGCGATCCCGAACTTCTGACGGTGAAGGCGGTGCGGGTGATCGAGACCACGCCGGTCATCGCCTATTTCGCCAAGGCGGGGCGGCGCGGCAATGCGCGCGCCATCGTCGACCGCTGGATACCATCCAGCGCCGAGGAAATGCCGCTGCATTATCCGGTGACGACGGAAATTCCAGTCACCGATCCCGACTATAACCGCCAGCTTGCCGCCTTTTATGAGGAGGCGGCGGACGCCATCGCGGTCAAGCTCGCCTTCGGGCGCGACGTGGCGATCCTGAGCGAGGGCGACCCGCTTTTCTATGGCTCCTTCATGCATCTCTATATCCGGCTCAAGGATCGCTTCGCGGTCACTATCGTGCCGGGCGTTTCCGGCATGGCGGGCTGCTGGTCGGCGGCGGGCGAACCGATGACCTGGGGCGACGACGTGCTGACGGTGTTGCCCGGCACCTTGCCGCCCAAAGTCCTGATCGAGACACTGCCGCGACCGACGCCGCAGTCATCATGAAAATCGGCAAAAATTTCCCGAAAATCCGTGAAGCCCTGCGCGTTTGCGGGACTTTACGAACGGGCGCTTTACGTCGAGCGCGGCACGATGGAGGGCGAGAAAATCATGGCGCTCAAGGACAAGAGCGACGACGTCGCGCCCTATTTCGCCATCATCCTCGTCAGCGGACAGGGACGGCGGCCATGAACGCCAAAAGCAGTGGCGCGCTGTATATCATCGGGCTGGGTCCCGGCCCTGAGTGCTGGCTGGTCCCCGAGGCCAGCGAGGTATTGGCGCAGGCCGACGCCTTGATCGGCTACAAGCCCTATACCGATCGCGTGCCGGAACGCGCCGGGTTGGAGCGTTTCCCGACCGACAACCGCGTCGAGATTTCGCGCGCGATCCATGCGCTGGAACTGGCGCAGGCGGGTCGCAAAGTCGCGGTGGTTTCGGGCGGCGACGCTGGCGTGTTCGGCATGGCGGCGGCGGTTTTGAGGCTCTGGAAACGGGCGATCCCATCTGGCGCACATTGGACATCCGCGTTATTCCCGGCGTTAGCGCGGTGATGGCGGCGGCGGCGCGGCTTGGGGCGCCGCTCGGCCATGATTTCTGCGTGCTGTCGCTGTCCGACAATTTGAAACCCTGGGAGGTCATCGCGCAAGCGCCTGCGCGCGGCCGCTGAGGGCGATTTCGTCATCGCGCTTTACAATCCCGCCTCGAAGGCGCGCCCTCGCCAAATTTTCGATGCCTTCGACCTTCTCCGCGAGCACAAGGATGGCGCGACTCCGGTCGCTTTCGCGCGCGCCGTGGGCCGGCCCGACCAGCGCCTGCATGTCACCGATCTGGCCAAGGCCGATCCCGGACTCGTCGACATGGCGACGCTGGTGTTGATCGGATCGTCGGAAACGCGGTTCATCGCGCGTCCCGAAGGCGATCCCTGGCTGCTGACGCCGCGAACCTACGGGCCCGGACGATGAGCCTCAAGCCAGCGCAAAACCTCTTCGAGCCGCGCAGCTTGCTCGGCGTCGCCGCCCGTCGGCCGCGCGACAATCACGACCGGAACGCCCAAAATCCGCGCTGCGAGCAGTTTTGCCGAGGTCGCCTCTCCGCCGCTGTTCTTGGTGACCAGAAGTCGATGTTTTCCTCGCGCATCAGCGCCACTCGTCCTCAAGCGCAAAGGGTCCCCGCGCGGAAACGAATTTATGTTGG
>CAWFBN010000002.1:0-80758 GCA_963813955.1 uncultured Alphaproteobacteria bacterium | reverse complement strand
GCTTATCCCCTTGCCTAAGGTTGCCCCATAGGTAGACAAACAGGCTTGACGGCAGCGGCAAATGTTCTACATTCGTTCTCATGCCGAGCCGCTGGAAAAACGACCGCCCAATGTCTCGAACCGCCTTCAATGAGCGGTTTACCGACGACGCGTCCTGCGCTCAGCACCTCTTCGAAAAGCGCTGGCCAAACGGCTTCGTCTGTCCAAAATGCCAAGGGGCCAAAGCCTGGGCGCTCGATTCCAAGACCTTCACTTTCGAATGCGCTGCCTGCGGCCGTCAGACGTCGGTCACCGCCGGCACGATCTTCCACCGCAGCCACCTCTCGCTGTTGACATGGTTCATGGCGATCTACGCCGTCGCCAGCCATTCTAACGGCATCTCCGCCTTGCAACTCCAGGCGCAGCTCGGCCTCGGTTCCTACAAGACCGCTTGGCTGATGCTGCAGAAGCTGCGTCGCGCTATGGTCGATCCAGATCGGTCTCTTCTCGAAGACCTTGTCGAGGTCGACGAAAGCGATATCCCTTATCGCACGAAGAGCGATCCGATCGCTGGCGGTCAAGGCCGCAGCGCCGTCGGCAAACTGCATTTCATCGGCGCCATCGAACTCTCGCCAGAAGGTCATCCGCGCCGCATCCGCCTCGCGCCGCTTGCCGACTTTTCCGCGACCAGCATCGGCGCCTTCGTCGCCGGCGCCGTTGAAGCCGGCGCCACCGTCCTCAGCGACGGCTTCTCGGCTTACAAGAGCCTCAAAGGCTATAATCACCTGCCCAAGGTCGTCGGCAAAATGGCCGCCCATGTCGTCCTACCATGGATCCATCGCGTCTTCGCCAATTTCAAGCGATGGGCGCTCGGCACCTATCATGGCGTCCGCGCAACACATCTGCGCCGCTACCTCGAAGAGTTTGTTTTCCGCTGGAACCGGCGGCGCCACATGAAATCGTCATTCGATACGCTGCTCGGCATCGCCGCCGGCCTGCCGCACGCCGGATATCGCGAGTTCGTCGATCAGGCCGTCTAAGCGTGCGCGACGTAGGCGATCCGCATCATTGGCGCCGTCCGCAATTGAGAACAAAATCGTGCTCAGCTCGATCCAGCAATGCGAGCGCTCCTGACTATCCTCTATCAGAAGCTAAAGGCGGCGCTTGAGGCACTCTGGGCGGCATCAAAGACCGGACGCCCCGTCAGCGCAGTCACCAAATATTGTTGCACCTGACTTATGGGGATAAGCCGCAAAGCAGGTATCATTTTTCGCCATGGCTGTATCTCTATTGCTTTCTACCCAAGCCTCGCGGGCCGAAACGCCCCAGCCAGGCAGAATAGACTGCAAGGTCTCAGAATGCGCTCAAAGGATGGTTGAGATAGCTGACAAAATGTTGGCTGAAAATCAGGAATTAAAAAAACGATTGGAAAAGCTTGAATTGAGACAGCAAGGAATGATTGCGGCTTTTGATGCCCAACAGTGTCCGGAGGGTTGGCAACCATACGTTAAAGCTGAAGGACGCTTCGTGCTTGGTGTTTCAGTCAATGTAAGCCATCGTGGCACACCAACATTCGTCGATACGTCTGGAGTTTTTGGTGGCACAGATATGCAGCGGCTGACTTTGAAAAACATTCCCGCACATAGCCATCTAATTGATCTAGGTACACTAAATAACGACAGTGCATATGGTCAAGGCGATTTTTATCAGAGATCAATATTTGGAACTAAGCGCGACGCAGCTTATCTTTCAAAGACTTCCGTAGTTGGTGAAGCAAATCCAGATCCGATTGTCACTATACCACCATATGTGACACTTTTGTTTTGCAGGAAAATTTAGTGGGGCACCATTCTACATCCGCAAGATGCCTTCGCCAGGGCCGCTATGTACTTTGAGGCGATCAATTCGCTAGTCTACCTGATCTCGATCATTGACGGTCGTCGAGATTCGGCCTAATCAGCCGGACGGCTCGTGTTCCTCTGGTTGAGTTAGTGCTGTATCACCCGATCGCCCGCAAAAGTGACGGCGCGTCCTTGGCGGCGTTGATCCATTCGTGCAGGAAATCGTCGCGCTCCGTGGGGACATCCCAGTTGACTAGGTTCGATGCATGCAAACGGGCAATCCCGAGGGCCTCGTCGATACGCGCGGACAGCCCCGTGGCGCGATAGGCGAAGACGGTCTGCTGAGCATTCGCCTCCTTCTGGGCGACGTCAAGTGTGACGACGCCTTCGAAGAGGCCGGCAGGGGGCGGGCCATCGTCAGAGACGTTGAGGTCCACGATCTCACAGACCCGCATGATCCGGTTGCGGAGCGCAAGGTCGGCGCGCAGGCTTGGGCGCAAGGGAAGAGGCCATTCGGGAACGATCTTGTGCTCCGCGATGGCGCCGGCGTCGCCGATCGGGGCGAGAACCTTTTCCGCTCGGAAGACCTTGCGAACCGTCGTGTTCAGACGAGAGACGCGCCGCGGGCCAGCTTGGGCGCTCCGCGGCGACGACGTGAAGAGCTTCAACAGCCGCGCAACGTGGCCCTCATAAGTCTCCTGACCATCGTCGTCGGCGGTGAAATAGCCCAGTTCCCCGAGCGCGAAGAGGCCGACATGGCGAAGAGACCTGTGGCGATCTCCGCCGACATGCCTATGGCGCCAAGCCGCTGGAGGACGGTAACGCCCTCCCGGAGGACGTCGGGGAACCGCTTCGGGATCGGGAGCTTCGCGCGCGTCACGACTTCGCCGATGCGGATGTCGACTTTGCCGTCAAGGAAAACGACAACACCAAGGTTTATGGCTTCGCCGCGCGCCGGGTCAGGCGCCAGACGCAGCACAGCAAATTCAAATGAGCGTGCCATTTTGAAGCCCCTGTTTCAAAGTCACGATCCGACCGACACGATCTTGGCCATCCCACCAAGAAACTACCGACGCCTTGTCGGGTTGCGAAAGCCATTCATCGGGAGATCTCCGTTAAGATGGCGTTCATTGCCCTCGTCGGCAAGCTGCCCAGCCGATCAACGATTTCCATCGCGGCAGCCAGGTCGGCTCCATACGGCTGGATAACCGCCGGGAATTGCATTCGCGTCGCGTTGTTGCCGGCGACGATCGGATCGCGTGCCGCCGGGGTCAGCCCCGGATGCACCATGACGTGGCTGAAGTCGATGGCGAACACGGCCGGAATCCGCCGCCGTCCTCTAGCACCAGGTAGTTGCCCGGATGCCGGTCCCAGTTCGCCGAGAAGAGGTCGAAGGCGTATATGCGGCTCAGATGTATGCCCCCGCGAGTGACCCGTCCAGAAAGCAGCGCCATTTGACCCACGTTGGCGACGACCGCCGACTGTTCCCGCCTGGTCGCGAAAAGTTCGCGGCACTGCCCGTTCAGGATAATCTCGGGTGACGGGGCAGGAAGACCGACCAACCGGGCGACGGATAGCAAAGGTATTCGGAGGCTCTCACAGAGGCGACGTTCGGGGCCTCGTCCTTGACGAATGTGTGGCTAAGTCCGTCGTCCGCGCGGACCCACCCGGCGCCGTGACGCCTCCGGGCACCTGTTGCAGCAGGTCGACGACGCGCTTCCGGAAAATTTGCAGCTGCATGCCCGCCGAGCAATTCTAATTAGTGTAATCAATTCCGGCATGCTTAGCCGCATTTGTAGGGCGCGTACGGGGCGACGGGCTTTCCTTTGGCCAAGTCGGACCGAAACGAAGATTCAGCAATGCGATCCCTTAAATCCAAGCGGACTTGGGCCTTGGCTGCGATTTTATGAAAATCGACGAAAGTCTTGTTTTGCAGGGGTCACAGCGCCTTGGACGGCGTCAAAATCGCCATGCCAAATCGGTCAATTCTGAGCCCGGCGTTGTAGAGCAGCGTTGTAGCACCCGAATGCAATAAAATTTGCACGCGACGCAAAAATCGCCTTCAACTTCCTGATTTAGAATGGGAAAAAATTGGAGCGGGCGATGAGAATCGAACTCACGACATACAGCTTGGGAAGCTGTCGTTCTGCCACTGAACTACGCCCGCACGCCTTCTTTCTAACCGGACACCGCTCCGGCTTCAACGGGGCGAACGAAAATGTTTCGAAAGTTTCAACCCTTGCGCCTGATAATTGGAGCCAAGACCCGCGCCATATAGGTCATGCGGAACTTGAGCCATGCGTTCATACACCAGTCGCCCGACCGCTTGCCCGTCTTCGAGAATGAAGGGCACGTCATGCGAGCGCACTTCCAGCACCGCCCGCGCGCCCGTGCCGCCCGCCTCCGCCACACCAAAACCGGGGTCGAAAAATCCAGCGTAGTGAACGCGAAACTCGCCGACGAGCGGATCGAAGGGCGTCATTTCCGCCGCGTGGTCGGAAGGCACCAGAACTTCCTCCTTGGAGGCGAGAATGTAGAACTCGCCCGGATCGAGCACCAATTCGCCGCGACCTCCCGAAAAAACCGGCTCCCAATAATCCGCGACCTCATAGGCAGCAGGCTGGTCCACATCGATCAGACCAGTATGGCGTTTGGCGCGATAGCCGATCAGACCATCTTCGCCGAAACCGGCCAGATCAATGGAAATGGCGACGCCGCCGATAAAACAGGGGTCGGCCGTCGAGACAAGTTTGCTGCGCGCGTGGAGTTCGGCATGGGCGACGGCGTCAAGCCGGGCGGCGCCGCGCCGAAAGCGGATTTGCGACAGACGCGATCCGCTGCGCGCCAGAATGGGGAAAGTGCGCGGAGAGATTTCCGCGAACAGCGGCCCGTGGTAGCCGGCCTCGACGGTGTCGAAGGCGCTTGATCGATCGGCGATGACCCGGGTGAAAACGTCGATCCGGCCGGTCGAACTTTTGGGATTGGCGGCGGCGGCGATATCCGGTGGCAAAGCGAGATTTTCGGCCAGTTCCGCGACATAGACGCAGCCGGTCTCCAGTACCGCGCCAGGAGCAAGATCGATCTCGTGCAGGGCGTGCCGCGCGATCGCGTCGGCCACGTTGCGGGCGCCAGGAAGAAAACTGGCCCGCATTCGCCAGGCGCGCCGCCCAAGCCGCAAATCCAGGCTGGCGGGCTGGATCTGGTTTTCGACAAAGGGCGCGGCGGGAAGAATCGCCCCGGCCTTGGCCAGAGCTGCAATCTGGTGAGCGGCGAAAATGCCCTGCTCTTTTCCTGTCTCCGCCTGCGAAATCACGAAATGCTCCCCTGTCGCCACAACGCCGAAAATAGTCCTAAAGCGGCGCGTCGCCAAAGCCTATCCAAAATCACGGAGATTGCCGCAACGTTGACCGGGCGTCGGCCCGGCGTTAGAAAGCCCGTGGTCCCTAGCCGGCTAGCTCGCCGCCACGGAAAATCAATGCGCTAAACAGGCTCGAAAAATTGAGCAGCCAGGCGCAGCCGCATGCGCGGCGCGAGGAGTTTTGTATGTCCGCCTATGACCGCCTCGCCATCGACGCCAAGATGCTGCGCCCGCGAACCCAATTGGTGCACGGCGGCGCGATGCGTTCGGCGTTCGGGGAAACCTCGGAGGCTCTGTTTCTGACCCAGGGCTTCGTCTATAACAGCGCCGAAGTGGCGGAAGGCCGTTTTACTGGCGAAGACGAAGGTTTTCAATACAGCCGCTTCGGCAACCCGACTGTCGCCATGTTCGAGCAGCGCATGGCCTTGCTCGAAGGCGCCGAGGCCGCACGCGCCACCGCCACCGGCATGGCCGCCGTTACGACGGCGTTGATGGGTCAAGTCAGGGCGGGCGATCATATCGTCGCCTCCCGAGCCTTGTTCGGCTCCTGTCTCTATATCGTTCAGGATTTGCTGCCGCGTTTCGGCGTCGAATCGACGCTGGTCGACGGCTCAGACCTGGCGCAATGGAAGTCCGCGCTGCGGCCCAACACCAAGACCGCCTTCCTCGAAAGCCCCACCAATCCCGGCCTTGGCGTTCTGGACATCCCGGCGATCGCCGAAATTGTCCATTCGGTCGGCGCGACCCTGGTTGTCGATAATGTCTTTGCGACCCCGCTGATGCAGAAGCCTTTGGAGCTGGGCGCGGATTGCGTTGTCTATTCGGCGACCAAGCATATCGACGGACAGGGGCGCTGCCTTGGCGGCGTCATCCTCGGTTCGAAGGCGTTTATCGAGACTCATATTCATAATTACCTGCGCCAGACCGGCCCTTCGCTCTCACCCTTCAACGCCTGGGTGCTGCTCAAGGGGCTTGAGACCTTGCCCCTGCGCGTCGCCCAGCAGCAGGCCAGCGCCGAAAAAATCGCCGATTTCCTTGCCGGGCAGGACAAGATCGCCCGAGTCTATTATCCAGGCCGGAAGGATCATCCGCAATATGAACTCGCGCGCCGCCAAATGAAGGGCGGTTCGACCATGGTTTCTTTCGACGTCGCCGGTGGCAAGCGCGAGGCTTTCGCCATGGCCAATGCATTCGAGATCATCAAGATTTCCAATAACCTCGGCGACGCGAAGAGCCTCGTCACGCATCCCGCCACGACGACCCATCAGCGATTGGGCGAAGATGCGCGCGCGGTGGCTGGCATCGGCCCCGGCATGTTGCGCCTGTCCGTCGGGCTGGAGGATGTCGAGGATTTGCTCGACGACCTGCGCCGCGGATTGAGCGGCGGTCTAACTTGTACGCCTTTACTTGGCGCGAAAAATCCGCCAGCAAGGCGGGTAAATCAGTCGCGCTGCCAAGCGACGGTCTTGCAAATCAAGCCGCCAAGGACACAGCCGCTGGTCTTCAGCTTTTTGCCGCTCAACACCATTTTGCCCGAATAAGTCTTGCCGTCTTCCGGGTTGAACGCCTTGCCCGTCCAGCCGTTTTGATCGGTGCGCGTCATGTCGAAAAAAACCTGCTGGCCGACATGGGCCTTCGAAGCGGGGCTTTTCAGCCAGACGATCACGCCACACAACGCCGCCCCGCAAGGCGAAAACTAAATCCGCGCCGCGCCGTCGTCGCGCGTCCATAGGCCATTGGCATCCTGCGCCTGGGCGCTCGCGGCGCTGGTGAAAAGGATCGCGGCGAAAACGCCAACGCGCAACCAGCCGCGACCGTGAATTCGTGTCATTTTTGTCCTCCGGTTGGCCTGACGGCCGACGTTGCCCTCGTCTCCAGCGGAAAAACTGATCCATCGCAAAGCTTGCGACGGCGTTTCCGCGAATCATGTTTTCGTTCCTTTTGCGTCGCCGATGGTCGAATAAACCCTGTCTTGGCGCGCATGCGCAAGGCTATTTTCTTCCGCCTTTCGCGCTGACGGCCAAGAATCCATGATGAAACATAGTCGTTTTGGCTTTATGGTCGCGCGCAAAATGAGCTCCTCCGGAGAAGTTTGATGAGCACGCGTCAATTGGATCGCGCCCTGCAACCAAAATCGCTGGCGTTGGTTGGCGCCAGCGACCGGCCGGGATCGACCGGCCGCGCGGTGCTGCAGAATATTCTTCAGGCGGGTTTCGCCGGCGCCCTCCATCTGGTCAATCCGCGCTATTCCGAAATCGACGGCCGCGCCTGCTTCGCCTCGCTTCGCGACCTGCCGGCGCCGCCAGACCTGATCGTCGTGGTGGCGCCCAAGGAAAATGTCGCGGCGATTCTGACCGAAGCGGCGGACCTGGCGGTCCCGGCGGCCATTGTCATGACCGACGATCCCCATCCCGGCCCGGATTCGCTGTTCGAGCAGATGCGCGTCATTTCGCGCGAGCGCGGCATCCGCCTGTTCGGGCCCAATTGCCACGGCCTGATCGCGCCGCGCTTCAAACTCAACGCCAGCCTCTCCGCCCAGTCGGTTTTGCCTGGCGACCTTGCCGTGATCTCGCAATCGGCGGCGGTGCTCGGCGCGATTATCGCAAGGGGAGCCAAGCATCAAGTCGGCTTCTCCGGCATGGCCTCGCTCGGGCATCAGGCCGATGTCAATTTCGCCGACATGCTCGATGTCTACGCGCTCGACCCTATGACCCGCGCCATACTGCTCTACGTCGAGCATCTGGAGGACGCCAAAGGCTTCATGTCGGCCGCGCGCGCCGCGGCTCGCGTAAAGCCGGTGATCGTGGCGCGTTCGGGTCGCCACGACGCCTCGCGCCGGAGAGGCACCCACGCAGGCAACCTGGCGACGACCGACGAAGTCTATGCCGCCGCCTTCCGCCGCGCTGGCATTTTGCGCGTCGGCGACATTTACGGTTTGTTCGACGCGGCCGAGGCGCTGGGGCGCATGAAGCCATTCAATGGCGACCGACTGGCGATCGTCACCAACGGACGCGGCATCGGCTATCTCGCCATCGATCACTTGTTCGATCTCGGCGGCAAGCTGGCGGATATTGCGCCGGCCACGCGCGAGGCGCTCGCCGCCTTGACGATCGAAGGCTGGAGCGGCGCGCCGCCAGTGGAGTTGGCCGGCGACGCCAGCCCCGAACAATTCGGCCAGGCGCTGTCGCTCGTCCTGCAGGACAAGTCCAATGACGCCGTCATGGCGATGCATTCGCCGAGTATTCTGGTCAATGGCGAGGAGGTCGCCCGCGCCGCCGTCGAGGCGGTCAAGAAGCACCGTAAAGCGACGATCATCTCCAAGCCGGTCTTCGCCGTCTGGTATGGGGCCGACGAGGCGACCAGCAAAGTCTTCGACGAGGCGAAAATTCCGCGCTACGAGCGCAGCGCCATCGCCGGCTTCATGCATATGGTCAAATGGCGGCAGGCGCGCGAAGCGCTGATGGTCGCGCCGCCCTCATTGCCTGTCGATTTTGCTCCGAATACGACGAAAGCCCGCGCCATTGTCCAGCAGGCGATCTCGCGCGGGCATACCTGGTTGGCGCCGGTTGAAATCAGCACCCTGTTAGAAGCCTATGATATTCCCATCGCTCCGGCCAGGCTGGCGCGCACGCCGGAAGAAGCGGCGGAAGTGGCGCGACTCGTGCTCGGCCGCTATGGCGGCTGCGTGGTGAAGATCATGTCACGCGATATCGTTCACAAGTCCGATCTCGGAGGCGTGGCGCTCGATCTGCGTTCGGTTGAGCAGGTGGTGGACGCCACGCGCAAGATGCTGGATCGCGTGGCGATCGAGGCGCCCCATGCGCGGATCGATGGCGTCACCATCAATCCCATGGTGCGCCGTCCGGACGCGCGCGAACTGGTGCTGGGCGTCACCGAAGATCCCACTTTCGGTCCCGTGATCGTTTTCGGACGCGGCGGCAAGGCGGTGGAGGTCATCAACGACAAGGCGCTGGCCCTGCCTCCGCTCGATTTATCATTAGCGCGCAGCCTGATCGAACAAACGCAGGTGGTCCGCGCCTTGCGCGACTATCGTGACGTTCCAGCCGCCGATATCGACGCCATCGCCCTGCTTTTGGTCAAAATATCGCAGCTTTCCGCCGACATTCCCGAAATTCGCGAACTCGAGCTCAATCCGGTGCTGGCGGATTCCAACGGCGTGGTGGTGGTGGACGCCCGCGTTGCCGTCGAGCCTTTCTCTGGACGCGGCGTTGCCGGCGGCAATCCGCGCTTCGCCATCGCGCCCTACCCGAAGGGCAGGAGCGACGCACCATCCTCAAGAACGGCACGCCCGTGCAATTGCGGCCGGTTCGTCCCGAAGATGAGGAAATGTATAAGGTCTTCTTCACCCACGTCACGCCGGAGGATATCCGCCTGCGCTTTTTTGCGCCGGTGAAGGAGTTTTCGCACGCCTTCATCGCCAGGCTGATCCAGATCGACTATGCCCGCTCTTTCGTGTCCGTCGCCATCGATGAGCACACGGGACTGATGCTGGGGGTGGTGCGCCTGATGCTCGACGCCAATCACGAGCATGGCGAATATGCGGTCCTGCTACGCTCCGACCTCAAGGGTCAGGGCCTCGGCTGGAAATTGATGAAATATATGATCGAATTCGCCCGCGCGGAGGAAATCAAGATCGTGGAGGGCCAGGTGATCAGCGACAATGGCCCCATGCTCTCGATGTGCCAGGCGCTGGGATTCCAGATTCAAGACGATCCGCAGGAACATGGCGTGAAGAAAGTGGTGCTCGACCTGTCGAAGCCGCCGACCGAGGCTGAGGCCAAACCCAACCCGGAAGGGAAATAACCCCGCGATCGTTCAGGGACGGCCAGCCGCCCCTGAATTTGGCGCTTCGATCAATTCGGCAGGCTGGCGTCGGCCTTGCCGCCAAAACGTTTGGCGACATAATCCTCGACGATTTTCTCGAATTCCTGCGCAATGCCTTCGCCTCGAAGGGTCATCGCCTTCTTGCCGTCAATGAACACCGGAGCGGCAGGCGTTTCGCCCGTGCCGGGCAGGGAAATCCCGATATCGGCATGTTTCGATTCGCCCGGCCCGTTGACGATGCAGCCCATGACGGCGACGTTCAAAGTCTCGACCCCGGGATAGACTTTTTTCCATGCCGGCATTTTGTCGCGGATCAGCGATTGGATGTCGCGCGCAAGTTCCTGGAACACGGTTGATGTGGTGCGTCCGCAGCCTGGGCAGGCCGCAACCAGCGGCACGAAGGTCCGGAAGCCCATGGTTTGCAGGATTTCCTGCGCCACCTGCACTTCGAGCGTCCGGTCGCCGCCGGGCTCCGGCGTCAGGGAAACCCGGATCGTATCGCCGATCCCCTCCTGCAGCAAAATTCCAAGCGCCGCCGAAGAGGCGACGATGCCTTTCGATCCCATGCCGGCTTCGGTCAAACCGAGATGCAGGGCGTAATCGGACCGCTGCGCGACCATGCGATAGACCGAAATCAGGTCCTGGACGCCGGAAACCTTGGCCGAGAGGATGATTCGGTCGCGGCTCAATCCGATTTCCTCCGCCCGTTCCGCAGAGAGCAGCGCCGAGCGGACCAGCGCTTCGCGCGTCACCGCGCGGGCATCGATCGGACGCGCCGCTACGGCGTTTTCGTCCATCAAATGCGCGAGCATCTCCTGATCGAGCGAGCCCCAGTTGGCGCCAATGCGTACGGCCTTGTCGTGTTTGATCGCCAATTCGACGATGGCCCCGAATTGCTTGTCCTTCTTTTCCTTGAAACCGACATTTCCGGGATTGATGCGATATTTGGCGAGCGCTTCCGCGCAAGCGGGATGATCGGCGAGCAATTTGTGGCCGATATAATGAAAATCGCCGACCAGCGGCGTCGAAATCCCCAAGGCGTCGAGCTTTTCACGGATTTTCGGCACCGCCGCTGCGGCCTCGTCGCGGTCCACTGTGATCCGCACCAGTTCCGAACCGGCCTGCGCCAAAGCCGCGACCTGCCGCACGGTAAAGTCGACATCCGCCGTATCCGTATTGGTCATGCTTTGCACGACCACCGGCGCGCCGCCGCCGACGACCACAGCCCCACGACCGGAGCCGACACGCACGCCAACGCTCTCGCGTCGTTGGCGCGGAACGGCCGCGATTTCTGTTTCGCACATGGACGGGAAATAATGTTCGGTCATCGGATGGGACCTGTTTTCCAGCAGAATGAGCTTCTATACCAGAGAAACGCGCCGACGCGAATTCGGCGCCGCGCATTGACGATGAATGCGTTGAACCACACATATCAGCCGAAAGTCATCCTGCAAAATTCTGGTCGCGCGCTATAGTCTCGACGCATATTTAGAGCGTTTTCAAGCGAGTTGGAAACCGATTTTCTTGGATTAAACGCGCAAAAACAAAAACCTAGCGCCTTTTCCCGACTACTGGCGAAAAGGCCCTGGCATCCTTTCCCCGTAATGGAGATGATCATGTCGCTTGCCGCCAAAACCGCCGTTGTCACCGGATCGACTTCCGGCATCGGCCTCGCCTATGCCCGCGCATTCGCCAAGGAGGGCTGCAATGTCCTGATTAACGGCTTCGGCGACGCCGCCGCCATCGAGGCCGAGCGCCTCGCGATCGAAAAGGACTTTGGCGTCAAGGCGATTTATGACGCCGCCGACATGTCCAAGCCCGCCGAGATCGCCGCAATGGTGGCGAATGCAGAAAAGACCTTCGGCTCGGTCGACGTGCTGGTGAACAACGCCGGCATCCAGTTCGTCTCGCCGATCGAGGATTTCCCGACCGAAAAGTGGGACCAGATCATCGCCATCAATCTTTCCTCCGCCTTTCACACCATTCACGCCGCCATTCCCGGCATGAAGGCGCGTAAATGGGGCCGCATCATCAATACCGCCTCGGCGCATTCGCTGGTCGCCTCGCCGTTCAAATCCGCCTATGTCTCGGCGAAGCATGGCATCGCCGGCCTCACCAAGACGGCGGCGCTGGAATTGGCGACCTTCGGCGTCACGGTCAATTGCATTTCGCCAGGCTATGTTTGGACGCCTCTGGTCGAAAAACAGATTCCCGACACCATGAAGGCGCGCAACATGACCAAGGAACAGGTCATGCACGACGTGCTGCTGGCCGCACAGCCGACCAAGCAATTCGTGACCGTCGAACAGGTCGCGGCGCTAGCGGTCTTCCTCGCCTCGGACTCGGCCTCGCAGATCACCGGCGCGAACATTCCGATGGATGGCGGCTGGACCGCTGCCTGACGTCGGAAGACTCGTTATGCCGACGGCCGCAAAGCCCCCATCGCACAAAATGGTCAATCTCGCTTTGCAAGGCGGAGGCGCACATGGCGCCTTCACCTGGGGCGTGCTCGATCGCCTTCTTGAGGATGGGCGCCTTCAATTCGACGGCTTGAGCGGAGCCAGCGCCGGCGCGATGAATGCGGTCAATTTCGCAGAAGGCCTGCGCAAGGGCGGCGCGAAGGGCGCGCGCGACCAACTCGCCTATTTCTGGCGCTCGGTCAGTGTCGATGGCGGCCTGCCGGCGGTTGGACGCGAAGTCGTCGAAGGCATGCTGAGTATATGGAACGGCACGCCCGCCGCCGCTTTTTTTCAGCAGACGGCGAATATGTTGTCGCCTTCCGAATTCAATCCGCTCAACATCAATCCCCTGCGTGAGGTGCTCGACGCGCAAGTGGATTTCACGGCGTTGCGCGCCAGCGATCATCTAAAACTTTTCATCGCCGCGACCAATGTCGAGTCGGGCAAGGTTCGAGTGTTCCGTCGCCCGGAACTGACCCTCGACATGGTCATGGCCTCCGCCTGCCTGCCGACCCTTTTTCGCGCCGTCGAGATCGATGGCGTTCCCTATTGGGACGGTGGCTATATGGGCAATCCCGTGCTGTTTCCGTTTTTCACCGAAACAGAGACCGCCGACATCATCCTGGTCCAGATCAATCCGATCGAACGCAAGCACGCTCCTACCACGACCGCTGAAATCATGGGGCGAATCGACGAAATCACCTTCAACGCGCCCCTGTTGCAGGAATTTCGCGCCATTGATTTCGTGGCGCGGCTGATCGCCGCCGGCCGCCTCGAGGGGACGCATTACAAATGCATCCGTCTGCACGTGATCGAGGCGCAGACTGAACTCAATAAATTCGGCGCCGCCAGCAAGATGCGTTCGGATTATGATTTTTTCGTGCAACTGCGCGAAATCGGCCGGAATGCCGCACAAAAATTTCTTGACGCGCATTATGACGACGTCGGGGTCAAGGCGACGCTCGATCTGCAAGAAACGCTCGTTTAACAATCGTCGCGAAATCGCCAGACCTGGCTGCGCTTGATCTCGCAATCTTCGAGGGTGCGTGTAACAGGAACCTGATATTCGGCGACGGCTTCCAGCCTTCGCCGGTCCAGGTAGGCCCTGCCGGGATCACCGATCAGCACGAGAGCGCCACGCTGCGATAATCCGTACAGCCAATCGGTGACGCTTTGCGCCATGTCGCGCTCATAGGACACGTCGCCCGCCAGCACGACCTGCCAGCCCTCGTCCCGGCCGATCAGATCGTCGCTGCGGATTTTCAGCTCGACGCCATTGGCTTGCGCATTCAGTTGCATCGCCGCCAACGCAAAATCGTCGATATCGCAGGCTTCGACTTTTGCCGCGCCGGCTTTGGCGGCGGCGATGGCGACCAGACCGGAACCGGAGGCGAAGTCCAGAACGCTCCGTCCCGCAATCAACGCGGGATGGTCGAGGAGATAGCGGGCCAGCGCCTGGCCTCCAGCCCAAGCAAAAGCCCAGAACGGCGGCGGTAGCCCGATCTCGCCCAGTTCATCCTCGGTTTTCTGCCAAAGCTCGGTCGCCTCATCGGCCAGATAAAGCGTGATTTCGGGCGCGTGCGGCGTCGGCAGAAGCCTCGTTTGGGCGCGTATGAAGGCCGCCCGGTCCAAAATAAAATTCAAGACGAGAGGCTTTCCCTGAGATCGCGGCGCAAAATCTTGCCGACATTGGACTTCGGTAAATTATCGCGAAAGATGAATTCGCGCGGCATCTTGTAGCCGGTCAACCGTTCGCGGCAAAACTGGCGCAAATCCTGTTCGGTCAATCCGGGTTCACGCGGGACGACGAAGGCCACGACTTCCTCGCCGGTCGCGACGTCGGGACGACCGATCACCGCCGCCTCCCGCACTTTCGGATGCTCGACGATAATGTCCTCGATCTCGTTGGGATAAACATTGAAGCCGGAGACGATGATCATATCCTTCAGGCGATCGACGATCTTGATCTGGCCATCAGGCAGCATGATCCCGGCATCGCCCGTGCGAAAAAAGCCATCAGCCGTCATGGCGGCCTCAGTGGCCATCGGACGATCCCAGTAGCCAGCCATGACCTGCGGCCCCCTTGCGCAAATTTCTCCCCGTTCGCCCGGGGAGACTGGAACGCCCGAGGCGTCGCGAATTGATATTTCGGTCGAGGGAACCGGATAGCCGACCGTGCCGCTGAACTCGTGAAGATCGGCGCGATTGGCGCAGAGAACAGGCGAGGTTTCGGAGAGACCGTAGCCTTCCAGGACCGCCTTTCCGGTCAACTTCCGCCACTTGCGCGCGACGGCGGGCTGCATCGCCATCCCTCCCGCGACGCAAAAGGCGACTTTGCTGAAATCGACCTTTTTCAGACCGGGATGATCGGCCAGAGCGTTATAAAGCGTATTCACCCCGGCGATTGAAGTGAAAGACGACTTTTGCATCGTTTTTACAAACGAATTGATATCGCGTGGGTTAGCAATAAGCAAACACGCTCCTCCCATGCGTATCTGGAACCAAAAACACGCCGTCATTGCAAATATATGATAAAGAGGCAAAGCCGTTATCATTTTGCTCGGTTGATCCGGCGGAAACAAGGGACCGAACCAGACGAAGCATTGCTCAATATTCGCGACGATGTTTCTATGCAACAGCATCGCGCCTTTGGCGGAGCCCGTCGTCCCGCCGGTATATTGCAAGACAGCGATGTCTTCGCCGTCTAGATGCACGGGCTTCGGCCTGGCGCCTTTGGTCTGATGCAGCAAGGCGGCGAAACTGCTGGCGGCGGGGAGATTGGCCTTCGGGACGGCCTTCTTGACATGGCGCGAAACGAAATTGACGAGATGACCCTTCGCGCCGAGCAAGTCGCCGGGCGCGCACAAGCACGATGTGCTCCAGGCGCAACCGATCCGCGACGGCGCTGACGGTTTGGGCGAAATTCTCCAGCACGAACAGAATGCGCGGCGACGAATTGAAGAATTTGGAGCTCCAGTTCGCGTGGCGTGTAAAGCGGGTTGACGTTGACCACCACGCCGCCCGCCTGAAGAATGCCAAGCAAAATTGCGGGGTAGGCCATGACATTGGGCGCCATGATGGCGGCGCGGTCGCCCTTGGCGAAACCCTTCGCCAACAGCCACGCCGTCACCTGATCTGCCGCGACGCCGAGTTCTTCATAGGTGAGCCGGACGCCGAAACTTTCCAGGGCGATGCGCTTGCCATAAGCGGCGCGGCTTCGGCGCCAAAGATCAACCAATGTCGTGTTGGTTTGAGGCTCGATTTCAGCCGGAACGCCCGGCAGATAATGGGCGAGCCAAGGCCGCGCCGCCAACAGCTCCTCGCATGATTTCATTTCGCTCCCCCGAGTTCCGACCCTTTGGCCGATCATTCTTTTAATTTTGTTTATGTATGAACCATTTTTTGTCGCTTCTGGCAAGCCTGCCCTCTTGACCGCGGACAAGGCGAGGCCGAAGGCTCGTTGATTGAGGACTCGCAATAAAGGCATCGCCATGAATAACTATACCGCGCTCGTCACTTTGGCCTCCGTGCTATTTTACGCCTATCTCGGCGTTCGGGTTGCGCAGGCGCGCGGCCAATTTGCCATTGCCGCCCCCGCGACCATCGGCCATCCTATTTTTGAGCGCCGCTATCGTGTGCAAATGAACACGCTGGAATGGATGGCCATCTACCTGCCCTGTCTCTGGCTGTTCGGAATCTATGTTTCCGACGCCGGCGCCGGATTGCTTGGCCTGCTCTGGATAATGGGTCGCGCCCTTTATATGCGGGGCTATGAGCAAGCTCCCGAAAAGCGCACCCTGGGCTTCGCCATTCAGGCCATTGCCGTCATGATCCTGCTTCTCGGGGCGCTGATCGACATTCTGGCGCGCATGACGATTGGCGACTAATCCCGGAGGGCGCGCGTTGCCCTCCTCGGCGCCATTTGCTACATCGACGGCCAAATCGCCAATTTGGCGCGCGGAAACCCTGGGTCTTGAAAAATGGAAAAATTCACGAAGCTGACCGGTGTCGCGGCCCCTTTGCCGATCACCAACATCGACACCGACATGATCATCCCCAAGCAATACCTGAAGACCATTCAACGCACCGGTCTGGGCAAGGGGCTGTTTTCGGAGATGCGCTACAAGGACGATGGCTCGGAAAATCCCGATTTCGTGCTGAACAAGCCTGCTTACAGGAACGCGCAAATATTGGTTGCGGAAGACAATTTCGGCTGCGGCTCCTCGCGCGAACATGCGCCCTGGGCCCTGCTTGACTTCGGCGTTCGCGCGGTCATCTCGACCAGTTTCGCCGACATTTTCTACAATAACTGTTTCAAGAACGGCATCCTTCCGATCAAGGTTTCGAAGGAAGACCTCGCCAAGCTGATGGACGACGCCAGTCGCGGCAGCAACGCAACCTTGACCATTGATCTCGAGCGCCAGGAAATCCTGGGTCCCGATGGCGGCAAGGTGAAATTCGACATCGATCCGCACCGGAAGCACTGCCTGCTTGAGGGCCTCGACGACATTGGCCTGACCATGGTCAAGGCGCCGAAAATCGCCGAATTCGAATCCAAAATCGCCGACGAGCGTCCCTGGATCTAACACGTCACGCTTTTTCCATTCTTTCGGCGCGAGAATCACGTTAGAGTCAGGCTCATGAAGCCTTTAGACTCTCGCCTTCTCCGCTTGCCTTGTGTTTAGCCAGTCCGCCCACGCCGATTTCAACTCCTGCAAGGAGCAGATCAAGGCGCAGGCAGCTGCGCGTGGCGTGTCGCAAGCAACGCTTTCCCGCGAACTCGATGGGCTGCAGCCCAATGACGCCGCCAGCTTCCTTGGTGTACAGCCCGAATTTTCGACCCCGATCTGGGATTATGTTTCAGGGCTGGTCGATGACGAGCGGGTGCGCGATGGACAACAGCGTTTCGCCGAATACAAACAGGCGGCTCTATCGGCACAGAGGCGCTTCGGCGTCGATGCGGCGGCCGTCGTGGCGGTCTGGGGCGTCGAATCGGATTTCGGCAAGAGCTATGGCACGCGGCCGGTCATTCAGTCGCTGACCACCCTGGCCTGCACGCCCAATCGCCGTTCCGACTATTTTCACGGCGAACTCATCGCCGCGCTTAAAATCGTCGACAAGGGCGACGTGAAGCCGGAAGATTTTAAAGGCTCGTGGGCGGGCGCTTTCGGCAATACGCAATTCATGCCTTCGACCTTTTTGAGCCTCGCCGTCGACATGGACGGCGACGGTCGGCGCGACGTCGTCAACTCGGTTCCCGACGCCCTCGGCTCGACCGCCAATTTCCTGCATCGCGCCGGTTGGGTTACCGGCCTTCCCTGGGGATTCGAAATCAGGTTGCCAGCTAATTATCACGGTCCCTCGGGCCGAGGCGCCAAACAGCCTCTGGCCAGTTGGGCCGGACGCGGCTTGACCCGGATCGACGGCGAGGCGTTGTCTGGCGGTGGCGCCTATGGCCTGCTGCTGCCGGCCGGACCGCATGGTCCCGCCTTCCTTGTTTCGCGCAATTTCGACGCCTTCTATTCCTATAACGCCGCTAAATCCTACGCGCTCGCCATTGGCCTGCTCGCGGACCGGCTCAAGGGCGGGGAAGGCATTTTTACGCCTTGGCCAACCGACGATCCCGGCCTGACGCGGATAGAGCGCCGCGAAGTGCAGGCGCTACTGGAACAGCATGGCTATGACGTCGGCGGCAAGCATGATGGCGTGATGGGGACAAAGACCCGTGAGGCGATCGCCGACTACCAGCAACGCCTTGGCATGAAACGGGACGGCCGCGCTGGCAAGAAACTGCTCGTAACTTTACGCAGCGGACATTAAATTCTCACCAGTCGATCCGGCAGATCATTGGAGCCGCCGTCCAGGCGGCGCCGAGCGCGCGAGAAGATCGCCGGTGCGCTTGATCGCGTCGAGAAAGCCTTCGGTGACCTGATGAGCGCGCAAGTGAGCGGTCAATTCATTGACCGTCTCCTGCCATTCGGTCTCGGTGATCTTGCCCGTCAGTCCATCGTCGGCGATGATTCGCGCATAGTGCTCGGCTAGAGAAACGAAAATCAGCACGCCAGCGCGATGCCGGGTGCGCGTCATGCCCCTGATGTAGAATTGTTCCGCAGCGACGCGGAAGGCCTGACGCCTTTTTAGAAAGCGAGGCATGAGCGCCAGCCCGACATGGGTCCAGGCAAATAGCAGCAAGCCGACAGCAAAAACCGCAACCTGCACGGCGTAGATATGCTGCGCCGGCATTTGTGTGAAGGCCAGCAAGGGCCAAGGCGTCAACAGGGCCAAGGCCGCGGCCAAAATCGTCGTTTCTCCATTGATTTCGCTGGACCGCTGAGCCAGCACGCAGACGATCTGGCCGCTGGTCCGCGCTTCCGCCACCCGCACCGCCGCAACAATCGCGTCCTCATCCACGTCACGCATCACCATCCCCCCGATGCGCCGCCGCCGCCGGAAGAGCCGCCGCCGCCGCTGAAACCACCCCCAAAGCCCCGCCGCCGCCGAAGCCTCCACCAAAAGAACCGCCGCCGCCACCCCAACCGGGACCGGGCAGAATGATGAATGGACCGCCGCCGCCCCGACCGCCGCGACCGCCTCCGCCGCGGCTGTTGTTCCACAGGATGAAAATGACCAGCGCGACAATGAGAAAGGGCAGGATCATGTCAAAGGCGGATTCGGGGTCGTCGACGCGAACCTGAGGCTTTTTGGTCCATTCGTTCGAATCGGTGGTCAGGATGGTGATGACATCATCGACGCCGCGCGTAATGCCGCCAGGGAAATCGCCCGCCTTGAAACGCGGCGTGATCGCATTGGCGATGACCACTCTCGACAAGGCGTCGGTCAGCGTTCCCTCAAGCCCGTAGCCGACTTCGATTCGGATCTTCTTCTCGTTAGGCGCCACCAAAAGCAGCACGCCATTATTCTTGGTTTTTTCGCCGAGAGCCCAATGACGATACAAATCATTGGCGTAAGGCTCGATCTCCTGCCCTTGCAGGGAGGTTACCGTGGCAACGACAAACTGGATTCCGGACTTATCCTCCAGAGTCGCAAGTTTCTGCTCCAGCGCCTGGCGGGTTTCGGCGGGAATGAGATTGGCCTGATCGACCACCCGCCCGGACAAATCAGGAAAGGTAAGACTTTGCGCGTAAGCAGCGCCGGACGCCAGAAGGAGCGCCAGTCCGAAAACCACAATCATCAGCGCCCGGCGATAGGCGCTGATGAAGTCTCGTTGACGAATTTGAACCCCACCCATGCGCGGTTCCGCCGTTAAAATTTGACGGTCGGCGGCGTCTGCGCGTTATCCGATGCTGCGAATTCGGCCATGGGCTTGTTGCCGCGAAACGCCGTCATCGCCCAAAGCATCGAGGGGAATGTGTTTAGCGTCAAATTATAGTCCCGCACGGCCGCGATATAATCGCGCCGCGCCACCGTAATGCGGTTTTCGGTGCCTTCCAGTTGGGATTGCAGGGCAAGGAAGTTCTGGTTCGATTTCAAGTCGGGGTAGTTTTCGCTGACCGCCAACAGTCTTCCCAGTGCGCCGGTCAATTTGCTCTGCGCATCCTGAAACTGCTTCAGCTTGTCCGGATCGGTGAGATCGCCCGCGTCGATGCGAACCTGGGTCGCCTTGGCGCGGGCTTCGATAACGCCGGTCAAGACGTCCTTTTCCTGCTTGGCATAGCCCTGCACTGTCGCAACGAGATTGGGAATAAGGTCGGAGCGACGCTGATAGTTATTTTGCACATCAGCCCAGCGCGCCTTTGCGGTCGCTTCCGCCGTAGGGATGGTGTTGTAGCCGCAGGCCGAAAGGCTCAGTCCGAGCAGGGCGACGGCGATAAAATTTCGCAAGCGGTTCGTGAATGCCATTGCGTTACATCCTCAATTGACGTGCGAGGCATGCGGCGACCGTTTTGGACGCTACATAAAAGACAGCGTAATCTACGGCCCCGCGGGTGTCCAAGCTAGAGTTAAAAAGTCTATTCTGGTATGGAAAGGAGTATTTTACCCTGAGCTTTTCGCTCTTTCAGCACATCCAACGCCTGAGCGATCTCTGCGAGAGGATAAACGGCGTGGACATGCGCGGATAATATGCCACGCGCGGTCCAGTCGAAAAGACACGTCATATTGTCGAGATGTGTTTGCGGTTCGCGCTTGACGAATTCGTCCCAGAAAACGCCAAGAACGGCGCAGCCCTTGAGCAAGAGCAGATTAAGCGGGATTTTCGGGATCTCACCGGAAGCGAAGCCTACCACCAGAAAGCGTCCATTCCAGGCGATAGCCCGTAAGGCGGCTTCGCTGAACGCGCCGCCAATCGCGTCATAGACGCAATCGACGCCCTTGCGGCCGGTCAGATTTTTCAGCGCCTCCTTGAGGTCCTCACGGGAATAATCGATCCTGTCGCGCGCCCCGTGACTTTGAGCGAAGTCAAGCTTTTCCGGCGACGAGGCGCATGCGATGACATGCGCGCCCATGGCCGCGCCAATCTCCACCGCCGCCAGCCCGACGCCCCCCGAGGCGCCAAGCACGGCGAGGGTTTCGCCTCTTTGCAGGTTTGCCCGCTGACGCAAGGCATAGAGCGTCGTTCCATAGGTGACAAAAAGGCCGGCCGCCTGGTCGTCGGTCAATTCATCGGGAACGGCGGACAGGCGGGTCGCCGGCAAAACCAGACGGGAACGCGCCGCGCCATAGGAGCAAAAGGCAGCTACGCGCTGGCCGATTTCGAAACCCTCGACGCCTGCGCCGAACGCGACGATCCGGCCGCAAAACTCAGCCCCAGGCGAAAAAGGCAGCGCTGGTTTATGCTGGTATTTGTTTTCGATGATCAGGGTATCGAAAAAATTGAGGGCGACCCGCGTCGGCGCGACGAGAACCTCCCCCGGACCCGCCACGGGATCGGACAATTCCCTCAAGATCAGATCTTCGGGCGGCCCGAATTTTTCACAAAGCGCGGCGATCATTAAGGTCTTCCGTTATATCATCCTCGGGCTTCGACCGATTATAAACGGGAGGCGGTCGTCTTGTCAGCGTTCCGCCTTTCGCTTGTTTCGCGATGCATTCCTGACCGGCGGGGATTGGCTTATGATCCCGTCAAGCGATTCGATTCTCACCCCACTTGCCTACGGTTGTTTCATGATCCTTTCCGTCTCGCACCGCACTCGCAATCTGCTGATCGACCTCTCCCTCGTCATCGCCATTGCGCTGGGATCAGCCCAATGTGCTCAAGCCCAGGATGACAAGGCCAAAGCGACGCATTCGAAGTCCGATAAGGCGACGACGCATGATGGGAAGGCGAAAGACGCAAAATCGGATAAAAAGCCGGGCGAACAAGGCAAATCCGTTCAAATAGGGACTTATGGCGAATGGGGCGCCTATCAGACCCAGGGCAAGTCGAAAACCTGTTACGCCCTGGCCCAGCCCAAGAACCGGGAGCCCTCTTCGACGAAGCGCGACGCCGCCTATATTTTTATATCCTCGCGCCCGGCTGAAAACGTCAAGAATGAAATCTCGGTCATCATGGGTTTTCCGATGAAGGACGGCGGCGAGGCGCAGGTCGAAATCGGCAACTCGGAATTCGGCCTGATCGCCAAAGGCTCCAACGCCTGGGTCAAGAACCCGGCTGAAGAAGGCCATTTGATCGACGCGATGAAAAAAGGATCGAAACTCGTCGTCAAGGCGGCCTCCAACAAAGGGAAGGTCACGACCGATACCTATGCGCTCGGCGGCCTCGTGCAAGCGCTGGATAAAGTGCGCAAGGAATGCCCGTAAACTGCATTGATTTTGGTCGCCGTCTCAGCCTAAGTGATAATGAGCCTCAACATACGACATGTTGCCAGTTGCCGGTCGCCTCGAGTTGCGATCAAGAGAACGCGCCCAGGATAGCGCTTGTGTCTCGCTTCCCCCAAGGTCGCAGGACCAAAGTTCGACGCCGTCCTGCTTGTGAGGGTTTGAGCCGATAGGCCATAATGGGCTCGATTGAGCGGCGTCCGTTGCGCATATAAGCGACGGCGTCAGTTTTTTATCCGGGAGGAAATCATCAATGTCGGAGAAAATTTACCCCGTTCCGACGGAGTGGGAACACCGCGCTTTCATCAACGACGCCAAATACAAGGAAATGTATGCGCGGTCGGTTTCGGACCCGGACGGCTTCTGGGCCGAACACGGCAAGCGCATCGACTGGATCAAGCCTTTTACCAAGGTCAAGCATACATCCTTCGATCCGCATAATGTCCAGATCAAATGGTTCGAGGATGGAACGACCAATGTCTCGCTGAATTGTATCGACCGCCATCTTGCCACACGCGGCGATCAGGTCGCGATCATCTGGGAAGGCGATAATCCCTCCGAGTCCAAGAGCATCACCTACAACCAGTTGCATGACGAAGTCAGCCGCTTCGCCAACGTGCTGAAGTCCAAGGGTATCGCCAAGGGCGACTCTGTCACCATCTATATGCCGATGATCCCCGAGGCGGCTTACGCCATGTTGGCTTGCGCCCGCATCGGCGCGGTCCATTCCATCGTTTTTGGCGGCTTCTCGCCCGATTCGGTCGCTGGCCGTATCGAAGGCTGCCAGTCCAAGGTCATCATCACCGCGGACGAAGGCCTGCGCGGCGGCCGCAAGGTGCCGCTGAAGGTCAATGCCGATCTCGCCATCGAGAAAACCGGCGACATTGTCCAGACCCAGATCGTGGTGCAACGCACCGGCGGCAAGGTTGCCTGGAAGGAAGGCCGCGATTGCTGGTGGCACGAAGAAGTTGCGAAAGCCTCGCCGGATTGCCCGCCCACCGAAATGAACGCTGAAGACCCGCTGTTCATTCTTTATACGTCCGGCTCGACCGGCGCCCCCAAGGGCGTCGTGCATTGCACCGGCGGATATCTCGTCTATGCGGCGATGACCCATCAATATATTTTCGACTACCATGAAGGCGACGTCTATTGGTGCACCGCCGACGTGGGTTGGGTCACCGGCCATAGCTATATCGTCTATGGCCCGCTCGCCAATGGCGCGACGACCCTGATGTTCGAGGGCATTCCCAATTATCCGACCATTTCCCGCTTCTGGGACGTGGTGGACAAACATCAGGTCAACATCTTCTACACCGCCCCGACGGCGATCCGTTCGCTGATGGGCGCCGGCGAGGAGCCGGTCAAGAGGACCTCGCGCAAAAGCCTGCGTCTGCTCGGCTCAGTCGGCGAGCCGATCAATCCGGAAGCCTGGGAATGGTATTATCGCGTGGTCGGCGAAGATCGCTGCCCGATCGTCGATACCTGGTGGCAGACGGAAACCGGCGGCATCCTGATCACCCCGCTGCCCGGCGCCACCGCTCTGAAGCCCGGCTCCGCAACTCGTCCCTTCTTCGGCGTGCAGCCGCAGATCGTCGATGCTTCGGGCAATGTGATCGAGGGCGCCTGCGAGGGCAATCTGGTCATCGCCGATTCCTGGCCGGGTCAGATGCGCACTGTCTATGGCGACCATGAACGTTTCCAGCAGACGTATTTCTCGACCTATCCGGGCAAATATTTCACTGGCGACGGCTGCCGTCGCGACGAAGACGGTTATTACTGGATCACCGGCCGCGTCGACGACGTCATCAATGTCTCGGGGCATCGCATGGGCACGGCGGAAGTCGAGAGCGCGCTCGTCGCTCACGCGGCCGTCTCGGAAGCCGCCGTCGTCGGTTATCCGCACGACCTCAAGGGCCAGGGCATTTACGCCTATGTCACGGTCATGGAAGGCATTGAGCCAACCGAAGAGCTGCGCAAGGAGCTCGTGGCCTGGGTCCGCAAGGAAATCGGTCCCATCGCCTCGCCTGACGTGATCCAGTTCTCGCCCGGTCTGCCGAAGACCCGTTCCGGCAAGATCATGCGCCGCATCTTGCGCAAGATCGCCGAAAACGATTTCAGCTCGCTCGGCGACACTTCGACCCTCGCCGATCCGTCCGTGGTCGATGACCTCATCGAGAATCGCGGCGGCTAACTCGCCCCGCGCGATATCGGCAAAGCTCAAGCCGGGCGATTTATTCGCCCGGCTTTTTGTTTTGCGTTTTGATGCCAGGTTCGGGAGCCGGATAACGACAATTTTACCAATTTGGCGAATTTCGGGCGGACGGCGGACGCCAGTAACCCGTTTAACAACTTTATGACCGCACGCTGTGATCGTCGCCGTCAAACGGCATGTCCGCCGGAGTACCCATTCGATGCGCCGTCAAAAAAGCTTCCGAGCATCCGCGCTCTTCATCGCGAGCCTTGCCTGTCTCTCGGCTCCCATGGCCGCCCGGGCCAATACCAATGTCGTATCGTTCCGCTCCAGTTATGATGCTGGAACCATCATCATCAGCATGAGCCAGAAAAAGCTTTATTACGTCCTGCGGGACGGAAAGGCGATCCGATATCCGGTCGCCGTCGCGAAGCCAGGGCAGGAATGGCTGGGTTCGGCGCGAATCCAGGGCAAATATTTCCATCCCGACTGGGCGCCGCCCGCTGTCGTCAGACAAGACCATCCGGGGTTGCCGAGTTTGATAAAGGGCGGGTCGCCAGGTAATCCCATGGGGGTCGCCGCCATGATGCTCGATCGCGATCAGATCGCTATCCACGGCACCACGCAGCGTATGCGCGGCTCGATTGGAACGCGCGCCTCCTATGGCTGCATCCGCATGCTGAACGAAGACGTCTCCGATCTTTACGGCCGCGTCAGCGTCGGTACGACCGTCATCATGCAGCCCTGACGGCATCACAACCTGACATGGAAATTCTCTCTGACGACGGGTTTTTCCATGCGCATATTTTCAAAGCTTTCGACCCATCAATGTCCCAAGACGTTGCCGCAAGGTTGCGGGCGTTTCGCCGAGCGCGCGCAATTCCTGCAGGCTGACTGCCGACCTGCTTTTCGATAACTTACGTCCGTACTCGTCCGTCACAACGCGATGATGGCGATAAAGGGGCGTCCGCAGGTCAAGCAAAGCTTGCAAGAGCCGATGCAGACTCGTTGCTGCTTCGAGATCGGCGCCGCGCACGACATCCGTCACACCCTGGAGGTGATCGTCCAATACACAGGCGAGATGGTAGGAAGCGGGCACATCGCGCCGGCCGATCAATGCATCGCCCCAGACGGTCGGATCGGCGACAACGATTATCGCTCTCCGGCCCCTCGTGATATTCGCGATAAATCAGAGGCGCCGAGACTTGCGCCATCGCCTTGGCCATGTCGAGCCGCAAGGAAAATCGCGCCCCGGCGGCGACGCGGGAGCAGCGTTCTTCGGGCGAAAGCTGGCGGCAGGTTCCGGGATAGTGTGGCGAACCGTCAGGATCGCGCGGCCAATCGGAATGCAGAGCGCAGGCTCCAGCGATCTCGTTCCGAGAGCAGAAACAGGGATAAGCCAGTCCCCGCCGCGTCAAGTCATCCAAAGCGGCGCGGTATTCGGACAAATGTTCCGATTGGCGGCGCGGCGGCTTTTCCCAGTCCAGCCCGAGCCAGGCGAGATCATCGAGCAACGCCGTTTCGAAATGCCGTCGCGATCGTCCCGGATCGATGTCTTCGATACGAATCAAAAGCCTCCCGCCGCTCTCCATGGCAAGCTGCCGATTGAGCAAAGCCGAATAGGCATGGCCGAGATGAAGGTAGCCATTGGGCGAAGGAGCGAATCGAAACACGGACTGCGCGCCGACGCCGGACAAGACTCTGTTATCCTGCCCCAAGGTCAAAAATCGCTGGCTATGCCCTTGCGCTCCCAATCGCCGTAGCGAATCGGTTCGGGTCCTGCGGGGCCATTAAATTCCTCCGGCAAGGGCGGATCGCGGGCCGCTTCGCGCCTGCGCGCCTCGGCCTCCGCCAGGGCGCGCTGCGCTTCCGGAGACAATTTCCTTTCGCCCGCGGGGACGTCGATTTCGGTATCGAGGTGCTTTGCTTGCGACATCGCGGAACCTTTCAAGACTTGCAAAAACGTCGGAGCGCCCCATTCGCCGTCGGACGACGTTCAAGCTCAACATGGCTATGTGCGCCCTGCTATGGTAAAAAAGCAGGCAAATTCATAATCGAAACCAGCCTGAGCGCAACTCTGACGGATACCACGGCGAATGAATCAGAACTTCGGCAAATCTTTCGGCCGCTCCGGCAGAAACGGCGCCGGAAAAGACAAGACGGTCGCAAGACCCCATCAGCAGGATCAAGCTGCAAGTGAGGCAATGGCCCATCCCGGCCTTGCCGCCCGGGTCGCCGCCGCCGCGATTATTTCCGATGTCGTTCAGGGCGGCCACATGCTCGACGAACGTTTTGCCTCCGAGGCCGCGCCGTCACGCTTGAGCGGTCTGGACGAACGCGACCGCGGCCTCACGCGCTCCATCGCTACCGTCGCGTTGCGGCGATTGGGCACGATCCGCCTGGCGCTGAGCCAATTGGTCGAAAAAGGATTGCCGCGCAATTGCGGCCCGCTCGAATGGCTGCTCATTTCTGCGAGCGCCCAAATTCTTTTCCTCGATGTTCCGGACCATGCCGCGGTTGATCTCGCCGTCCGCGCCGCCCGGCTCGACGCCAAGAGCGCGCCCTTCGCCAATCTGGTCAACGGCGTCTTGCGCAATTTGATCCGCCGTCGCGACGAGTTTCTGGATCAGTCCGATCCCCTCGAGGACGATACGCCGCATTGGCTCTCGGCGCGCTGGCGCCGCATTTATGGCGAGGATCGCGCTCAGGCCATCGCCGCCGCCCATCGCGACGAGCCGACGCTCGACCTGACCGTCAAGGCGGATCCGGCTTTCTGGGCGGAAAAGCTCGGAGGCCAAGTTCTCGCGACAGGCTCGGTTCGACTGCAAACCCATACGCCGATTCGCGATTTGGAAGGTTATGAGGAGGGAAGCTGGTGGGTTCAGGACGCCGCTGCGGCCTTGCCCGCCCGCCTGCTCGAAGCGCGACCCGGCCAGCGTGTGCTCGACCTTTGCGCGGCGCCCGGCGGCAAGACCGCCCAGCTTGCTTTGACCGGCGCTTCCGTGACCGCTCTCGACCGTTCCGCCGAACGGCTGAAAGTCCTCTCCGCCAATCTCGCGCGACTGCGTTTGGAAGCGACGATCGCCGTCTGCGACGCCGCGAGTTTCAAGGCGGAGCCTTTCGACGCCATATTGGTCGACGCGCCCTGTTCCGCCACCGGCACGGCGCGCCGCAGCCCCGATGTGCTGTGGACCAAAAAACCGGGCGACATCAGCGCACTGGCCGCCATTCAAACGCGCATTCTGGACCGCGCCTTGAGCTTGCTCAAGCCCGGGGGATTTCTGGTTTATTGCACCTGTTCGCTGGAGCCGGAAGAAGGCGAGGCGCAAATCGGCGCTTTGCTGCGACGCAATCCCGATGTGGCTCGCGAGAAGATCGATCCGATCGCCCTGGGGCTGCCCGAAGAAGCGGCGACGCCAGATGGCGACCTGCGTCTGCTTCCTTATTTTTTGCCGAACGACGATGCGCGACAGCGTGGACTCGACGGATTCTTCATCGCACGGCTGAAACGGGTTAATTAGCTCTCGATTAACGATGATCGGTTATTTTCCAAGGCTAAGCCGCAGCAGGGTCGTTGACGTCAGTCGACACCTTCGGACCCGTCATCGGAGATCGACATCCATTGACGATATCGAGCCATTGACGATTTCGAGCGCCGGGCGCCATCGCTGAACGTCTGCGCACCCTGCACTTGGTGACGGCGCGCGGCGGTCTGAAACTTCGCGCGCGTTTCGCTCGACTTTTCCTGCCCCTCGGATGGGGTTCGCGTCCGCCGGAACGGCTTCTTATCGCGCCACAAGACATACGCACAGGCGATCAAACGATCGCAGCCGATATTTATGCCGGCGCCTACGCCTTTGGCGGAAAAATCGTCAACGCGCACGGCCGCTCGCCTTTCGAAATCGCGGCGCCATCGGAGGAATGGGCGCGCATATTGAACGGCTTCAGCTGGCTCCGGCATTTGCGTTCGGCCGACACGGCCCTCGCCCGCGCCAACGCCAGATCGCTGATCAACGAATTCATTGTCCTCTCCGGCCGGACTTCAACTCTTCCCGCCTGGGAGCCGGGCGTGGTGGCTCGACGAACGCTTTGCTGGCTCAGCCAATCCCCCATGCTGCTGAACGGCGCGGATCACGATGAATACCGGCGCTTCCTGCGCGTTCTTTCCCGAGGCTATTGGCTCCTCCGCCGAGAAGCGCGTGACGGCCTTGCGGGCGAAGTCCAACTCACTGCCGCCATCGCCATGACCGCTTTCGCCCTTTGTGTCCAAGGCGGCGGCCAACTTGCTGAAACGCGCAGTCGCGACGCTGAACGGCCAATTGAACGAACAGATCCTTCTGGACGGAGGTCCGATTGGTCGCAACCCTCAGGCGCTGGTCGAACTTCTGTTTGACCTGTTGCCATTGCGGCAGGCTTTTGCCGCGCGCGGACTGTCGCCGCCGCCGGAACTGCTGAACGCAATCGACCGAATCACTCCGGCCTTGCGCATGTTTCAGCACGGCGATGGATCGCTCGCGTTGTTCAACGGCGCTGGCGTAACGGCGCCAGAGCGCATCGCCCTCGCGCTCTCTTATGACGACTCGCGCGGGCAGCCGATCTTCAACGCCCGCTACTCAGGCTATCAAAGGCTCGAGGGGGGAGACGCGCTGGTCCTTGTCGACGCCGGACCGCCCCCGCCGCCGCTCTTTTCTCACGCCGCGCACGCCGGCTGCCTGTCTTTTGAATTCTCGCTCGGTTCTGAGAGGATCGTCGTCAATTGCGGCGCCCCCGGTGCGCAACGGCGCCGACCTCCGCGCCATCGCGCGCACCACCGCGGCGCATTCGACGTTGATCGTCAATGACGCGTCTTCCTGCATCTTCAGCGCACAGGCCGGCGTACGAGGATGGTTCGATGATGAAATTTGGTCCGGTCCCAAGCATGTGCCCGTTACGAGGACGGACGACGAGCGGGAAACGACAGTCGTTGCTTCTCATGACGGCTACCTCAAGCGCTTCGGACTGATCCACGAAAGGAAATTGACGCTCCAGACGAACGGCGGTCGATTGGAGGGCCGGGATCGCCTGACTGCCGAACCGCAAACCGGCGCGAAGGAAGCGCGTTACGCCATTCGCTTTCACATTCACCCTTCGGTCGCGCTCACTTCCATTTGGGAAGGATTGGGTGTCCTGCTGCAAACCGCCGACGGCGTGGCGCTTGCCTTCGAAGCCGGCGGTTTGCCGGTCGATGTGGAGGAAAGCATTTTTTTTGCGGCGCCTGAAGGTCCGCGTTCCTGCGAGCAAATCGTTATCCATGGCGTGACTTCCGACATTAACGAGGTTCACTGGTCTTTCTCGCTTGCAGCGCCCTGCGCCGATGGCGACGAAGCGGATAATGCCGGTCTTCCATAAAGGGCCAAAGCGACGCATTCCCGTTCGCCTCGAAACATGCTAAGCGCCGCCTGCACGAACGCATCGTGCCTTTCGCGTCCTCAGCCGGCCATGCCGGCCACACCCCGAACAGTTGGCTCCCGCGGCGAAAAGTCTTTTTCGTGCAAGCGTCGCGTAAAACCTTTGAAGAGTAAGCCTCATGTCCGACATCCACGCCATCAAACGCGCGCTCCTTTCCGTATCCGACAAGACCGGGCTGATCGATTTCGCCAAGTCTCTGTCGCAGCGCGGCGTCGCGCTCATTTCGACGGGCGGAACACGCAAGGCTCTCTCCGACGCCGGCCTGTCGGTGCAGGATGTGTCCGACATCACCGGCTTTCCGGAAATGATGGATGGGCGCGTCAAGACCTTGCACCCGAAAGTGCATGGCGGCCTGTTGGCGATACGCGAAAATCCCGAACATGAAGCGGCCATGCTGGCGCATGGGATCGACCCGATCGATCTGCTCGTTGTGAACCTCTATCCCTTCGAGGCTGCGATTGCGAAGGGCGCCGACTGGGACGTGGCCATTGAAAATATCGATATCGGTGGCCCCGCGATGATCCGCGCCGCGGCGAAAAATCATCAAGATGTCGTCGTGGTTGTCGATGTTGCCGATTATTCCACTATTCTGGACGCCATGGACGCGTGTTCCGGAGGCACCGACCTCGCGCTGCGCAAAAAGCTGGCGCAAAAGGCCTATGCGCGGACCGCCGCCTATGATGCGACCATTTCAAATTGGCTGGCGCAGGCCATCGGAGAAACAACGCCCGAATTCCGCGCTGTCGGCGGCCGGCT
Source organism: uncultured Alphaproteobacteria bacterium (assembly GCA_963813955.1). Taxonomy (GTDB): domain Bacteria; phylum Pseudomonadota; class Alphaproteobacteria; order Rhizobiales; family Beijerinckiaceae; genus Rhodoblastus. The sequence continues at coordinate 50,104 of CAWFBN010000002.1, read as the reverse complement.
CGCCGAAGCCATGCGCTATGGCGAAAATCCGCATCAAGCCGCGGGATTTTACAAGACCGGCGACCAAAGGCCGGGCGTCGCAACGGCAAGGCAGGTCCAAGGAAAGCAGCTTTCATACAATAACGTCAACGACACCGACGCCGCCTTTGAACTCGTCAGCGAATTCGACGCCGCGCGCGTTTCAGCTGTGGCGATCATCAAACACGCCAATCCCTGCGGCGTGGCTGAGGGCGCAAGCTTGAAAGAAGCCTATTTACGCGCCCAGGCTTGCGACCCCGTCTCGGCCTTTGGCGGCATTGTCGCGCTCAACCGCAAACTCGACGCCGAAGCGGCGACCGAAATCGTAAAAATCTTCACCGAAGTGATCATCGCTCCCGACGCTGACGAAGAAGCAATCGCTCTCATCGCCGCGAAGAAAAACCTTCGTCTCCTCTTGACCGGGGGCCTGCCCGATCCCCGTGCGCCGGGACTTTCCGTGCGGTCGGTCTCAGGCGGATTGCTGTTTCAATCGCGAGACAACGCGGTCGTTGACGACATGCCGCTCAAGGTCGTCACCAAGCGGGCGCCGACGGTACGCGAGCTGGCGGACCTCAAATTCGCTTTTCGCATCGCCAAGCATGTCAAATCCAACGCCATCGTCTACGTGAAGGATGGCGCGACGGTTGGCATCGGCGCCGGGCAAATGAGCCGCGTCGATTCCTCGCGCATCGCCGCGTGGAAAGCGGCCGAAGCAGCGAAAGCGGTGGGAGCGGCCGAGAGCTGGGCCAAGGGATCGGTCGTGGCCTCCGACGCGTTTTTTCCTTTCGCGGACGGCCTTCTCGCCGCCGCCGAAGCGGGCGCCACGGCCGTTATTCAGCCAGGCGGCTCCATGCGCGATGACGAAGTCATCAAGGCCGCCGACGAAGCCGGCTTGGCCATGGTGATGACCGGCTTCCGCCATTTCCGGCATTGAGGACGCTTTTCGCTGATCGCGACCTGTCGCAATCAGCGAATTTTTCGGCGGCGGCGCCTCAGAATGCGCGCAGATAGTCGCTTTGTTCGGCCAGGCGCGCAAGTTCGACCTCCGGTCGCGCGCCGAAATGCTGGATGATCTCGCTCGCCGCCAACGCTCCCAGCCTCGCACAGCGATCAAGCGGCTGAGCGCGCGTATAGGCGGTCAGAAAACCAGCGGCGAAAAGATCGCCGGCGCCCGTCGTATCGACGAGGTTTTCGATCGGCGCAGCTGGAACCTCATAGGTCTCCAGCCCCTTGACGACGACGGCGCCTTTTTCGGACCGCGTGATCGCCGCCAGAATTTTATCCTGCCGCAAGGCATCGACCGCCGCGTTGAAATCGGACGTTTGATAGAGCGCGTGCAATTCCGATTCATTGGCGAAGAGAATATCGACGACGCCGTCACGGATCAGACTCAGGAATTCCTGCTGATGGCGATCGACGCAAAAGACATCGGAGAGGGTCAAGGCGACCTGACGCCCGGCGGCGTGAGCAATGCGGGCCGCTTCGACGAATGCTTTTTTCGCCGCAGGCGGATCCCACAAATAGCCTTCCAGATAGAGGATTTGCGAAGAGGCCACCGCGTCGGCGTCAATATCGTCGATCGTCAGGTTTTGACACGCGCCGAGAAACGTATTCATCGTTCTCTGCCCGTCGGGCGTCACCAAGACAAGACACCGCGCGGTCGCCGGTCCATCCAACGCCGGCGCCGTGGAGAAATGCACGCCGGCTGCCTTGATGTCATGGGCGAAAGCGTGTCCGGCCTCGTCGGCCCGCACCTTGCCGACAAAAGCGCCCTTGGCGCCAAAGCTTGCCAATCCGGCGATGGTGTTGGCGGCCGAGCCGCCTGAAACGATCATGGTGGCGCCCATCGCGTCGTAAAGCGCCAGCGCCTGCTCTTCATCAACCAGTTGCATGGCGCCCTTGCGGAGCTGCGCCTTGGCAAGAAAATCGTCGTCGACCGGCGCGATCACATCAACAATGGCGTTGCCGAGACCAAGAACGTCGAATCGCGGATTGGGCATTTGAACTCTCGTCTTAGGACTGTCCCGCCTCTTGCCCGCTCGTGCAAGGCCGGTCAAGCCTTTACTCACTCGGAAGTGCGCCGCCGCAATCTGACGTAAAGCGCACCCGATCCGCCGTGCGGCCTCCCCGCCTCTTCCACGGATAGCACGATCGGCGCGGAGCGCCGGGGAGCGCAGCCAATGCGGAGCCTGGCGCCGAAGCACGCCCCGGTCTTCGGCGTGATGTTCGCCGAAGTTGGACGCATTGCCCTTGCCGGTAACGACCAGAACAAGATTTCGCGCCGGAGTTAGCGGCGCGCCAAAGGAAATCGTTGAGCGCCTGGTGCGCCCGCGCCTGCGTCATACCGTGCAGATCGATCTTGTCGTCGACATGCGCTTTTCCTGAAAACAATTTACGTTTCAAGCGCCTGTCCAAAGGCACAATGGGGTTGAGAGGCGGCTCCGGCTTTGATTTTGATTTGCGGGCTCTGCGCGCCGTTTTGACCGGAATTGCTCGGCTTCGGCTGAAGCTGGTTCGGCTGCGCCACCGCCGACGGCTCCGCTTCTTCCCCAAACAATTTTTTTTACGCGAGGCGTCACATCGGCCGTGACGTGGCGCCAGAGGGCGAGTTCTTCGCGCGTGAGGAGACGAACGCGGGGCGTCTCTTTTCATGTCACCCCCGCTTTTTCATCTGGCGTCTCGCACTCTTTCAATCCTTTGGCAAAAACAGGAAAAACTGTCCGTGATGGCGAATTTCGCCGGCGCGGTCGCCAGCACGATCCCCGATGCCAAAAAAAACATCCGCGCGCGCCGCGCCAACGATAGCCGAACCGGTATCCTGCGCAATCATCAAACGCTGGAAAGGTTCAATCTCGGCGCTGCGCCAGGGCATCCGCGCGTTGATGAAAAAAGGCAGGCCATAAGGCCAGATGTGCGAATCGACGGCGACAGACCGCAAAGGCGAAAGCGAGGCTCCGCTGCCGCCTCTTGGCTGCTCGTCAGGATTTCGGTCAAACCGCGCGCTGAAAAACACATAAGATCTGTTGAGCCGCAACAATTCGTCTCCGGCCTCGCCGCGTTCGAGGCCGTTTTGCGCAACCAGTCGATGAGACGCGGCATCGTCATTTCCGATGCCGGAGCAACACCGCGTTGCACCAGAATGCGCGCCAGAGCCGTATAGGGCTGACCATTCCGACCAGCAAAAGACAGATGAAGAAGCCGCCCATCGCCCAACCGCACCCGCGCGGAACCCTGGACTTGCGCGAGGAGGAGATCGGCCTTGTCTCGGAGAAAAACCAGCTTCTTGACGCCAGGGCCTGTTTCCAGCGCTCCATCCTCGATGGCGCCGCGATCAGGGAAAGGCGATAGCACGCCATCAGAACCGCGCCGGGCGGCGGTGAGTTCGGCCAATGAACCAATGCGATTCGCGCTCGACAAAGACAACGAGATCCGGCGGCAAACCATAAACAGGCGTGGGAAATTTCGCGCTTTGAGTGAGAGAGCCCGAAATCTCGGGTTGGTAGTAACCGGTGAAAAAGGCGTCGGGCGCGGAATCGACGGTGATCTGAAAAGGTTGAAAATATCGCTCGAAAAATCCGCGCGGATTTTTTCTGTTTTCGTCCCGCGCGGCGGCGGCGCAGGCTTGTTTGAGGTCGCGCTGACCAAGCGACGGCATTATCTGCAAAGAATGCGCTGGACCGGAACAGGATCTGGCGAAGGCCCTTAGCGCGTCTTCAAGCTTGTCGCTCGAAAAGCCCGGTAAATCGGTGAAGGAAACCGCTTTGAGCCGGTATCGCGTTTCTTCGGCGCGACATTGGGCGACGCCGAGGACCAAGCCGAGGCTTAGCAGCGCCAAAAGCCGATATCTGGCGAGTTGTTGGGTGGGTCCTTCTCGTGAAGGCTCCGCCTGGCGGGAAGACGCTCTCAGTTGCCGATGTCGCGCCATTATTGGGCGGGCGTCGTCGCCACGAGTATCCAATTTGGACCGCTCGCGTCACTACGCCGTGCAAAAGTCCAGACATCAATAATGTTGGACGGTTTGTTCGGATCGCCCTCGACAACATCGCCCGCCTTGTCGCGGGTGGCCGTAACGAATTGCGAATCAAAGCGCACTGCAATCTGGGCGGTCTTGCGCTCCATCCGGGCTTCGACGATTTTGACCGAATTGAAGCCGACAAAGGTCGTTTCCAAAGTTTCGCCGCGACGGCTGCGCTCCGCCAATGCGCTTTTGAAGCTCGCGAAAACATCTTCACTCGTCAATGACTGCAACGTGCCTTCGTCGCCACGCGAGAATGCCTGCACGACCATTTCATAGGCCGAACTGGCGCCATCGAGGAAAGCGCGCGGCGCAAAGCCAGGCTGCGCACTCGAAATAGCGTCCAGACCGTTCCAGACAGCGCCGCCACGTTCGGCAAAATCCGCCCACCGGGCGTCGTCGTTGGCGCTTGACGGCGGGGGGGATGCGGGCGCGGGAAACGCCACGCGTCCTTCATTGGGCTTCTGCTCGAGGCCCGTCCGCTCGCCAAGGACGGAGCGGAGCTTCCACAAGACGAAAAGCGCCAGAAAGGCAAAAATAACCGTGGCTGGATCAAACTGCATCACATCGCCTCGCATTGTCGTTCGGAGGACCACTATTGCACCAGCGCTCCCGTCGAACCATATTGATTTTGCCGATTGGGTAAATTGCCAGAAGGCGCCAGCAAGGACGCCTTAACCCGCTTTGGCCTCGCACAGGAAACGTCGAATGAACCGCTCGTCCCTTTTTGTTTTAGGAGTCTTCGGGTGGCTCGCTTTGGAGCTGACGGCATTTATGGCCGTTGTGCAGACCATCGGCGTCGCCGGTGCATTGCTCCTCGGCTTGGCGACGTCGCTGGCGGGGTTCGTATTATTGCGCCAAACAGGAACCAGCGCTTTGGGTCACTTGCGGTCGGCGTTTAGCGGTGCTCCGCAAAGCCACGCTGCGGTGTTCGATGGATTGATTCGCGCCGTCGCCGCGTTTCTTCTCATTCTGCCGGGTTTTATTTCCGATTTGGCGGGCCTTGCCTTGGCCGCCCCTTCCTTGCGGCAATTGCTTGCCCGCCGTTTCGGCGGCGCGGGCGCCGTCCCCGCCGCAGGCTCTACGCGCCGGAAAATTGTCGACCTCGCGCCGGAAGAATGGACGTCGTTCGATCGACAGGCGGGACCAGTTCAGCATTGAGCCTGCGGCGGCGCTATCTTTGAAATGTTTGGCGAAGCTTGTGTCTGGCGGGCGTTTCGTGCTACGCGGCGGCCAAGTTCTTGATCCGATCGTGCTTGGCCTTGGCTTAGTTTGTCTGAAGCTGGGATCAGGGGCGCGGGCGTTCCGAAATTTTTCAGGAGATCTTGATGACCGATACCAATGGCGGACAGACAGGCGCCGCGCCGGCGCTGAACTGCCTGGTGCAATATTGCAAGGATCTTTCGTTTGAAAATCCCAATGCGCCGCGTTCGCTCGGCCCTCAGGAAGCCGGTCCGAATATTTCCATCCAGGTGAATGTCAACGCCAAGCAGCTTGCCGACAAGGATTTTGAAGTCGAAGTTCTGCTCGAAGGCTCGGCCGGCGAAGGCGCGAATTTGATGTTCAAATTCGAACTGACCTATTCCGGAGTATTTCGTCTGGTGAACATACCAGCGGAACAGACGCATCCGGTCGTGATGATCGAATGCCCGCGTCTGCTTTTCCCCTTCGCGCGTCAGATCGTCGCCGACTGTGTGCGCAACGGCGGGTTCCCCCCACTCTATCTCGATCCGATCGACTTCGCCGCGCTCTATGCCCAACGCATGCAGCAAGCTCAGGCAGAACAACCCCCGATTTTGTCCTGATTTTTCAAATCGTGGCATTTGAAAAACCCGCCAAACGGCGGGTTTTTTATTTTTGCACACGCTTCTCAAGCAACCTTGCGAACCAAATCTTCTGGATTGCCAAAATATTCGATATAACGACATTCGATTTCATTTATTGGCATCACGACGAACACATCGGTTACGCCGAATTGCTGGTCGACTACGGCGCCATCCCCGAATTTGGCGCCGACGCGCATGTAGCCTTTGACCAAAGGGGGCAAAGCCGCCAAAGCACGTTTGGCGTCCAGTTCGCTCCGGGCGAGCCCGTCCATAGGCGTGAGTTTACGCGGCAGTGGCCGGACCAGCCATTGCGGCTCCGCCTTGGCGTGGTGGAAAAGAAAGCTCAATTGCGGCGCCAGTTTTAATGGGTCGGCCCCTTCCAAACTGGCGCAACCGATCATCGCGTCAATGCGATAGTGTTTGACATACGCCCAGATGCCTCGCCAAAGCATTTCAATGGTTTTTTTGCCTCGGTAATCGGCCAGAACGCAGGAACGTCCCAATTCGAGAAACCGTGACTTTGGGTGCCGGGAAAGCAAAGGCCCGATGTCGAATTCTTGCGCGCTGTAAAAGCCGAAATTGGCTTGGGCCACATCTTGGCGAAGCAGACGATAGGCGCCCACGACGCGAGGCTTGAGTTTGCCAAAACGGTTTCGCGCAGCGTGGTCGATGACGAGAAGATGATCGCAGACTTTGTCAAACGGACAAATGTCTCGCCTCACCAGCGCCGCAGCGCCTCCTGCCACGGCTCCGCCTTCATCGAAAAAAACCTTGAAACGCAGCCTCTGCGCCTTTCGAATTTCTGATTTTTTGGTCGCGAGCCGCAATTCAAGCGAACCCGAGCGCCCCAGGGAAGGCCCAAGGCCGCCGTGCGAAAACATGGCCGCCCCTCCCCTGAAAGTCCGCATCGGATGCGAGGCAGGTTCTTTCTGCTTTTTGGGCAACCATTGGATTTTCGACGATAGACTAGCAATGACGGCCGATCCATTCATGCAATTACGTCCTCAAGATAAAAAAGCAGGTTCGGCTTCGATTTGCTTAAGACGTAACCGCTCGAAAGCGCGCAATCAGCGAAAAAATAGTCGCCTCTCCAAAAAGGCTTTGGCAGAAGTTAACGCAATTTCGATACGAGAATATGACATATCGCAGGCGCTTTCATTCCCCTTATGCGCCCCGCCTTGATGGGCAGCAGCGCGTCCAAAATGCTTCACGCCGCGCGATTATTGCGATCCGATGACGCACGGTAGGATAATGCTTCAGCCAGATGCGGCCGCAAGACACTCGAAGACGCCTGCAAATCGGCGATCGTTCTGGCCAACTTCAGAATGCGGTGAAAGCCGCGCGCGGAAAGGCGAAGCTTTTCGGACGCATCACGCACCAAATTGAGTCCGGCCTCGTCGAGCCTGACCATCTCTTCGACAAGAGCGGCTGGCGCCACGGCGTTGCAGGATACGTCCTTCCGGTCGAGTCGCAGAAAGCGCTCGCGCTGGATATCGCGCGCGGCCGCGACCCGCGCCGCGACTTCAACCGAGCCCTCGGATGGCGGTGGCAACATCAGGTCCGATGCGCGAACGGCTCCGACTTCGAGGTGAAGGTCGATCCGGTCGAGCAAAGGCCCCGACAGACGCGTCTGATAAGCTTGTTCGCAATGCTTTGGATCGCCGCGACGGCAGGAATACCCGGGCTCCTGCGCGTGACCGCAGCGACATGGATTTATCGCCGCAATGAGTTGAAAGCGCGCCGGATAGACGCAGCGATGACTGGCCCTCGCAATCGCCACCTCTCCGGTTTCCATAGGCTGCCGCAGCGCGTCAAGCGCCTGCGCCTGAAATTCCGGCAGTTCGTCCAGAAACAACACGCCGTTATGGGCCAGCGAAATTTCACCGGGCCGCGCGCGTGGCCCTCCGCCAACAAGCGCTGGCATGGATGCGGAATGGTGCGGCGCGCGAAATGGACGCCGATCGGTCAATTCGCCTCCCGCCAAAGCGCCCGCGACCGAATAAATCATGGAAATTTCAAGCAATTCGCGCGGTGTCAGCGGCGGCAGGATGGAAGGCAGGCGCGCCGCCAACATGCTTTTGCCAGCGCCCGGCGGCCCGTTAAACAGAAGATTATGGCCGCCCGCCGCCGCAATTTCGAGGGCGCGCTTGGCGCTTTCCTGTCCCTTGACGTCGCGAAGATCCGTTGTTCTCGTCCCCCTGCGCGAATAGCCGGCGCTGGTCGGGAAAGAACCTGCGTTCCCTGGAAATGATTGGACAGCTGGATGAGATTGCGAGGCGCGAGGATCGGAATATCTTCTGACGCCCACGCCGCTTCCGAACCGCATGCGGCGGGACATATCAATCCAAATCCGCGCGCATTGGCCGCCACAGCCGCAGGGAGAACGCCGGCCACCGGGCTTAAGGAACCATCCAACGCCAATTCGCCTAGAACGATAAAACCATCAAGTGCGTCGAAAGGGATCGCCCCGATCGCCGCCATGACCCCCAGGCTATCGGCAAATCGTAATGGCTGCCTTCTTTTGGCATATCGGCCGGCGCCAGATTGACTGTTATGCGTTTGGCGGGAAGGGAAAATCCCGACGCGGACCAGCGCCGAACGAACTCTTTCCGGCGATACCCGCTACAGCCTTGTCCCCAAGACCGACGACATTGAAAACGACATTGCCATTTGAAATCTGTACCTGGACATGACGGGTAGCGTTTCAATTCCCTCGAAAGCTACCGTCGATACGCGTATGACCATCGCCGTTCTCCCGCCCGCGCTTGAGCTTACTTAAGCAGATTCGGTTACGCAAGAACGTTTGACGAACATAATTTCCTTTTTTTGGGCATATTCGGTTTCGCGCCGTTGATGGATTCGTTTGGTATGCGCGCCGAAATTTACCGTTCGGGGACGCAACGCCCGGTCGAGTATTTGTCCGGTTTCGGCGCGCGCGTGTCATATCAATGTCATCCGGAGCGAGTTAACGAATTGGCATTGCCCGCCAGAACCTTCATCGTCTCTGAATAAGGAAACGCGTCTGTGCAGAACCGCGCGCCCCCAACCGCCCTTGGCCGTGCTCTGGCTCCAAATCTTTTCGACCTAGCCGCGTTGGCGCTGGTCAGTGGCGTACTGGTCATGATCGTCTATGGCGCGCACCAGACCAACGTGCCGCTGACCGTCCTCGATTCGACGCCGATTTCGCTCGATCCCTGGAATTTGCCGGGATACGCCCTGCGCACGACATTACGCATGCTGGCAGCGATCGTCGCCTCGCTGATCTTTACCTTTATCTACGCGACTCTCGCCGCCAAAAGCCGCCGCGCCGAAATGGTGCTCATTCCCGTCCTCGATATATTGCAATCGGTTCCGATTCTCGGCTTTTTGACCTTTACGGTCGTCTTTTTCATGAACTTGTTTCCCGGACGCGTCATCGGCGCTGAACTGGCTTCGGTCTTCGCCATTTTCACCAGCCAAGCCTGGAACATGACTTTCAGCATGTATCAATCCTTGCGCAACGTGCCCAAGGATCTGGAAGAAGCGACGCAAAGCTTCCATCTATCCTGGTGGCGGCGCTTTTGGCGCCTGGACGTGCCTTTCGCCATGCCCGGTCTCGTCTGGAACACGATGATGTCGATGTCCGGCGGCTGGTTCTTTGTGGTCGCATCGGAAGCCATCACGGTCGGCGATACGACCATCACCTTGCCAGGGGTCGGCGCCTATGTGGCGACCGCGATCAAGGAGCAAAACCTGCCGGCAGTCGGGTATGCCGTCCTGGCCATGCTGGCGGTCATCATCATTTACGATCAGCTGCTGTTCCGGCCGATTGTCGCCTGGGCCGACAAGTTCCGGTTCGAACAGACGGCTTCAGCCGAAGCGCCCACATCCTGGTTGCTCGACCTGTTCCGCAAGACCCGATTCCTGCGAGCCTGGCGACCAACGTATCTGGCGCCGTTAAGTCGATGACATACTTTCGCTTGCCGCTGCCCGATTTTCCAAAGATGAAAATTCGGCTGAACGTGCCAAGCCGTTTGGTCGATGCGGTCTGGATAACGATCATCTTTTGCGGGGCGATCTGGATCGGTTGGGGCGTCGTGGACTATGTCTTTGCCACGCTGAACTGGGGCGATGTCAAAACGGCCCTCATCGACGGCGTCTATACGCTGATTCGTGTGATCGTTTTGATCGCGTTGGCGACGGTGATTTGGGTTCCGATCGGCGTATGGATCGGTTTGCGCCCATCGCTGGCCGAAAAAGCGCAGCCGATCGCGCAATTCCTCGCCGCCTTTCCCGCCAATATCGCTTTCCCCGCCTTCGTCGCCGGAATCGTCTATTTCGATTTGAACCCCAATATCTGGCTAAGCCCCCTGATGGTGCTCGGAACGCAGTGGTACATCCTGTTCAATGTCATCGCGGGCGCGACGGCTTTTCCGGGCGACTTGAAAGAAGCGGCGAACAGTTTCCATCTGAAGGGTTGGAAATGGTGGCGCTATGTGATCTTGCCGGGAATTTTCCCCTATTATGTCACAGGCGCGATCACGGCGTCGGGCGGCTCCTGGAACGCCTCCATCGTCGCGGAAGTCGCCAGTTGGGGCGACCACAAGCTAACCGCTGTCGGACTGGGGTCCTATATCGCCGACGCCACGGAAGCGGGCAATTTCCAGAAGGTCGTTCTCGGCATCGTCGTCATGTCCATCTTCGTCACACTGTTCAATCGACTGTTGTGGCGGCCTCTCTATGCTATCGCTGAAAACCGCCTGCGTCTGGGCTGATGGCCCTGCTTTGGAGATCGCCATGCTCGATGTCGTCAAACCAGGTTCCGAATCGGCTCTGATTGATTTGCAAATGGTCAACCGCAGCTTCGCCAAGGCCAATGGCGATCAACTTCTCGTGTTGGAGAATGTCGATCTCACCATAAAATCCGGCGAGATCGTCGGTTTGCTTGGTCGGTCCGGGTCGGGCAAATCGACCCTGCTGCGCATCATCGCCGGTCTCGTCAAGCCCTCGTCCGGGTCGGTCTCCTGCCGGGGCGAGGCCATCTCCGGTCCGCCGCGCGGAATCGCCATGGTTTTTCAATCCTTCGCGCTTTTTCCTTGGTTGACCGTGTTGCAGAATGTGGAGCTTGGCCTGGACGCCCTCGGCGTCGCCAAGCCGGAGCAGCGCAAGCGCGCAATCGCCGCAATCGACTTGATCGGCCTGGACGGATTCGAGTCAGCCTATCCCAAGGAACTTTCCGGCGGCATGCGCCAGCGAGTTGGCTTTGCCCGCGCGCTGGTCGTCCATCCCGATCTGTTACTGATGGATGAGCCCTTTTCGGCGCTGGACGTTCTCACCGCCGAAACATTGCGCACCGATATCATCGACCTCTGGGTTGAAGGCCGCCTTCCCATGAAATCCGTCCTGATGGTAACTCATAACATTGAGGAGGCGGTGCTGATGTGCGACCGGATCCTCGTGTTCTCGACCAACCCGGGCCGCATCGCCGCAGAGCTCAAAGTTGATTTGCCGCATCCGCGCAATCGTCTCGATCCGACTTTCCGTCAATTGGTCGACAGCATTTACGCGAGGATGACGCAAAGGGCAGAGCCGCGTCCGACCTCGATTGACGGAATTCCCGGCACGGGCGTGGGCATGGTGCTGCACTCGGTCTCAACAAATGTTCTATCCGGTCTGATCGAAGCCGTTGCCGCAGCGCCGTTCAATGGGCGGGCGGACCTGCCCGTTCTGGCCGACCGGCTGCAAATGGAGGCGGACGAGTTGTTCCACCTTGCGGAAGCCTTGCAGCTCCTGCGATTTGGTGTTTTGAGCGAAGGCGACTTCCTTCTTTCGCGACGCCGGTCGCGTTTTTGCCGATCTCGACACGGACGCGCGCAAAAAGCTCTTTTCGCAACATCTCCTCAGTTATGTGCCGATTATCAGCCTGATTCGGCGCGTTCTCGACGAACGACCGAGCCATTCGGCCCCGGCCGCGCGCTTCCGCAACGAACTTGAAGACTATATGTCGGAAGATTACGCGGAGGAGACGCTGGAAACCGTCATCTCCTGGGCGCGTTACGCCGAACTTTTCGCCTATGACGAAAAGGCGGAAATGTTCAGCCTTGAGAACCCGAACTGAGCTTGCTTGCGCCGCCAGCCCTCTAGGCGCTGGCGGCCTTCTTGAGAGCGTAAAGCGCTTCAAGCGCCTCCCGCGGCGTCATCTCGTCGGGGTTGAGCGCGTTCGAGAGTTTTACGCAGTCCGTCGGAACTGGGCGGCGCGGGCGCCGGTTCGGGCAGCGCGAACAGCGGCAGGTCGGCCACGAGCCTTTCGACCGGCGCGCGCCGATCGGTTTGCTCCAATTCGGCAAGGATGTGGCGAGCGCGTTCGACAACGTTCGGCGGCAAGCCGGCGAGTCGAGCGACCTGAACGCCATAGGATCGGTCAGCCGCGCCGCGCGCCACTTCGTGCAAAAAAACGACGTCGCCATTCCAGTCGGTCACGCGCATGCACAGGTTGACGAGGCGTGGCAGGCGCTGTCCCAAATGGGTCAATTCGTGAAAATGCGTGGCGAAAAGCGCCCGGGCCCGATTGGACTCATGCAAGTGCTCCATCACCGCCCAGGCGATCGACAAGCCGTCATAGGTCGCGGTGCCACGTCCGATTTCGTCCAGAATGACCAGGGATTTCTCGCTGGCTTGATTCAGAATGGCAGCTGTTTCGACCATTTCGACCATGAAGGTCGACCGACCGCGCGCCAGATCGTCCGATGCCCCGACGCGTGAAAAAAGGCGGTCCACGACGCCGATATGCGCCTGTTTTGCCGGAACGAACGAACCCATCTGCGCCAGGACCGCGATCAACGCGTTCTGGCGCAGAAAAGTCGATTTGCCGGCCATGTTCGGTCCCGTAACGACCGCCACCCTGCCGCCCGACTCGGATGCGCCTTTGCCGCTGATCCCTGTCAGATTGCAGTCATTCGGCACGAAGGCCTCGCCGCGAGACTTGAGCGCCGCTTCAACCACGGGATGGCGGCCGCCGACAATCTCAAAGGCCAGGCTGTCATCGACTTTCGGCCGGACCCAATCGCCGTCGACGGCGATTTCCGCCAATGCGGCAAGAACATCGACGGCCGCCAAGCGCCAGCGCCGCCGCCTCGATCTCTGCCGAACGGGCAAGCGCCCGAGACGCCAGTTGATCGAAAAGATTTCGCTCCAAAGCCAGCGCCTCATCCGCGGCGGTGGCGATTTTGCCCTCCAACTCCGCCAGTTCCGTGGTCGAAAAACGCATGGCGTCGGCCATCGTCTGCCGATGAATGAAAGTCCATTCAGGTGGCCGAAGCAGCCTTTCGCCATGCGCCTGCGAAACTTCAATGAAATAGCCGAGGAAATTATTGTGTTTTATCTTGAGCTGGCGCGTCTCCGCCAGATCGCAGTAACGGGTTTGAAGGGCGGCGACGATGCGGCGGCTTTCGTCGCGCAAGTCACGAATTTCATCCAAACCAGCGTCATAGGCCGCCCGAATGAATTGACCGCTGCGCCGATCGAGCGGCAGTTCGTCGGCCAAGGCCAAGCCGAGTTCCTGCGGCAAGGCCAAGTCGACGCCGGCCAAAAATGCCGCAGCCTTTGCGAGCAGATAAGGTGGACTTGCGGCTTCCAGCTTGATGCCGCATTCGCGCGCCGCCAATAGCCCGTCCCGCAATGCCGCAAGATCGCGCGGGCCTCCGCGTTCAAGAGCCAGACGACCCAGTGCGCGCATCATATCTGGCACGCCCTTCAAACCCTGCCGAATCTCCATCCGGATCAGCGGATCATCGGCGAAAAAACCAACAGCCTCATGTCGGGCGGCGATTTTGGCGCAATCGCGCAAGGGCGCAGCCAGCCAATCCGCCAAGGTCCTTGCGCCGGCCGGCGTGGTGGTTCGATCCAAAACCGACAGGAGCGAGCCGTTGCGCTGGCCGGAAAGCGTGCGCGCCAATTCGAGGCTGGCGCGCGTGGCGGCGTCAATTTCAAGGGTCGCGCTGTCCTGCGCCCGACTGGGCCGGGACAGACGCGGGCGCGAAGAGAATTGCGTGCGCTCGATATAGGCGATGGCGGCGCTAGCGGCGTTGATCTCCGCCCGTGTCAGCGGACCGAACCCATCGAGCGTGGCGACGCCGTAAAACTCCAGCAGCCGACGTTCCGAAATTGCTCCCTCGGTCGAGGCCCGACCCAGAGGCGCGAGCGCAGCCCCCGTCTCCCGCAAGATTCGCGCAAGCCCTTCGTCGGCAAGAATCGCTTCGCCTGCGACGATTTCCCGCGGCTCCAATCGCGCCAGCAAAGCGGCAAGGCCCGAGAAATCGGTTTCATGGACCTGAAAGACGCCGGTTGAAATATCGACCGCCGCAATTCCGAACAGCCAGTTGGTTTCACTCAATCTTTGTCGGGCGAGCGCCACGAACAGATTGGCGCGTCCCGGATCGAGCAGCCGGTCTTCCGTCAAGGTTCCGGGCGTGACAAGCCGAACGACGGCACGGCGCACCACCGATTTAGGGCCGCGTTTGCGCGCTTCGGCGGGATCCTCGATTTGCTCGCACACCGCGACGCGATGGCCGGATGCAATCAGCCGCTGCAGATAATCGTCCGACCTTTCGATGGGCACGCCGCACATGGGGATATCTTCACCAAGATGCTTGCCACGCTTGGTCAGCACGATTCCCAAGGCCCGAGACGCGATTTCGGCGTCCTCGAAAAACAGCTCATAGAAATCGCCCATCCGGTAGAAAAGCAGGCAGTCCGGATTTGCGGCCTTGATTTCCACATACTGCGCCATCATCGGCGTCACGCGGTCGATGGCGTCCTGCGTGGGCTTGACTTGCGCGGGGTTTTTCGTCCGAACCGGAGCGCGCTTTTCGATCGCAATTGCAACATCCCGATCGGCAGCAATCGCGTTATCTCCCGTCGCGGGCTCTCGTTCTTCGGTCCGCTCGGTGTCGCTCATTATTTCCTCAAGATGCAGGCTGATTTGAAAACTTAGCAAAGCCAAGTCCCGAACTGCACTTTGGTTCGGTCGCATGCGACCCTTTTTCAACGTCTTTCGTCCCCGATGGGCGGCAAGCGTCCGCCCGAGCCCGGCAAAAAATCGACGATATTCGAAAGGACGGCTTGTGATTCCTTGCGCCGCCCGTCTAAGTTCGCCGCTCAATCAAAGACGAACAGAGATAGCATATATGTCCGATATCAAACCGAGCCGCGGCAAGCGACCGACTTTCACGGAGCAGGAAGCGCTGCAATTCCATTCGCGCGGCAGGCCCGGAAAATTCCAGATCATGCCGACCAAGCCGATGGCGACCCAGCGAGATCTTTCGCTGGCCTATTCGCCCGGCGTCGCCGTACCCGTCCATGCTATCGCCGCGGATCCCTCCAAAGCCTATGATTACACGATCAAGGGCAATCTGGTCGCCGTGATAACCAATGGCACGGCCATTCTGGGGCTGGGCAATCTCGGGGCTCTCGCCTCCAAGCCCGTCATGGAGGGCAAAGCGGTCCTGTTCAAGAAATTCGCGGATATCGATTCCATCGATCTTGAGCTGGACACCGAAGATCCCGAAGAATTCATCAATGCCGTGCGCTATCTCGGCCCGACTTTTGGCGGCATCAATCTTGAAGACATCAAGGCGCCGGAATGTTTCATCATCGAAGAGCGTTTGCGCGAGTTGATGGATATTCCTGTCTTTCATGACGATCAGCACGGAACGGCCATCATAGCCGCCGCCGGCATGATCAACGCTATCCACCTCACTGGTCGCGACATCAAGAAAACCAAGCTGGTCTGCAACGGCGCCGGCGCCGCAGGCATCGCCTGCCTCGATCTGATCAAGGCCATTGGCTTTGCGCCCGAAAACGTGATGCTCTGCGACACCAAGGGCGTGGTCTATCGCGGCCGGACGGCGGGCATGAACCAGTGGAAGTCCGCCCATGCCGTCGCCACGGACAAACGGACCCTCTCCGACGCCATGGTCGGGGCCGATATTTTCTTCGGCCTTTCCGCCAAGGGCGCGCTGACGCAGGACATGGTCAAGTCCATGGCTGCAAACCCGATCATCTTTGCCATGGCAAACCCCGATCCGGAAATCACGCCCGAAGACGCACTTGCGGTGCGGCCTGACGCCATTGTTGCGACTGGTCGGTCGGATTATCCGAACCAGGTCAATAATGTCCTGGGTTTTCCCTACATCTTCCGCGGCGCGCTCGATGTTCGCGCCAAGACGATCAATATGGAAATGAAAGTAGCGGCGGTGAACGCTCTCGCCCAGCTTGCGCGTGAGGATGTTCCCGATGATGTGGCGCGGGCCTACCAGGGCGCGCGCCCGCGTTTCGGTCGTGACTATCTAATTCCCGTACCTTTCGATCCGCGCCTTATCTCCATCGTGGCGCCTGCCGTCGCGCAGTCGGCGATGGATACCGGGGTCGCGCGCAAACCGATCATCGATATGGAAGCCTATCGGGCCGAATTATCGGCGCGACGCGATCCCGTCGCGGGCATGATGCAATCGATCATGGATCGCGTGAAGCGCAATCCAAAACGCGTGGTTTTTGCCGAAGGCGAGGAAGAGCAGGTCATTCGCGCCGCCATGGCTTTCGTCAGTCAGGGATTAGGATCAGCCATTCTGGTCGGGCGCGAAGAGCGCATCGCGGAAGTCGTCGAAAAAGCGGGACTCGAACTCGACGACAAGCTGATCGAGATTCAAAACGCCCGCATCTCCAATCGCAACGTCGCTTATTCGCAAATGCTTTACGAGCGTCTGCAGCGCCGGGGCTTTCTGGTGCGCGATTGCCAGCGCATTATCAACAATGACCGCAATCACTATGCAGCGGCCATGGTCGCCACCGGCGACGCGGACGCCATGGTCACCGGCGTGACTCGTAATTTTTCGATCACGCTTGAAGAAGTCCAGCGGGTGATCGATCCCAAGCCCGGTCACCGCCTGATCGGCGTCTCGCTTATTCTGGCGCGCGGCCGCCTGATCATCGTCGCCGACACGGCAATCACCGAAATGCCGGAAGCCAACGATCTCGCGGACATAGCCATCGAGGCCGCCGGCTTCGCTCGCCGGATTGGATATGAACCACGCGTCGCCTTGCTCGCATTTTCAAACTTCGGTCATCCGCCCGGCGAAAGGTCGCTTCGGGTCAAGGAAGCCGTTCGCATCCTCGACGATCGGAAGGTTGATTTTGAATATGACGGCGACATGGCTGCCGACGTGGCCCTCAACAAGGAGGCCATGGCGCTTTATCCATTCTGCCGCTTGACCGACACCGCCAACGTTCTGGTCATGCCGGCCTTCCACGCCGCTTCGATTTCAACCAAGATGCTGCTCGAGCTTGGCGGCGCGACCGTCATCGGTCCCATGCTGGTCGGGTTCGACAAGTCGGTTCAGATCGTCCAGCTTGGCGGCAAGGATTCGGACATCGTCAACATGGCCGCCTTGGCCGCTTTCAACGCTGGCTACTGAAGATTATTGCGCGATCCTGTCGTTTTCGGACGACAGGGTTGCGCCTCGCGACCGCGCGCCTATAGTCCCGCCGTTTTTCTCTCGGATCATGGTTCCATGTCGAAGTCCAATAAAGAAATCAAACGCGTCGTGCTCGCCTATTCCGGCGGCCTGGACACGTCCATCATCCTCAAATGGCTCCAGACCACCTATGGCTGCGAGGTCATCACCTTCACCGCCGACCTTGGTCAGGGCGAGGAGTTGGAGCCGGCTCGCAAGAAAGCGGAGCTGCTCGGCATCAAGCCCGAGAACATATTTATCGAGGATTTGCGCGAGGAATTCGTGCGCGAATATGTCTTCCCGATGTTTCGCGCCAACGCCCAATATGAAGGGCTCTATTTTCTCGGAACGTCCATCGCGCGGCCATTGATCTCCAAACGTCAGATCGAGATCGCGCGCAAAGTCGGCGCCGACGCCGTCTGTCACGGCGCGACTGGCAAAGGCAATGACCAGGTTCGCTTCGAACTTTCTTATTACGCGCTCGAACCGGACATCAAGGTGATCGCGCCGTGGCGCGAATGGAATATGACGTCACGCACCGCCCTGATCGAATTCGCCGAAAAGCACCAAATTCCAATCGCCAAGGATAAACGCGGCGAATCGCCCTTCTCGACTGATGCAAACCTTCTGCACACCTCGTCTGAAGGCAAGGTTCTGGAGGATCCTGCAGAGGAAACGCCGGATTACGTCTATTCGCGTACGGTGGATCCTGAGCAGGCGCCCGACAAACCTACCTACATCACCGTCGATTTCGAAAAGGGCGACCCTATCGCGATCGACGGCGAAAAGCTCTCTCCCGCCACGCTTTTGACCAAGCTCAATGAGTTGGGACGGATCAATGGCATTGGGCGTCTCGATCTGGTTGAAAACCGTTTCGTCGGCATGAAATCACGCGGCATGTATGAGACGCCGGGCGGCACGATCCTCTATTTCGCCCATCGCGGCATTGAATCGATCACGCTCGACCGAGGCGCGGCTCATCTCAAGGATGAACTCATGCCGAAATACGCCGAACTGATCTACAATGGATTCTGGTTTTCTCCCGAACGCGAATTATTGCAGGGCCTGATCGACAAGAGCCAGGAAAAAGTTGCCGGTCGTGTGCGCCTAAAACTTTACAAGGGAAATGTCGCGGTCGTCGGCCGCGAAAGCCCCTATTCGCTTTACGATCAGGAACTGGTGACCTTCGAGGAAGGGGCCGTCGCCTATGATCATCGTGACGCTGCGGGCTTTATCAAACTCAACGCCTTGCGGCTGCGTACGCTCGCCAAGCGCGAACTCAAGCTTTCAAAAAGCTGACGAAATAATTACGTTGCCGGAGCGCAATCGCTCCGGCGACGCCGTAAATCTGACGTGACTTCTTGATTATTTGTGTCCTCGAAAGCTTTTACATCTCGGGGTCCGATGCAACGTTATCTTCTTCTGGCCATAGCACTCGGTACCGGTCTCATCGCTCTGGCTATTATCGGTATTTATTTTTACGAGCGCCCGACCTTTCTTCGTGTCGCGGTCGCACACGGCAGTAAATCGCAAAAGCTTTTTACGGCGCTCAACCAGGAATTGGTCCGTTCCCAGGAAAATCTGCGCTTTCGTCTGGTCTCCACCGCTGATGCCGACGCCGCCGCGAAAATGATGGAAGACAGCGGAGTGGACCTTGCCGTCGTTCGCTCCGATATTTCCATGCCGACAAACGCAGCGACCGTCCTGATCCTCGCGCATCAATATGCCTTGATCGCCGCTCCCGCCGGGACGAGCTATACAAATGTTTCAGATCTCAAGGGCAAGCGCATCGCCATCCTCGCGACGGATTTGTCCGGCGAAGCCAATCTGAAACTGTTCCAAACGATCGAGGCGCAATATTTCCTGCCGTCGGACGCCATAACCAAGCGCATCGTTGATTTGTCCGATATTGCCACCTTGATCCAAAATCATGACGTGGACGCTGTCCTCGCTTTCGGACGTTTCGATTCCCTGCGGCTTTCTGAGGTCGTACAGGCCCTGTCCCGCAGCGTGTCGCCGCCGCAAGCGCCCATCTTCATTCCAATTCTTGAATCCAGCGCCATAGCCAAAAGATTTCCCGGTCTCGAAGCCACCCAGATATTGCGCGGCGCTTTCGGCGGATCGCCGTCGCAACCAACGGAAAATATTGAAACCATAGGAGCAACCATTCGCCTGGTCGCCCGTAACGACCTGGCCAATTCGACGGTCGGGGATGTGACGCGCGTCATTCTCGCCGCGCGTGCGGCGGCCGCTACGACCGTGCCCTTGGCAAACCACATTGAAGCGCCGGAAACCGACAAAGGCGGCGTGCTGACAACCCATCCCGGCGCCGCCGCTTTTCTCGACGGGGAAGAAGAGACTTTTTTCGAGAGATACAGCGACATGATCTATATCGGCGCAATGATAGGCAGCGTGCTGATATCGAGCATAGCGGCCCTCGCCAGCCGTCTTGCCGTGCGGGGCTACGAGCGTTTCGACTTGTTGATGGAACATGCCCTGACGATTATGAAATCAGGTCGCGAAGCGGGCGATGCGCCGCTCTCTTGAGGCTCGAGCTTGAAATCGACGAGATCCTGACGCAATCGCTCGCCGGCGGCGCGAAACTGGACGGGCATCAGATCGCTGCGCTGACCTTGGCGATCCAGCAGGCGCGGCTTGCTATCGCTGACCGTCGAACCGAAGTTGCGCCAGGCGCGCATTCCTCCCAGCTTGAACCTGGGACCAAAACCTGACGTTGCAACTCGACTGCCGGCGAAACCTATCTGCGGGTTTTCAAACGGCCTGTTTTCATATAGAGCAGGCCACAAATCGTCCTTCGTCTCGACGCTTGCGGTCAAACTGATGTCATTTGCGCCGTTATCTGCGACGGCAATGACATTAACGCGTGACGCATTTGACGCGACGCCTGTTTCGCCCGAGCTATTCCTTGCCGATCCTGTCGGGGACGGAAAGCTCTTATTCCTTGTTTCCACGCATATCCAGTCCGGAAAGTCGTTGGCTTTTCGCGGGTAAGCTCTAAAGCCCAGGCCCCCATGAAGCTTCGTAACATCGCCATCATCGCCCACGTCGACCATGGCAAGACAACGCTGGTCGACCAGCTCCTGCGCCAGTCCGGCGCTTTCCGCGACAATCAGCGCGTCGCGGAGCGCGTGATGGATTCGAACGATCTGGAAAAAGAACGCGGCATCACCATTCTCGCCAAGGCGACTTCCATCGTCTGGAAAAATACCCGCATCAATATCGTCGACACGCCAGGCCACGCCGATTTCGGTGGCGAGGTCGAGCGCATCCTCTCCATGGTTGATGGGGCCATTGTGCTGGTCGACGCCGCCGAAGGCCCCATGCCGCAGACGAAATTCGTCGTGGGCAAGGCGCTGAAAATCGGACTGAAGCCGATTGTGGCTATCAACAAAGTCGATAAATCCGATGCGCGACCGAGCGAAGTCATCAACGAGGTTTTCGACCTGTTCGCCGCTTTGGATGCGGATGACGAACAGCTCGACTTCCCGATCCTCTATGGATCGTCCAAGCAAGGCTGGATGGCCGATAGCCCTGATACCCCGACCGAAGATATGGCCACCTTGTTTGATCTCGTCCTCAAGCATGTGCCTGAGCCCAAGGTCGAGGAAGGCGGATTTCGCATGTTGGGCACTTTGCTCGAGGCTAATCCCTATCTCGGTCGTATCGTGACGGGGCGGGTATTCGCTGGTTCGATCAAGCCTAACCAGGCGGTCAAGGTTCTCGACCTCAAGGGCAATGTCGTGGAAACGGGACGCGTCTCCAAGATTCTCGCCTTCCGCGGCATTGAACGGCAACCGACCGAGGAAGCCGAAGCGGGCGACATTGTCGCCATTGCCGGGCTCGAAAAATTCAACGTCGCGGACACGCTTTGCGCGCTGGATGTCACAACGCCCTTGCAGGCTCAGCCCATCGATCCTCCTACTTTGTCCATGACCTTCCTGGTGAATGATTCGCCTCTGGCGGGCACCGAGGGCGATAAAGTCACCAGCCGCGTGATCCGCGACCGCCTCTACAAGGAAGCGGAAGGCAATGTGGCGCTGAAAATCGAGGATTCGTTGGGCTCCAATTCCTTCATCGTCTCGGGTCGCGGTGAATTGCAACTCGCGATCCTGATTGAAACCATGCGGCGCGAAGGCTTCGAATTGGGCATTTCCCGTCCGCGCGTCGTTTTTCAGAAAGCTGAAGACGGAACGCGGTTGGAGCCGATCGAAGAAGTCGTCATCGACGTCGATGAGGAGTTCTCTGGCGTCGTCGTGCAGAAAATGTCGGAGCGCAAGGCGGAAATGATCGAAATGCGGCCCTCGGGCGGCAATCGGCAACGGCTCGTCTTCCATGCCCCGACACGCGGTTTGATCGGTTATCAAGGCGAACTGCTGACCGACACACGCGGCACCGCCATCATGAACCGTCTGTTCCATGAATATGCGCCCTACAAAGGCGACATCCAGGGCCGGCGGAATGGCGTATTGATTTCAAACGATCAGGGCGAAGCCGTATCTTACGCGATGTGGAACCTTGAAGATCGCGGCCCGATGATGATCGAACCCGGCATCAAGGTTTACGCAGGCATGATCATCGGCCAGCACACGCGCGAGAACGATCTCGAAGTGAATGTCTTGAAGGGTAAGAAACTCACCAACGTCCGCGCTGCCGGCAAGGACGAGGCTGTCCGATTGACTACGCCGATCCGTATGACGCTGGAAAAGTCGTTGGCTTATATCGAAACCGATGAACTGGTCGAAGTCACGCCAAAATCGATCCGCCTCCGCAAAACCATTCTTGATCCGAATGACCGCAAGCGCGCCGGACGGTCGAAAGAACAGGCAGCCGACTGATCTGCTGCAGATTCAAAAATTGTGAGAGAGCGGGTTTGCTCCCCGCTTTTTCATCGGCGCGACCAAGAAGTTTGAGGTGAGGATGACACCGACGCCTGAAGCCTTGCATTTTGGTCAAAGCGCCCGCCGATTACGTATCGAGACTTTGTCCAGACTGCGTTGGCTGGCCTTGTTCGGCCAACTGGCCACCGTGTTGGCGACCGTTTTTTTTCTGCAATTTTCATTACCACTTGCGCTTTGTCTCGGCGTGATCGGCGTTTCAGTTGGATTGAACATCGTTTTTCGTATTCGGGCGAAAAAAAGCCTGCGTCTTTCGGATGGACCCGCGACCGCGTTACTGGCCTTCGATGTCTTGCAGCTTGCGTCGCTGCTCTATTTGACTGGTGGAATGGAAAATCCGTTCGCCATGCTTTTTCTCGCTCCGGCGACGATTGCCGCCGTTTCTCTGCCATTGCGCAAAATCGTCCTGATCGTCGTTTTGGTCGTTCTCTCAGCAAGTTTCCTAAGCTTTCAACACCTCCCGCTCCCTTGGTACGATGGCCAAAAAGTCAGCCTTCCCTGGCTCTATCAGATGGGATTTTGGCTGGCCTTGCTTGTCACCTGCGTCTTCATTAGCGCTTACGCTTCGCGGGTCGCCGGCGAAGCCCGAATCTTGAGCCAAGCTTTGACAGAAGCCGAACTCGTGCTGGAACGGGAAAATCATCTTTCCCAACTCGACGGTCTCGCGGCGGCGGCGGCCCATGAACTCGGGACACCGCTCGCCACCATCGCGCTGGTCGTTCGCGAGTTGCGCAATACCGCACTGGACTCCGAATTTGCGGAAGACTTCGCCTTGCTGACTCAGGAGGTCCATCGCTGCCGGGATATTTTGCGACGGTTGTCGTCAATTGCCAGCGAGCCTCAAGCGCCTTTCGGTCAAACCAGCCTTACGCTGTTGCTCGAACAGGTTATCGCCCCCTACCGACAGGCCTCCGTTCAAATTATGGTTGAATCAAAAGGAGAGGGCGAGGAACCTTTGGCCGCGCATACCCCGGCCATTATCTACGGACTTGGCAATTTCATCGAAAATGCTTCCGACTTCGCAAAAACCAGGGCGATCGTCGAAGCCGGTTGGACCAAGGACACCGTCGAGATTTGCATCGTCGACGACGGTCCCGGTTTTTCGAGCGAAGTGGTCGACAAAATTGGCGAACCTTATGTGACGAGTCGAGCAAATCGTCGCACGAAAGCCGCTGAAGGCTGGGGTCTTGGTTTAGGAGTGTTCATTGCCAAAACGCTGCTGGAACGAACCGGCGCCGAAATAAGATTTTCCAATTCGGAGACAGGCGGCGCAAGCGTTCGCCTCAAATGGGAGCGCGCTCGTTTTGAAGCTCAAGCGGATTGAAATGAGCCGCACTTTGCCTTTGCCGGTCTGAAAAAAGGTCAACATACAAAAAAATGGGGAAATCAGATGAAAACTCCGGACTCATTATGATAGGGAGATTGCTCATCGAACCCGAACGGGAGCCCTTATGGACGAGTTGTCGGAATTGAAAAGCAGCGCCGCCGCCAACGAGGCCGCGTGTCTGTTTGAAAAAGACAAGACTTTGCTGATTGTTGACGACGACAAGTCTTTTTTGCATCGCTTAGCCAAAGCCATGGCTCTGCGCGGATTCGATGTCACGACTGCAGAAACCATCATGGATGGCCTCCTTGCGGTGCAAAACGCTCCGCCCGCTTTCGCCATCATCGATATGCGGCTAGGCGACGGAAATGGTCTCGATGTCATAGAGGAATTGAAGGCGCGGCGACCTGAAGCGCGCGGCGTCATCCTCACCGGCTACGGCAATATTTCTTCAGCGGTCATCGCCGTGAAACTCGGCGCTTTCGACTATCTTGCCAAGCCTGCCGATGCAGATGAAATTTTTCACGCCTTGCTCAATTCCGATTTAACGACGGCTGGTGAGGCGCCCGAAAATCCCATGTCCGCCGAACGGGTCCGCTGGGAGCATATTCAGAGAATTTTTGAACTCTGCCAACGAAATGTGTCAGAAACAGCAAGACGCCTCAATATGCACCGACGGACGTTACAGCGTATTCTTTCAAAGCGCGCCCCACGTTGAATTTACGGCTTTATTATCACAAAACCGACTATAAAAACCATAAGTAATGTTGGTATTTCATTCCATATTCTAAAATAACGTTCTGGATGAAAATTCATATCCTTGGCGAAAAGGTTCCGCAAACGCCAAAAATGCAAATGCGCCGCCGTCATAGCTACGACGAGCGCCAATTTGTAATGAAACCAGGAATCATGAAAAAAATCTGCTTCGTTCGCCAGCCAAAGACCACTGGCCCAAGCGATGATCATCGCTGGGGTCATGATGGCATAAAGCAGCCGACGCTCCATGACTTTGAACGTTTCAGATTGAACTGAACCCGCTTTAGCGCCGCAATGATAAACGAACAGTCGCGGCAGATAGAGCAACCCCGCCATCCACGAGATGATGGCGAGGACATGAAGGGTTTTGACCCAAAGATACATTTCAGACCTCAGACGAGCGAATTTGCTTGATCAGGGCTTCGACGTGTTCGATCGGGGTCTGCGGCAAAATGCCATGACCTAGATTGAATATATGTGGCCGATCACGATAAGCGCCCAATATTTCGCGCACGGCGTCGTTTTGAGCGGCGCCTCCAGAAATCAGCACCAAAGGATCGAGATGGCCCTGCAGCACCACGTTGGAAGGAATGGATTGTGCCGCCCAGCGCGGATCGACAGCTGTATCAAGGCCGACCGCGTCAGCGCCCGTCCGTGATGCGAAGGTGGGGATATGGGTCGAAGCGCCACGCGGAAAGGCGATGATTTTCGCGTTGGCGTTTCGGGTGCGCAACCCGGAGATGATTTTCGCGACGGGTTCAAGACACCAGCGCTCGAATTCCGCAGCGGGCAACACGCCAGCCCAGGAATCAAAAATTTGCACCACTTCGACACCTGCGTCGAATTGCCGCGAAAGATAAATGATCGACGCATCGACCAACTTGTCGATCAAAAGCTGAAACGCAGCTGGATGGCGATAAGCGAAGAGACGGGCGGGCGCCTGGTCCGGAGTGCCTTGTCCCGCGATCATATAGCTGGCGACCGTCCAGGGGGCGCCGCAGAAGCCTATGAAGGCGGTTTCCGAAGGGAGTTGCCCCTTGACCCGATCAATCGTCTCAAACACCGGGTCCAGATGGGCCAGAGAAAATTCACCGAGCGCCGCTATGGCTTCAGGCGTCGTCAAAGGGTCTAGACGAGGCCCTTCACCGACCTCGAATGAGACTTTTTGTCCGAAAGCGTCTGGGACAACAAGGATGTCGCTGAAGAGAATGGCTGCGTCGAACCCGAACCGGCGAATGGGCTGCAGTGTCGCCTCGGTTGCGAGAGCGGGGCTATAGCAAAAATCCAGGAAACTCTTGGATTGGGAACGGATCGCGCGATATTCCGGTAGATAACGTCCTGCCTGCCGCATCAGCCAAATCGGGGGTTTATCTGAAACATGGCCATCGAGCGTCGACAAAAAGGGCTTGTTTTGGACGTTGGGGCGGGGGGTGGACTGGCTCATCGACACAGGAGGATCCTTATAAAATGAAAGGAATCTAGACTCTTTCTGTTTCTTATTGACCGTCGCAATAGCGTTATTCCGCGTCATGCACAATGGATGCCCAAACAGGTGGTATCGTCGAGTTGCCAGGAATCGGCCGAATGATGGAGCCTGTTAACTGATTTTTAACGATTAAGCGGCCGGTGTCGAGTTTAAGGCGATCCACACAAACCTCGTTATCCACGTAATCCCCATAGAGTCTGAGGCGGGCGGTTTTTTATCGACTCCGTTTTTCCTGTTGAAAAAAAGCCGAAAAATGCCGAGTTTGAACGTGTGCGTGGGTGTTGTTTCCTGTCTTACCTGTTTATCCACAGGGGGTGTGGAAAGCCGGCGTTAGGTGGAACCCAAAAAACAGGCGGCGGAGTAGGACGGGCTGTGAACCGAAATTATTTTCATCTGCATCTGGTGTCGGATTCGACCGGAGAGACGCTGATTGCGGTCAGTCGGGCGGCAGCCGCGCAATATCAGGGAATAGCATCGATTGAACATGTCTATCCGCTTATTCGGAACAGCGAAAAGTTGGAAAGAGTGATTGCGGAAATTCAGGCGGCCCCAGGAATTGTCTTGTTCACCCTGGTGGATTCGACCCTCGCCGAGCGGCTCGAAAAGGTTTGTGCTGAGACGGGTTCGCCAGCTCTTTCGGTGCTCGCTCCGATTCTGGGACTTTTCCAATCCTATCTTGGTCCCGCATCAGCGCCGCGTCCGGGGGCTCAACACATGTTGAACGCGGACTATTTCAAACGCATAGACGCATTAAACTATACGATGATGCATGACGACGGACAAATACCGGACGATTTGGAAACGGCTGACATTATCCTATTAGGGGTAAGCCGCACGTCAAAAACGCCCACCAGCATTTACCTTGCCAATAGAGGTATAAAAACTGCAAATATCCCCTTGGTTCCTGGTGTGCAGCTTCCAGTTGCTGTGCAGAATGTTCGAAAGCCGCTTGTTGTTGGTCTATTCGCCTCACCGGATCGAATTGTTCAAATCCGGCAGAATCGACTCCTAGCTCTCAATGCGACCCAGGATTCGCCTTATGTCGACAGGCAATCCGTCGCCGATGAAATTAGCCGGTCAAGACGTTTATTCGCCGACAAGGGTTGGCCCGTCATTGACGTCTCGAGGCGATCGATAGAGGAAACGGCGGCTGCTATTCTAGATCTCTATCGTGTCCATGTGATCAAATTTATAGCCCAGGGTGAACTCCGCCGCGCTTGAGGGGGATACGAACAGGGACGCCTATGATCGTTTTGGGATTGACTGGTTCGATTGGGATGGGGAAGACGACGGCCGCTCGCATTTTTCGTCAATTGGGTGTTCCCGTCTTCGATGCGGACCGATGCGTGCATGATCTCTATGAGGGAGAGGCGGTCGAACCCTTGGCCAGGATTTTCCCTACCGCGATCAAGGAGGGACGCATAAACCGCAATGAACTTGGCGTTTTGGTTTTGGCCGATGCCAAAGGAATGTCGAAACTTGAAGATGTGGTCCATCCGCTTGTTCAGGCTCAGCAGACCAAATTTCTTGATATGATGCGTACCAACGGTCGAACTTTGGCTGTTCTCGACGTTCCGCTGCTTTTCGAAAAGGGCGGAAGCGCTGATGTTGATGGCATCGTGGTTGTTTCGGCGCGAGAATGCGAACAGCGCGAACGCGTGCTAACCCGTCCAGGCATGGACGAGGCGAAATTAGCCGCGATACTCAAGCGGCAGTTGCCCGACGATGAAAAGCGCAAAAGAGCGCATTTCATCGTGCAGACTAGTGGAAGCATGGCGTCAACAAAAAGACAAATCATGATAATCATAGCCAGCATCTTGAACCGTTGACTACGTTATAGAATTATATGCGAGGTTTTCTGTGAGAGAAGTCGTTTTTGATACGGAAACAACTGGTCTTGATCCGATCGGAGGTGATAGAGTAATTGAAATTGCAGCTATAGAAATAATAGATGATAAATTAACTGATAACATGTTCCATGTCTATATAAATCCACAACGAGACGTTCCCAGATTCAGCGTTTAGGATCCATGGAATTTCGCGTGAATTCCTGAATGATAAGCCTATTTTTATCGACATTATTGACAACTTCATTAATTTTATCGGCAACGATCCGATTATTGCACATAACGCCGAATTTGATTTGAAATTCATAAACGAAGAGTTGAGGCGGGCCCGGCGTCCGTCTTTGGAAAACAACTTGGTGATCGATACGCTAGTACTGGCGCGCCAAAAACATCCGGGAGCGGCAAACTCGCTCGACGCTCTTTGCGCCAGATACGGAATCGATCGCAGCCGTCGTACGAAACACGGAGCCCTGATCGATACGGAGATTTTGGCCGAAGTCTATCTAGAGCTGAAGTGTGGCCGACAAAAGTCGTTGTCTTTTTCCGTCCAAAAGGAAGCTCGTAAGATTGAACATGGCGGGTTGCAAACTATACGAATAGAAAACTTTGATTCCCGAGGTAAATGCTGACGAAGTCTTGAGACATCAGGAATATATCGGAATTTGGAATGGCAAAGCCCTGTGGGAAGAATATGCGCCGAAGGACAGGCAAATTGTTAACGGTGCTCCATAACGCCATGGTTGCGAGCATATTTCTTGCGCGAGCGAACACGAAAAAATTATGACGGGGCCAAGCGTCGATCACCTAACCATTATCAAAATCAACGAGTTCTGCGCAAAGGTTTCTTTCGGTCTCTGGCAGGGGTGCTTGACATGAGGGTGGCCTTAGGCCAAATCGCGCTATCTCGAAAAAACTTTGACGGTGCAGATGGAGGGTGGCCGTCGGGGGTTTTGCTCGGACTCAAGCCTTTCTCGGGCGATAGAGAACAGCCAACCTTTGACCGGTCGCCGATTGCCAAAAGACGCAGCCAGGAATTTGCTTAAGGTGATATTGCGAGTCGAAAGCGGTCTGTGTATGGTTTTAATCATCAACGCGGACAAAAAATATCCTGGTGCGATGTAAAGGCTTGCGTTTGGGAATATGTAAGGAATATCGAAATAGTCGTTTTGCTAATATATGTAATATTATCTACTTATATTAAAGCCTGTTTCAGGATAACTTTTTTTGAATTATAAATCGGTAGCTGACCAAATAGATCTATTTGGTAGCGTAATAAAAGAAGAATTCATGGAGCGTCGGGGGGACGTTATGAGCGCGCGATATTCAAATTATACGGGATCTGGTCATAGTAATCATTTTCGAGCTCACAGTCTATAATAAACAATCGCATCAGGACACTAACTAATATCGTTGTTAGATTGTTAGATGTGATTTTAATAGACCAAGCTTTCGACCTGTATCCAATCTTACCGCTCCGTCCTGCCGCTTCGCGCGGACGAGGAGTCATCGTCGCAAGAAGAAAATGATGTCGAAAACGCAAGCTCAATTGAGAAAAGTCGGTCACGCTGAAGAAGCGGCGACTACAGAAGTGTGGGGAAGGCTGTGCGCGCGACTGAGGGGAGAGTTGGGAGAAGCGGTTTACTCTTCGTGGTTCACGCGCTTGGAGCTTGATCGAATTGATCACGGCTGCGCATTTTTGTCGGTTCCCACAAAATTCCTGAAAAGTTGGATTTAGGCGCATTATTTCGAAAAACTATGCACAGCGTTGTTGACGGAAATTCCGGAGGTGCGCGAAGTTGTCCTCGACTTACGCGCGGCTGGCCGAATTTCCGCGCCGATGGCGGACCGCGCCGATGTCGGCATAGCGGCTTCAGGCGGGAGACCAACTCACGCAGCCGAGACAGGCGCCAGCGGCAATTTGACCAAAAGCGCAATTGAGGGGTTTGAAGGGTCTCATTTGGATAGGAGACTGACCTTTTCGACTTTTTTGGTCGGCCAGGCCAACCAGTTGGCCTATGCGGCGGCTCAGCAGATCTGTCAGGAGAGGCCAGAGGGAAGAACCTTATTCAATCCTCTTTATGTTCATTCGAACGTCGGTCTGGGCAAGACGCACCTGATTCAGGCGGTCGCTCATTCGGTCGCGGCGTCCGGGCGGCGGGTGATTTATCTTACCGCGGAAAAGTTCATGTATGGTTTTGTGAATGCGTTGAAATCGCAAAACTCGATCGCATTCAAAGAGAAGTTGCGGGCGATCGACGTGCTGGTCATCGACGATGTCCAGTTTTTGCAGGGAAAGACCATCCAGCATGAATTTTGTCATACTCTAAACGCTTTGATTGAATCGGGACGGCAGGTGGTGATTGCTGGCGATCGGATGCCGAGCGATTTGGAAAATCTCGACGAGCGCGTTCGGTCGCGTTTCGGCGGCGGCTTGTGCGTCGAAATTCAACCACTGGACGAAATGCTGCGAACCAAAATTTTGGAAGCGCGGATAGCGGTGGCAAAAAGCGCTCAACCAGGATTTGATGTGTCGAGAGCCGTCGTTGCGATGGTGGCGAGATCGATTCAGACGAATGGCCGGGATATTGACGGAGCGGTAAATCGCCTTTTGGCGCATACGACCTTGGCCGGATCGATCTTGACGCTTGAAGCCGCGGAGGCCGCCATTCGCGATCTTGTAAGAGCGCGAGATCCCAAACGCGTCAAGATTGAGGATATTCAAAAGCTGGTCGCCACCCATTTCAACGTAAGTCGGGCGGATATTCTCTCCTCGCGCCGGACGGCCAATGTTGTGCGGCCAAGGCAAATCGCCATGTATTTATCAAAAACCATGACCCTACGATCGCTTCCCGAGATCGGACGAAGATTCGGTGGTCGCGATCACACGACCGTTTTGCATGCCGTGCGGAAAATTGAAGGGCTTGTGTCTGGCGATTCGACATTAAGCGAAGAACTCGAATTGCTAAAACGCCTTTTAAGCGATTGAACGATAAATTTGGTCCGAAAATGGGAAAATCCTTGTGTTCAGAGGAACTCGACTGATTCTTGGCGGCGCGCGCTCGGGAAAAACAGCTTATGCGCTGGCTCTGGCGAGCCAGTCAGGATTGAAAAAATGGATGATCGCAACCGCCGGAATTGAAGATCAGGAAATGAGCGAGAGGATAGCTCGGCATAAAAAGGAGCGAGGTCCGGAGTGGGAACTCGCAGAAGAGCGTATTCGGCTTGTGGATGTTTTAATGACGCACGCGCGGCGGGATCGAATTGTCGTTGTCGATTGTCTCACATTGTGGTTGTCCAATCTGGCATTCGAAAAGTTTGATTTGCCGGCGGAAACGTTGCGGCTTTCTGAAGCTGTTTCGAGCTTCGATGGTCCGGTGATTTTTGTTTCGAATGAAATTGGCTTGGGGTTGGTGCCCGAGACGCAGTTGGGGCGTTCGTTTCGCGATGCGCAAGGACGACTGAACCAAGCCTTGGCGCAGGCTTGTGATAAAGTCACCTTTGTCGCTGCGGGACTTCCTTTGCATTTAAAATCGTGATGTCGCTTTTGAAATCCTATTTTGTCTTTCTTATCAATACTCGAGAGAGACAAAAAAAGCCTGATCGTGCGCTGCTCGCCAAGTGAATTATTTTGTCGCGTCTTCCTGACGATATCGAACAGGGCGCTGATCATTTGTTCGAGTGCGGAGAGCGATATCTGTCGCAATTGGTTTGAAACTTCGGTTTTGCGGCTGAAGCCATAAACTTGACGCAAGAGCATTTGCAGCGCGCCGTCGAAAGATGCGCCATTGGCGATGTCGGCGCGACAACGATGAAGAGCCAATGCATAGCGCAGCGTGGCAGCGACGAGCATGTTGATGTCGACCCCATTTGTAACGCTTTATGAACGAGTTCGACGACCTGCGCTGATTTTCCAGAAAAAATAGCGGAGATGACCGCATCGACGCCGAGCGCTGAGGCGTCATGCAAAATCTCGTTAATGTGCTCGATGGTTATGGCGTTTTGGCCATGCGCATAAAGGGTGAGCTTATCAAGTTCAGAGCGGGTCGATAATCGGTCTTCACCCAACATGGCGCCCAAGGCTTCGCGAGCGTCAGGATCGATCGAGAGTTGGGCGAATTTAACCTCAGCGTCAATCAACCGCTGAATATCCTTGGGATCGTCCGCGCGACACTCGATTGAGACGGCGAAAGATTTGTGTTTCAATCCATTTTCTGAGCAAAGCGTCGCGCTTTAGCTCACCGGCCTCAATAATAAGGACGCAGCCAGCTTGAGGAGCCTGGGCTATGAGTTCGAGCGCAGGCGTCAAAGAGCGGTTTCCGGCGGCAATGCGAATGACGCGGACGTCGCCTCCGAACATATTGATCGCATTGGCCTCATCGAGCAATATCATCGGATCGGCGGCGATGGCGTCGCCGGCGAATTCAACGATTTGCATCGCATCGCCATGGGCCCCTATGGCTGCAACGGATGAGCTTTTGACTGCGTTCGAAAATGAGTTCCTGGTCGGTCCCGAACACAAGAAAAATACTAAAGTCGCTGATTGACCCCGCCAGAAATCGGTCCGCATCCTGATGCGAAACAGCCGTCATTGATTAGCTGCGCGTGGCCAAGACCGCTGCGATGCGGGTGCGGATCTGGTCGGCGAGCGTTTTCGCATTGCGGATCTCGGCATCGCGCGCTGCGCGGACATTGGAAAGTCTCTGGCTGGTGCGATCATATGCAACGAATTGAGTGACATTTCCGGCAGTGATTGGTTGTCCGCCGCCGGCGATGGGAAGTAACCGATAATCCGCATCGACGGCAACGTCACCAGCTTCGGCCTGTCCGGTCACCGTATTGATGACGGGAGTCGCCATCCGCTCGCGCAATGTGACGATGAGTCGATATTTCGGGGCCGGGGAGGAGCCTGTGCCATTGAGCGCAAAAATCAGTTCATTTTCGACGTAATGCCCGAGGCGGTCTGGAATGGGCTCAATCTTGATGGCCTGCATTTCCGCCGCCACTGAATCGCCGCCAACGCCGGGTCCGTAAAGCGGCTGGATGCAGCCGGAAAGAGCAAGGGCCAAGGCGAAAAACATGGCATATCCGCTTGTCCGTCGAAAGTCCCGAGCCAAGCTTTGGGACGCTAGATAACGACATTGACGATCCTTTGAGGCACGACAATCACTTTTTTGGGCTTCCGACCATCCAATGCGCGTTGGACGATATCGAGTTTGAGGACGGCCGCTTCGATTTCGCTCGCGGAGGCATTGCGGTCGATCGTGAGATCGGCGCGTTTCTTCCCGTTGACCTGTACAGGCAGCAATATCACGTTATCGACGATGAGAGAAAGGTCGGCAACGGGCCATGACGATTCAGCAATTGGGGTTTTTTCTCCCAATTCTGACCAGCACTCCTCAGCCAGATGCGGCATCATAGGCGCAAAGAGATGCGTTAATATTTTGCCTGCTTCAAGAAAGGCGACACGGACATCTTCGGGCTCGTCGGGGTCCTCAACAGTTGCGAGCAACGCCGTCAATTGGTTCGCCAGGTCATAAATATGGGCGACGCAGCGATTGAAGCGCAGTCGCGCGATATCTTCATCCACCTTGGCCAACGCCGTGTGGGCGGCTTTCCGAATTTTTTGAGCTTTTTCTCCGAAATCGGAAACCGAATTTGTTCGATCGCTGAATTCAGCAATATCCCCAACGAGGCGCCAGAGGCGTTGGACGAATTTCGCGGCGCCCTGAACGCCCTCCTCCGTCCAATTGACGTCGCGATCTGGCGGCGAATCGGACAACATGAACCAGCGGGCGGTGTCGGCGCCATAGGTTGCGATAATATCGTCCGGGTCGATCGTGTTGCGTTTCGATTTTGACATTTTTTCGATGCCGCCGATCTCGATCGGGCGCCCATCGTCAATTGCGAAAGCGCGGCGCTCGCCGCCCTCTTGTTCAAACCGGATCTCGGTGGGCGACAGCCAGGCGCCATCGACCGAACGATAGGTCTCGTGCACCACCATGCCCTGGGTAAATAAGCCGGCGAAGGGTTCGCTGACCCCGATATGGCCGGTGGCGCGCATGGCGCGGGTGAAGAACCGCGAATAGAGCAAATGCAAGATCGCATGTTCAATGCCGCCGATATATTGATCGACCGGCAGCCAATGGTCCACCGCGGAACGCGTCGTCGGCGCATGCTCGTTGGTCGGATCGGTAAATCGGGCAAAATACCAGGACGAATCGACAAAGGTATCCATTGTGTCGGTTTCGCGCCGGGCTGCGCGTCCGCATCTCGGACAATCGACATGCTTCCAGGTCGGATGGCGATCGAGCGGATTGCCGGGTTGATCGAAGGCGACATCCGCCGGCAAAACGATCGGGAGGCTATTGGTGTCCGCCGGAACAACGCCACAGCTCTCGCAGTGTATGATCGGAATGGGACAGCCCCAATAGCGCTGTCGCGATATGCCCCAGTCGCGCAATTTGTAGTTGACCTGACGTTGACCGCGCGGCTCGCCTTCCGATTTTTCGGTCTCAAGTCTACGGATCACTTCTTCGCGCGCGTCTTGCGGGTTCATGCCGTCAAGAAAACGCGAATTGATCAAATGGCCGTCGCCGTCATAAGCCGTTCCATCGAGATCGAACCGGGCAGGATCCGCGTTGTCCGGACAGACCACGACTGTGTAACCGAGCCCATAAGCCTGCGAGAATTCAAAATCGCGCTGGTCGTGTGCAGGGCAGCCGAATATGGCGCCAGTTCCATAGTCCATCAGCACGAAATTGGCGACGTAGACAGGCAGAAGCCATTCCGGGTCGAACGGATGGACGACCTGTAATCCGGTATCAAAGCCTTTTTTCTCGGCGGTTTCGAGGGCTGCGACGGAGGTGCCGATCCGATGGCATTCATCGATGAACGCGCCTAATTTTTCGTCTTTTTCGGCAAGTGCCGTCGCGAGTGGGTGATCGGGTGAAACTGCCAGGAATTTAGCACCGAAAAGCGTATCGGGCCTGGTGGTGTAGACCTTGATTTCAGAGGCTGGGGCCGGTTGTTTCATGGCGAAGCGAACCGAAGCGCCATCGGAGCGTCCGATCCAGTTTTTCTGCATCAGGCGGACTTTTTCCGGCCAACGGTCCAGCGTATCCAGCGATTGCAAAAGGTCTTGCGAGTACTCGGTGATCTTGAAAAACCATTGAGTCAGTTCACGTTGCTCAACCAGTGCGTTGGAGCGCCAGCCGCGGCCATCGATGACCTGTTCATTGGCCAAGACAGTGTGATCGATGGGGTCCCAGTTCACCTTCGCGTTCTTGCGATAAACCAGACCTTTATCGAGCATATCGAGGAACATTTTTTGCTGGTGCTTGTAGTAACTCGGGTCGCAAGTCGCGATCTCGCGTGACCAGTCAATCGACAATCCCATGCTCTGCAACTGGGCGCGCATGGTTGCTATATTGGAGTAGGTCCAGACGGCCGGATGCGATCGATTGAGACGCGCTGCGTTTTCAGCCGGCATCCCAAAGGCTCCCAACCCATCGGGTGCAAGACGCTATAGCCTCTGGCCCTCATGGACCGCGCGACGACATCGCCCATCGCATAATTTCGGACATGGCCCATGTGAATCCGCCCCGAAGGGTAAGGAAACATCTCAAGGACATAATACTTGGGCCGAGGATCCTCATTGCGCGTCGCGAATGTATCCCTGTCCTGCCAGATTTTTTGCCATTTCGGTTCGGCTTCGAGGGCGTTATAGCGCTCAGATCGCATCGGGATTCCGCTCATTTACGACTTTGGATATTTTGCGCAATGAGCATCATTTCCGAGCCACGGTCAATTGTTTTGCCGGATTTCGCGAAAGGCGGGGTTCATGGTTTCCTTTCAGAGATCGAGCGAATTATGATCTGCGGACCGATGGTCGGACGCTGAAGCTCAACGGGACGATCGTTGGCGCTTTTATAATCGAACGCAAGGGGTGGCTTTTTGACTACGGACGCTCGCTCGGACCTTATCAAGGCTAATTTGGAAGAAGTTCGGGTTCGCGTTGACCGAAGCTGTTTGGACGTTGGCCGCAACCACCGCGAAATCGAACTGGTTTGCGTTTCCAAGAATTTTGGTAAGGAGGCCATTCAAGCTGTTCTGCAGGCCGGGCATCGTGTTTTTGGCGAAAACCGGGTCCAGGAGGCTCATGAGAAATGGCCAGGACTTCGATCAGACTACGGCGATCTCGACCTCCACTTGATCGGTCCGCTGCAATCGAACAAGGCAGCTGAAGCGGTGCAACTGTTTGATGTCATCGAAACGCTGGATCGACCCAAGATCGCGCGGGCTATCGCGCAGGCCATGCGCACGAGCGGAAGAAATCCACGGCTGTATATCCAGGTCAACACGGGTGAGGAGGCGCAAAAAGCGGGCGTCTCGCCTCGCGAACTGGGGTCTTTCCTGGAATTGTGCCGGTGTGAGTTGGGTTTGGCCATCGAAGGATTGATGTGCATTCCGCCCCTCGATCAATTGGCTTCGCCACATTTTGCGCTCCTTGGCCGGCTTGCTTCGGAATTCGGACTGAAGAAATTGTCGATGGGTATGAGCGCCGATTTCGAGTTGGCCATTCAACTCGGGGCTACGTCCGTCCGGGTGGGCTCGGCAATTTTCGGCTCACGACTGAAAAAAGACCAATCAGCCGATTTTGACCCTGACCTTGGCAGAACATAGAAATTGCATTTTTCGCATCGTCGAACGACGTACGCGATGCAACCAGCCGTTGCGCGGTTGTCATCATGTGCGAGATGGATAAAGATCGCGCTCCCACGGCCGTTGACGCGCGGAGAGAAATTGAAATCCATGATTCCGATCAGGTCATAAACGCCATCGTCGCGCCACAAATTTTCGGCTCCCGCTCGAAAAGGCAAGGTCACAGGGCGGTTATAGCGATTGGATGCCGGATCATCGCACCATCCATCTGTGCGCTTTATCATGTGGCAATCGGGTCTGAAAATGGTCCAGATATCTTTTCGCCTGCGCCATTCAACGACGATAAACCGACCGAGCGGCGTGCGCCCATCGCCTTCACGGATCTTAGGTCCAATTCCATTCCGACCGATCGCGCAAGGAATCGCTAGCGATCCCATCATAAGGAGCCCAAGATGAGGCCGATTGGGCAGCCGAGGCAATGCGCGAATAGATAAATGTGAAAGGAAAGTTGGACCCGCGAGTGTCGAAAATGGCGTGCCTTTGACGAAAATTCGTTGAAAGCGTAAGTTCTGGTATCGACCTGCTGGTCCAAAATTTGTTCACTTGAGTTCACCATTAAATGCGATTCGCGCCGGTTACAGGATAATTCATGTCACAGCTCCGCCGGATTTTGATTGTCGATGACGACGCGCTGTTACGTCATTCGCTCGTTGAACAGCTTGCTGCACATCATGAATTTGCGGCGCTTGAGGCGGATACTATAGCCTCCTCATTGGCGGCTGTGCGCAAAGACGCCATTGATTTGATTATAATGGATATCAGTCTTCCTGATGGAGATGGGCGTGAGGCAGTTAAAAGGTTACGAATGGAAGGCTTTCAAAAGCCTATAATTCTTTTAACAGGCCACGATTCTGAAACAGATATTGTTTATGGCCTCGAATCTGGCGCAAATGATTACGTCAATAAACCGTTCAGGTTTGCTGTTTTGCTGGCGCGTATACGGGTTCAGTTACGTCAGCATGAAATGAGCGAAGACGCGACATTTCAAATTGGCTCCTATGTGTTTTTTCCCAGCGGGAAACTTTTGACGTCGGCCGGGGGCGAGAAATTGCGGCTGACTGAAAAAGAAACAGCAATTTTGCTCTATTTGAATCGCGCAAAAGGAATTGTAGTCTCCCGTGATGAGCTGTTGCGCGAAGTTTGGGGCTATAATGCGAATGTCACCACGCATACGCTAGAGACACATATCTATCGTCTTAGACAGAAAATCGAAGCCAATCCGGCCAATGCTCAGCTGTTGGTTACGGATGCGGGCGGATATCGGCTTGCCTTTTAAGGCCCTCAAAACATGATCGAATTTCCATCGGTGACGAAATGAGTTTGGATAGCGACGTCAAGCTTTTGGCTAGCTTGCCGGTTTTTTCGTCCCTGGACGCGGAGGCGTTAAAATTAATCGCGTTTGCCGCCGAGACGCGGACATTCGTGGCCGGGGACGTGCTTTATCGCCAAGGCGAATCATCTTTTGGCGGCTACGTCATTGTGTCAGGAGTTGTTGCTCTCGAATTCGTCGCAAAACGATGGCGTGGCTGCGAAAATCGTGGGCGCAGGGGGGCTTTTGGGCGAATTGGCGCTCATGGCTGTGACCAAAAACCCGGCGACGGCGATTGCACGACAGGATCTGACGGTGCTCAGAATTTCGCGGGCGTTGTTTCTCCGCACACTCGCCGAATCGCCTGCAAGCGCGCAACGGCTGAAAGTCGAACTAGGGCGTGAGTTGCAGACATTCGTCGATGATCTCGAAAAGACCCGGAAATCCTTCTTGAATTGACAATTCAACCGGTAGTCAACTGCTGGACCGACTTGAATTGCAAGTTCACGCTGACGGGAACATGGTCGGATGGCCCCTCCCAGCCGCGCGCATCGCGGAGGATTTCAATGCTTGCAAGAAACGGATCCAACGATCGAGACGCCCATATATGATCGAGGCGCCTGCCTTTATCGGCATTGTTCCAGTCACGGGCGCGATAGCTCCACCATGTATAAAGTTTCTGCTCCATCGGAGTATAGCGACGCAAGACATCAATCCAGGCCCCATCTTTCAACATCGCCGTGAGTTTTTCGGTTTCAATCGGCGTATGACTTACCACTTTCAATAGGGCCTTGTGGCTCCAGACATCATGTTCATATGGAGCAACATTAAAATCGCCGAGTAAAATGGTGTCGGCGTCAACAAACGACTTGCTCCATGGTCCATCGGTGCATTTCGTCGAGAAATCCGAGTTTATGGGCAAATTTATCATTTGTTTGCGGGTCAGGTTCATCGCCACCGGCGGGAATGTAAAAATTATGGACCCTGATATTGCGACCGGCGAAAGGCAGAGTTACGGCCAAATGTCGGGCGTCGCCCTTCAGGCAGAATTCTCTTTTTTCAATATTTTCAATCGGCAGACGCGAGATGATGGCGACGCCGTGATATCCCTTCTGTCCATTGAGAGCGATATGTTCGTATCCGAGTTTACGAATTTCGGAATTCGGGGAACTCGCTATCGCGACACTTTGGTTTCCTGAAGGCAAAGAATGTCTGGTTGATGTTCGATGAGGAATTTTTTGACAAGGTCACGGCGATGACGGACAGAATTTATATTCCAAGTTGTAATCTTCAGGTTCAACGGTTCGCCTCGCGCCGCATGATCGACATATTGGTTTTTATTGAGCACGGTCGATGTTAGGCAGCAAGGGAAAACACGCTGCGAGAGTCTACGCGAACGTCATTGCGGCAATACTCCGACCGATTTTCGAGCCGCGATCTTGTCGCGCGGTCGAAAAAGCGCTAAATTGGATTTCTCTCCTCTTTAGCAGTCGCTTGCCAGTTAACGCCGCGAAAGGCGCTTGGCGGCAAGAGGGCGCTTTACGCCCCGATTGTTTCCCCCATGAATTGGAAGGGCTTTTTGCCCCATGACAGACATCGAAAAAACTGAAATCGAAATCCGTATGCGTGAGATCAAGCTCCAGGATTTGAAAGCTAAATCGGCGACGGATTTGCTCGCCTTCGCGGAAGAACACGAAGTCGAGAACGCATCAATCATGCGAAAGCAGGAATTGATGTTTGCGATCCTCAAGCAGCTGGCATCTCGAGATATCGAGATCATTGGCGAGGGCGTCGTCGAAGTGCTCCAGGATGGTTTTGGTTTTCTGCGCGCGCCAGACGCCAATTATCTTGCGGGTCCCGACGATATATACGTTTCGCCCTCGCAAATCCGACGGTTTGGGTTGCGGACAGGCGATACTGTCGAAGGATTAATTCGTAGCCCAAAGGAGGGCGAGCGATATTTTGCTCTTCTGAAAGTCAATTCCATCAATTTTGAGGATCCTGAAAAGGTCCGGCACAAGGTTCATTTTGATAATTTGACGCCTTTATATCCGAATGAGCGGCTAAAGCTGGAAATCGATGATCCGACGCGGAAGGACTTTTCGGCGCGCGTGATCGACATTGTTTCCCCCATAGGCAAGGGTCAACGCGCACTGATCGTCGCTCCGCCGCGCACCGGCAAGACCGTCATCCTGCAAAACATCGCGCAATCGATCACGACCAATCATCCGGAGTGCTATCTGATCGTGCTGCTCATCGACGAGCGCCCCGAAGAAGTGACGGATATGCAGAGGTCAGTGAAAGGTGAAGTGGTTTCGTCGACTTTCGACGAACCCGCCGTGCGCCACGTTCAGGTGGCGGAGATGGTCATCGAAAAGGCAAAGCGGCTGGTCGAGCATGGTCGGGATGTCGTCATTCTTCTCGATTCGATAACGCGTCTCGGCAGAGCCTATAATACGGTCGTGCCGTCTTCGGGCAAGGTGCTGACCGGCGGCGTTGACGCTAATGCACTCCAGCGGCCGAAGCGCTTTTTTGGCGCCGCGCGCAACATCGAAGAGGGCGGCTCTCTGACGATTATTGCGACGGCACTTATCGAAACCGGTTCACGTATGGACGAAGTGATCTTCGAGGAGTTCAAAGGGACCGGCAATTCCGAACTTATTCTCGATCGCAAGGTCGCGGACAAGAGGGTGTTTCCTGCGATTGATATCACTCGCTCGGGAACGCGCAAGGAGGAATTGCTGGTGCCGGGCGACATCCTGAAAAAAATGTATGTCTTGCGGCGAATTCTCAATCCGATGGGAACGGTCGATGCAATCGAATTCCTGCTCGGCAAGTTGCGGGAAACGCCAAAGGGCAATTCGTCCTTCTTCGATTCCATGAATACCTGACGCCGGATTTCAGCTGCGGGATTCGCCGCCATGTTTCACGTGAAACATGGCGGAGACCATAAGCGGGTTTGTGGATGTATAGTCTCGAAGATCGCAGCACAATTTTCGCGCTAGCGTCGGGACTGGGCAAGGCGGCAATCGCGGTAATTAGGGTTTCTGGGCCGGTTCGGCCCAGGCTGTCAGGCTTTGATCGGGCAATTGCCCCTGCCCCGCCAAGCATTATATCGGAAAATTATTGACCCGGCCGATCGCAAGATCATCGATAGCGGGCTTGTGCTCTGGTTTCCCGGCCCCCACAGTTTCACGGGCGAAGATAGCGGCGAGTTGCAGGTCCACGGGTCTCGGTCTGTAGATCTCTCTCCTTTTGAAAGTTCTTGGCCGGATGCCCGGATTGCGCCTTGCGAGGCCCGGCGAATTTACGCGGCGCGCGCTCGAAAACGGCCAGCTTGATCTGGTCGCCATCGAAGCGCTCGGTGTCAAAGATATACGCTGAACGCAAGCTATGCGATGTTATTCCCTGTAAATTATTATTGCCTCTAATGTTAATCTTCTTCCGTATGAGCCACCGCTGAAAGATATTCCTTGTTACATTCAATATACAAGTGCTGTGTTGATGGTGTTTTGCTGAAGTTTGTAGTACCACAGTGTATACATACACTTTTATACTCTATCGGTTCCCAAAGTGCTATTTTTTCTGCCATTGTATTACTCCTTCTGTCTCGAGCAGGACTGAACCTGCATGTTTCTGCCTTTCCATTATTTGTATGAAAGTTAATGAATATTGCACTATCTGCTTGTTGAAACATAATAATGTGGCACCAATATTTTAAAGAAAATATAACTACTCATTCGAAATGGGAAAGCTAAAAAATATCTTTCACTCTGCTAGGCTGAGATTGATAAGTGCTGAAGTAGTTTTTGTGAAAGAGATACCAACGGTGATTTATTGGAATCAAAAAGGATTACATCGATTGTAAAAGCGTTAAAAGCGAAAAGTAACTTTGTTGCAGGATATTAAACATTTAAGAAATGGCGAAATTCGATAAAAGCTCGGAAACCAAATCTGGACAATGCTTGCACCTCCTCCTCAATGTCCCGAAACAAAATAATATTGTACAATGATTTAGAGGTAATTATATGACGATAGAAAAGAAGAGATTTCTAAGAGCATTAGGATTTGTGCACGCAGTCACTAAAGTTGAAGACTGTAGATGTCCACTGTGTACTTTGAGAGTACAATTGAAGAATTCAGAAACAAAATGTTTGTTAGAGAATTCGAGACTACTGGACTGTGCCAAGGATGTATGGACACGGTTTTTGGATATAATGTAGCATGGTGACAGGTCATTTGTAAGCCTGCAGCTCTTCATAACATCAGGAGAAAATTTTGGCGGGCTTTTTGTATCACCCTTTTCTTTCTTTAAATAATTTTATTAATATCGATCTCAAGACCATTTTGCAATCCTTATGCTACTTTTTATCCTCTTGTTGGTTAACAATTATGCTAAACAGTCTGAAGATTAGAAGGATAACTTCAAATATTTTCATTTGTGTTAATTGTGGGATTGGGGCGCAAATACGGGTAATACGTCTCCTAAATGTAATTATAAGGATTGTTAACCATTCTTCAAATCAATATATTTGGGGGAGTATATTTTAGAAGAACTGTATAGAGTATACAGGATGCGGGTTCGGCGATTCAAGAAGGCACATGCTGTTTTCAATTCCCTTACCTACCTTTTGCTTACTGATCTTCACACAACGTAAGCCTCAAATATAAGAAAGGTGAACAAGCGAGTTTGGGAGTGAGGGGGCTTATAGATAAAAAAGTCTATATGCATCGCTCGTTCAACTTTTTATAAGTCTTCAGATTAATATATACTTTTTCAAATTACTGCCAATATTAACCAGTTCGTCTGTTTTCAATAAAGAAAAGTCACCTAATGGTTTATTAACACAAATATGCAACTCTAAAATCAGTACTGTTTATTATCGCATTCAATCACAGTACTTCCAAAAGACCCAAGAATCGATCATTATTAACATTGGTTTATATAATAAGAAGTAGATGTATATTATAGGCATCTGTGAAAAACTCTTTTATTTCCCCATAAATACCACTCCCCCCACTCCCCATATAAACAACAGATGCCCATTTACTATTTTAAACTTCTTCTTTTCATAGTCTTAAAGCCATTATAAAACTGTCATAAAGTTTGCTTATAGATAAAACCCTTTATTCAAAAACAGACACCTCTAAACTGTTCAACTTGTCTCAACATATTCCAGTAATTTCCTGATTTTAATTCCTTCCTGACTTTCAACCTACTACTTTTCTTTCAGGATATTGTGAGGAAGAAAACACTTATGGTAACCTTGCTTTTCAATCATCAATGGCTTTATATAAGTACATTATCATTTATTTTCATATGATAATCACACCTTATTATGCTTGCAGGAATTGTCACAAGATCTATCTCGGTTCAAAAGTAGAGATTGCAAACACACCAATTGACAAGTTAGTTCCCCTCGCTCGTTTTACACTTGGCACACAGGAACACGTTTTCAAAATAGGAGGCAAAGCAATCCAGATGTCAGACCTACATATATGCAATGCACATGAAGTAGGTCTCGCTAACTTTTTGCGATTGGAGTTAGAGAATAAGCCTGGCTCGAAGTAGGCTCGTACATCCCTCCTACAATTACGGACAACCTGTATAATCCTCGACAACCCATTTTTGAGGTATTTGGACCATTATAACTACGTACAGGCTGTCCTTTCATATCCTGTAAACGATTTGTCTTTTCAGCATGTGTCGTTTTGTATCATATGATGAGACTTGCGAATTGAAATCACCAACATCAAAAAAATTCCAACCATCATGATAACAGTCATAAATCGATACTTTGCAAAATAACTATAGAGGGATATGAGTGAAAATCCAATTGAACTAATTGCAATTACGTAGTAATCCTTTTGCTTCACAATAGCGTAATGTATTGTTACATTATTTTTTTCTAGTTCGTCACCTTCTCTAAATCCCAGCGATCCACCTTTAAATACTAGCTTTTTGTGGTGAGATATTGCTAGCACATTGATAACCGAAATTAAAAAAGCCAAGAGTATAAACCCAAAACATACACTGATATGGTAGCTACTTACAGCTTCTTGGATGGTCAGTTGTTTACCTAACGTAAGATTAATAACTGTAAAAGTGAACCCAGCTGTTGCAAATATAAGACTTAATAGTGCATAAAATTTCTCCATAAATTTGTGATATTCATCGAATAAATCTTTTTCTATTTCTCTTTGTATATTATCAACCATACGTTGCCTCTTTATCATTTGA
The DNA here is from genome assembly GCA_963813955.1 of uncultured Alphaproteobacteria bacterium. Lineage (GTDB taxonomy): Bacteria > Pseudomonadota > Alphaproteobacteria > Rhizobiales > Beijerinckiaceae > Rhodoblastus. The sequence goes on along the minus strand of CAWFBN010000002.1, from coordinate 6,156 downwards.
AACGAATTATTGATTGCAAGAGCTGATGTAAGCCACTACAACCTTCCTAGTGAGCATTCGGGAAATCAAAGCAATCTATACCTAAATAATCACAATATATCCCAAAAGCAACAATGGTAACCTTGTTCTCAACTAACGATGTCTATTTATATTAACTTTATTATTAATTAATAAATTATAATCAAACGGAGATTTTAATGAAAATATTGCAAAAATATCTCCAGGCACTAAGAAGAAAAGCGATTCAAAGTAGGCACTACAAGACCTTCTAAATTTAAGTGTTTCAAAACCCAACCATACAACAACGCACGACCAATTTTTTCACTTCTTTAAATAGTTGCTCATAAGCCTCCGGCATGGAGCAGAGAAATTCCAAGCGATAGCTTAAGATAAATTAAGAAGTTTGTATACCAACCCACGAAATCTAACAATTAATCGCTTGTTTTTCTTATAATAGTTCAGTCCAACATTGCTTCTTTATTTAATTGATGAATTTTTGCTTGGTTGCCCAAAAAGTGGTAACTAATTATGAAAAAAAACAAAATCGAATAAAATATGGACAAAATCAAGTAGATAAACTCTGTTTTCAATAATTATAAAATCAGTAAATATATTTCTTAATTCATTAAATAACATGAAATTTATACTTTACATGATCTGATTTAACTTATTTTATTTAAAATCGGATCAAAGAACAAATAATATCAGAAAGGGGGCATAAATTATAGACAAACTGAAAATGAAAAGATCATTTAGTATTATACTGATCGTTCTATTAATTACAACCGTAACAGTTACAACAGTAAGCGCTCAACCACGCGGCGGTGAACGCGGTGGTGGCGGCGGTGGACACCAAATTGGTGAAGGTGGTGGACACCGTATGGGTGAAGGTGGCGGCGGTGGATTCCGTGAACGTGGGGGACGCGATGGATTCCGTGAACGTGGGGGACGCGATGGATTCCGTGAACGCGGGGGACGCGATGGATTCCGTGGCGATTTCCGTGGCAGAAGTTTCTGGCATGGTCGCTGGTGGGGTCCAGAATGCGGTTGGTGGAACAACTGGTGCGGATATTGTGGTCCGTGGAACGACTGGTGCGAAGATTGGTGGTGAGCAGTCACAACACGCTACCGAATACTAAATAAAAAGATCATAGCCTGGTGACTGATGACATCACACCTGATACACAAAGAGAAAAGTAGATAACAGCTCTAAAAAACGCTTTCACTTTTTTCTATCTATTTAATTCTCTCTGTCAGCTGTTAAGTTTTTCCTACCTTCAACTCTACGGGGCTGTCTTAAGAATAAATTTGATTCTACAATTAGGATAGAATACTATACTATATGGTCGATATGTACCTGAATTTCGGGAAAATTTAAATCGAAATTTTCAAGTTAACGTTGTCCATTATCCAATTGTAGAAATGATTTGAGTTTTAAGACAGCTTCTAAACTACTCATTATATTAATAGAAAAAAAAAGTAGCTAACAGTATACAAAAAAACACTGAATATCTATTTTCAGACAGATCACTAAAGTACATAAAAGTAATTGAAACAGAATAAGAAAAGTAATGAAGAAGCCCAAGAGCATTTTTTTCCTTTACTGCGTCCCCCGATACAGTCGCTCTGTAATTGTGCTCCCATCATACAAATCAACAGAGCAGGAAATTTACCCTTGGACTGTTCTTACACAATAGCTCGCATGTCACTCTTCGTCTTTTCTGTTCTCTTCTAGTTCAACATATAATAATATTATAAATTACTTTAAATTATTCGTGTAAAAAATCGCTTTGCATCAAAACACATTTTTAGATTAAAAGTTTCAAAGCCATCATTGAACCCAGTAAGGAACTGATATTATGACTTTATTAATCACGCAAAAATGTTAATTCTCTAGCCCTATTTTTCCGGCTCTGAACACAACACAAGAATACACTCTATGCCGGAACAGAAACGAAAGCAGTCTTCTGTAGTTTCAAGTGTATCAACAATCTGGTATAGCAAATCATCAGATAATTTATACTCATCCTCTCGTAGCGTATCCAGAAGGAACTTATACACCCTTGCAGGCACTTGATGTTCGGCAAAATACTCTTTTACAGCGTTAAAATACTCGTTCGACTCTATTCTTTTCACTGTTGTTTCCTCCCCATTTATCATCAGACTGTTTAAATAAATTAGGTAACTATCAGATATGTCTCTTCAAAAACCTGGAAACAGCTTCCATGTCCCCTTTTTGTATTCTTCATATTCAGAACCAAAGGCTTCTTTCAATGCCTCTTCTTCAATACGTATGCGGTACTGGTATGCAATCATGCTAACGACAATTGCGACAAGTGCACCTGACCAAGTTCCTATAGATAAGGGAATTCCAGCAAAAGTTAAAAAGCCTCCAGTATAGGCAGGGTGTCTTATGTACTTGTACGGTCCCTCTGTCACAAGCTTAGCGTTGTCACTAACCTGTACACGCACAGTAAAATGCTTGCCAAGAACCCATATCGACCATTCACGGAGAAAAATGCCTGCAACAATGAGGATAAAACCTACGTACTGCAAATCTCCATTAAATGTCCCTATTTCAAAACTACGAAACACGAAGACAATAAAAAGCATTGCATATGAAGTAAATACGATAATCCTGTGAGAGCCTTTATCCTGATTTGTCGTCTGTGAGTTCTTCAAGCTCCAGATGTTGTTTATGAATTCACTCAATATCCATGCGCAAAAAAGAAACGTGAAGGTAGAAGCGGCAAAATGGGAGGGAAACCATTTGTCAGGAAAAGCTGACTGGTGATGAATTATGAGTAAGGCAAAAGATAACAAAAAAGCAGCCAAAGCCACTATTTGCATATTCTTGAAAATTCCGCTACCTTTTGTTTTGTTCATATAAATTCTTCCTAAAATACTAAAGACTTTGAGCCTATCCTAAATAAGTTGTAACACAGCGTAACTTATAATAGTCAATAACCATAACCGGAATAGATATTCAACATTATAAAACTTTGTAACTTTTACAACCTGCCATTATCGACTTTTCTGATGGGTTCTTAATCACCGCAACAATGAGCGGCACAGCGCAACATTACTTACCATATTGGCGGGTTACCTGCCCGCCTTTCTCTTCTTATTAATCCAGACACACTAAGGAAATGTTGTGATAGCTGTGTCTTTTTCTCCGGTATTTTTGGTATTTTTATAAGACGTATACGATGTTTATTTTGTAAACGGAATCACAATCAGTAGACGTCAACTTGGCGAGGGTTTAAATATTAAGCTTGTGTTTTGCAATGTTATAGGTGTCTGAATGGCAATAAATAAAAATAAAGTTACAACTGGATTTCTCTGGACCATGACATATACGCAGGTTTTAACAACGAGTCCATATACGAATCATAGCGCACTTATGAATGATTTCTAAGGCAAGCAATGGTAGAACGAGGAATGATAGAGTGCATAGAAGCAGAGTAAAAAAGACTTAATTGATTTGATCGGGAATTGCAGGCAAACAACTCCCGAAACAGTAAAACTATCTTCAACCAAATATTAATTACTGTTTTGGAATATAAATTTTTTCCTTCTTTTCTCCATTCTGTCCGCTTCTCTTCTAGTTGCGGCAAGTAGCTTAGAATTATAATAATCTCAAAAATAGATTTGTTTTGCACCTGCAAAGACACCAACTTTGCAGAGCACGGCACTTAATAGGAGTTTGTTAAAATGTTTATACAAATATTTACAGACTATACCATAATTAGTATTGCAACTATAAGTAATGTATGTATGTATGTATGGGTCGTGTCCGTGAGTTATTGATCAATTCCGAAAAAGCGAGTGCATCTCCCATATTTGAGGAAAATGTAGAGAGATTCTCTTGCATACGGTTTTCAATAACTCACGGACACGACCTATGTATGTATGGTATATAATCGTTTCGTAATACCGAACGCAGGTCAGGGGTTGGTTTGAATGCCAAACCATATATCAGTGACTACAACGTTCGATCAAAACAAGTATGAATTAAAGACAACGATGGAATCAGGACAATGGCATTCTACTCTTTTGATGGATGGGGCAGAACTCACAGTGATTGAGCATAAAATCCCTATATATAAGCCAGAGCAGAAAAGGGACAATGCAATTGCCACAAGAATTATGATTGAATTCGGTACATCCCGCCACACAAAATACCTAAAAGTCGCATATGACTTTACTGACATTGCTAAAGAAAAAATGCAAGAGATTGATAATATACTTGCAGAATATGCAAAAGAGCAATCAGAAATACATGTAGACAGAGTGGCATATGATGCTCATTGTCTAGAAGTTGCCGCTGAAAGAAAGCAACAAGCTATAGAAGAGCGTGAAGCAAATATAGAAAAACTGCATGGAATCCTCTGCAATAGAAGTGGGACACACACAATTGAGGAAATAAAAAAAGCAAAAGAAGACTTGCGTACTCTCATGTTGCCTGATATGTGGTATATACATGGGCAAAATCTTAAAACTGGAAATCTGGGACATCTTGTAATCAACAAATTAGTAGTTGCAGAGTACATTCATCGAGCCTTCAATATAATAAACTATAATGGGCATTTATGGCGGTATGATTGGGAAAGAGCGTGTTACCTCTATGACCGCAATGATGAGATGATAGAACAGGAAATCAATCAAATATTCGAGCTTGTTGGTGATGCTACATACCAATACAATGGCAGTAACACTAATGATAAAATAAATATCATGGACCAAGCCGCAAGTAAAGATGTGAAGACTGAGAACCCCTTTAACTTGGTGCCGAATGTACTTAATACCCGCTCTGGAGTACTTAAACTTAATTATGAGAATGAAACAGTGGAACTTCTGGGGAAGCGACCAGAGTACATGTTTTCATACTGCATAGACTGTTACTACGATCCAAGCGCAGATCCAACTGAACTAGAAGAAGTTCTGACTAAAATACTGGATGAAGACCAGCTTGAATTTGCGTACCAAATTCCTGCACTTGCTCTTAGGCATGTTGATATTAGGACTTACGCACTTGAAATGCCGAAAAAGTAATATCGTTAAAAATATACTAATATCTCCATCGTTTTCCAAAACGTATGGAGTTATGGATATAAACCCACCAAAATGTAGTGACATTGATTTCATTAATTTTCTCATTGCAGGATCTAACGTTTTCAGCTGTACTGAAGCTGCTAGATGTTATACATTCATAGCGAATGCTCCTTCTCATGATGCTTTCACTCGTTGCCTTCAAAGGCAACCTCCAGACACAGAAAGACTATGGGATGAAATAAAAAATCATGTCAAGCCTGAGGAAGGCTTCCTCATTGTTGACGATTCAACATTGGATAAACCATACGCAAAAGAAATGGCTTTTGTTCGTCGTATGTGGAGTGGAAAACACCACCGTACTGTAAAGGGGATAGGTCTGATTACCTTAATTTGGACAGACGGTACGACCGTTATACCTGTTGATTTTCGAATTTATAATATCGATGAAGATGACAAAACGAAGAATGATCATTTCCGCGATATGATTGATAAAGCCGAAGAACGTGGTTTTAATCCAGAATTCGTTTTGTTTGATACATGGTATGCAAGTGTGAAAAACCTTAAAGCTATAAGGAAAAAAGAATGGCATTTCCTTACAAGATTAAAGAAAAATCGTTTGGTAAATCCTGACAACGAGGGAAATGTGCCACTTGAAACAATAGATATTCCTCCAAATGGACTTGTGGTTCATCTGAAATCATACGGGTTTGTAAAGGTGTTTCGGATAGTTTCAAAAGACGGAGACACTCAGCACTGGGTTACAGATGTGCAGGATATGGATGAATCAAAACGTGAAGATTTGGCGAAGAAGTCATGGAAAATTGAGGAATATCACAGAGGGATAAAGCAGTTCTGTGGTGTGGAAAAATGTCAGGCAAGAAAAGAAGAGTCACAGAGAGCACATATAATGTTCTCATTAAGAGCTTTTCTCAGACTGGAATTACAAAGAATAAAAACGGGGGTATCCTGGTTCGAAAATACGATGAAAATTAGGAGAGGGGCAGTGACAGCATATTTAAATAATCCACTATACACATTAAATTAATTCTGATATTTAAGGGGTTAGAGAAAACAATATGCAGAGGACCAACTGCGTAACTC
>CAWFBN010000001.1:0-17704 GCA_963813955.1 uncultured Alphaproteobacteria bacterium | reverse complement strand
GTACGCCAAGTCATCCAGACCGGCGCTTCGAACCCAGCTATGGACGATCCGAGCATATTGGCGGGTCGAAATATGGGGCTCCTCATGGACCCGGCTTGGAAAAAGGAAGCGCCCATCGCGGATTTTGAGTACCGCCAGCCAATCCTCGACCGACGACCGAGTCTGCTCCGTGAGTTCGAATTGAACCGGCCTGCCGGTCTTCTTCTGGATGATCGTGGCGCGGTCGCGCGGTCTGCCACCGACGCACAAATCGTCGATCTTCAAACGGACGAGGTCGCAGCCCCGCAATTTGCTGTCGATCGCCAGGTTGAACATGGCGAGGTCGCGTCTGCGTGCGTCGATTTGCAGCCGGGCCCGGATATTCCAGACTTCTTTCGGTTTGAGGGGACGCTTCTGACCAATGAGCCGGCCTTTGTTCCAGGGCGCTTGTCGTTGGTCCTGTTTCGGGATGGATGTCTTGGACATGGCCTTAGCCTCCTATCCGACCCCTCCCCCCCTACTCCCAGCTCTCCGCTGGCTGAAACACAACGCCCGCGCGCCGCTGAAGCTCCAAACCGCAAGATAGCAGCCGTTCAAAATGAGGTCTGGCCGCCGGCTGGGCGCCAGGTCCGGACATTGCTGACCAGAGCCGCGGTTTTCCGGATTCGACCCAAAGAAGACCACAATTTTTGCCGACCTAAATCTCTCAACACGGTCGCGCAGCGGACGTCCCACAGGTCAATCGCCACCGATGCTGCTCTACAAATCGTCGGCGGCGCGATTGCGACATTCAAGCGACGCGAACAGCCGGATCTCGATTGGGATGTCGAACAGTTCGGGACCGGCGCGAACGAGGCGTCCGCGGGCCATATCCTCATCCCATGAAATCGTGGCTCGGCAAACTTTATGTACAGGTATTTATCGGGATCATCCTTGGGGGCCTGATCGGCCACTTTTTTTCCCGATTTTGGAACAACGGTCAAGCTGTTTGCGGATGGCTTCATCAAACTGATCAATATGTTGCTCGCGCCGATCGTTTTCGGCGCCATCATCGTCGGTATCGCCAAAATGGGCAACCTCCATGAAGTCGGACGCATAGGCGTGCCGGCACTACTTTATTTCGAAGTATTGTTGACAATAGCTCTCCTGATTGCCCTTATTGTTGTCAACGTAAAGCTGATGACGCCGTGACCGATGAGTTTTGATTTGTGTTAAAGAAATTGGTGCCGATTGATCTGCGTCAGTGAAATTGGTTTCATTAAGGCCAAGCTTATGCACCGAAAATGACATTCTGAGGCTCATAATGCTCACACGCGATGAGGTAACGATTGCCGCACTGGCCCATATGGTCAGGCTACTCTGCGCGGAGCTTGTAGCCGGGCAGCATCGCGACGACATCAACATCCTCGAGAGCGCCGTCCGTTCGAAACTTAATGTCGCCGTTAGCGGCGCGAGTCCGGAATTCTGGCGGCCGGCCTGAAGCGCGCCCATGAAGTCTTGACGCCCGCCCTAATCAGCGTTCGCGCGCAAGTCGCGGTAGCGCTGAAGAATGACGCCGCGCCGTCCGCCGAGGATCGCGACTCATCAACTGACGGCGGCTCAGGCGGGTGTTCCACAGTCTATTTCAGTCCTTTGCGCGCGTTTCCCGCGTAACGGCTACTGGAAAGAGAGGGATTTAGGCGGATGTTCAACGGCTATGGCGCTTCGCACGGTCCCGTCCGCCCCATGATTTGGACGTTGGCTTCTGACTTCGGCCCTGAAGGGGTCTCTCAAGAATATATTTTTGATGCAATCGGCGGATTCTGGCGTCGTGATACGGCGCGCGACTTTTCCTATTCGGATGGTGACGAAGTCGAGGAGCGGATCCTGGCGATCATGCGTTCGTCCTTGGACCGGTCATCGAAATCGCTTGAACTTCAGAAAGCGATTACGGACTGGCCAACGAATTATCATTTTAATTCCTGCCGAGCCAATTTGCTGCGACCGGTGCGCCACCTGTTGAAGGGCCAGATTCTCGAGATTGGCGCTGGCGCTGGCGCCATCACTCGTTTTCTGGGAGAATGTGGCGCGCAAGTTGTGGCCGTGGAAGGCAGCGAGCGGCGGGCGTCCATAGTAGCCAGCCGTTGCGCAGATCTTTCCAATGTGAGCGTGATCGCCGACGATTTCGCCGTGTTTCAAACCGGAGCGCGGTTCGATGTCGTTACCCTGATCGGCGTACTTGAATATGCGCGCCTTTTTTTCAAGGTTGGCACGGGTGATCCCGTCGATGCGCTTATAGTTAAGGCGCGCGGCTTCCTGCGTCCCGGGGGGATCCTAATCGTCGCCATCGAAAACCAACTTGGCCTGAAATATTTTGCCGGGTGCGCCGAGGATCATTTGGGCCAAGCGATGGTCGGCATCGAGGATCGCTACGGGGATGATTTGTGGTCACCTTCGGCCGGGTGGAACTCGCGGAGCGCCTTACCGCTGGCGGTCTGCCACAGCAACAATGGTGGTTCCCTCTACCTGACTACAAAATGCCCGTTTCTTTCCTCTCTGACAGGGCGCTCCAGCATGGTGCCGATCTGTCGGCGCTGCTCAGCGAGGCCGTTCGGAAAGACCCGCAGCTTTCCGATACGTTGGCCTTCTCATTGGAGCAGGCTTGGCGGCCGGTTTTCCGCAACGGCCTTGCTGCCGATCTCGCAAACTCCTTTCTGGTGCTTTGCTCAGATGCGCCGCTGGCTTCGCACGATGTGCTGGCTGCGCATTACGGCGACGTGCGGCGACCGGAATTCTTGAAAGAGGTACTCTTCGAGCATAAAAATGGCGACGTCATAGTGCGCCGTTCCCGCCGGCATCCCGCTTTGCGCCCTTCGCAAAAGGATGTAATTTCTCTCCATCTGAATGACGAAAAATTCGTCGGGGGGCGCACCTGGCAGGAGGAACTGTCCTCCCTGGTCTCGCGGGCCGGCTGGACTCTGGATGGTTGGGTGACATGGGCTCGAGCGTGGTTTGACGCTTTTCTAAAAATCGAAAATATCCGCTGATCCTTTGCCACAGCCGACATGCCCGTTCCGTGTAATCTCATTGACGCGCTTCCTATTAATCTTATTTTTGGCCAGGACAAACGTCCGTTTTCTTCGATCAGGGATGGAGGCTGGAAGAGCCGCCTAAAATGGGCTTCATCGTCTACCGCGCAATTTATGTAAGCCTTTGCAAGATTCCGTCCGCGCGCGGCCGGCGCGCGGGGTCAGAACCAATGGCGGATGCTCTTCTGCCATTTTGTGCCAGACGCTCGGGTGGGAATATCGGCCGAAGAACTGCGTCGTTACGCGGAACTTGAAGGTCGGATCCAGGCGGCTGTCAGCGACGGCGGCATGTCCTGTCTGACAAGTTTTGCAAACGATACGATTGCAATCCGCCCCAGTTTCGACGATTTGCGGCCAAAAAATGTGAGAGCGGTTCAGCAGGAGCTTCATGAAACTGCCGGTCAAATCGAGCCGCCGAAGCAGCAGGAGTTGCACGAAGCTGCCGGTCAATCGAACGCCAGCAGCAGGAGCTGCATGAAGCTGCCGGTCTAATCGAACGCCAGCAGCAGGAGCTGCATGAAGCTGCCGGTCTAATCCAACGCCAGCAGCAGGGAGCTGCATGAATTCCGCCGGCCTAATCGAACGCCAGCAGCAGGAACACATGAAGCTGCGGCTAATCGAACGCCAGCCAACAGGAACTGCATGAAGCTGCCGGTCTAATCGAACGCCAACGCGCCCAAAACGGAACTGTTCGCTGGTCTACAAGGCAGTGCATATGCCACGCGCCATTGGGCGCATGGTTCGAAAACTTAGACCCCCGTCGCGTTCGATCTTAAGCAAAACCTAGAAGTATCCCACTTGACGAAGCCTATTGTCTATAAACGCTTATTTTTTACTTTAGTAGTACACGGCATTTCATCTGCTTGGTCTTTATAGATCGATGTCGGCGGAAAGCCCGCGAGCGCAACGGCGCAGCCGTTGTTTACACTCAGGCGCTCAAGGACCTATCCGACATGCATTTTACGTCTGCGAGCCCGTTTCCCAAGCGTGCAGATATAGGCATTGATACTTCTGTAGCTGCCAAACCGTTCGATGAAGATAGTGTCGATGCAGCGTAAGCGCCAAGGCTGAACCGGTCGATAGGGGCGAAAAAAGTCCAGAGATTAAATCCCACCCCCTGTCCGAATTTCGCGGCTTTGCGTGCGTAGCGCCTGATAGGTCATTTGTGGCCTCCTACGTCGCCAAATTCGCAGGCGCCGCCGTCGGACGGAGCATTCTCGGGAAGATGGGTTCGCCGACTTGGAGCCGCACGGACGGCGCCGAGAGCTCGGCGCTTTTGATGGCGACATCGGTCCGGTTTTTGGCGTGAAGTTTTTTCATGATGTGACGTACGTGCACCTTCACCGTGCTCTCGCACATATTCAATTCATAGGCGATCACCTTGTTGGGCTTGCCCTTTCGGATCGCTTGGATCACCGCGAGCTCCCAATTCGTGAATACGCTGACGGGTGCTTGTTCGCTTGCGGCCGCTGGCGCCTGTTTAGCTTCGAGGATGCATTGCGCCGGAACATAAGTTCCACCGGCGCCAACGAACCGCAAAGCCTGGAGGAAGGCGTCAAAGCCCGAACTGATCGATATATAGCCATTCGCGCCTTTACTCAGGGCCAGCAAGACCTTGTTCAGATCGTCATTCTTACCAAGGACCATAGTGCGCGGGGATGGAGCGATATCGGTCAGTAGCGCCAATTCTGCGTCCGCTTCTTCCTCGCTCAATGAGAGTACGGACAAGAGCACCACGGTCGAGCGGCTGGTATTCGGCAAATCGGAAAGAGAAGCGCAGCCAGCGGCGCGCCCTTCGGAATGCTCGGTGGCGCTGCGCAGTAGACAATCACGCAAAAAGGCGTTGCGCTCGACGACAATGATATTGACGCCAGCCGTCGCACCGTCGTGCTCTACTGCGTCAGATGGCTTATCTATCGCGTTGGGATAATTTATCACCGCTCTCTAACCGCTTGGCGACCAACCGAATTAAACATATCGGTAATGCGAAGCTTCAATCACCGCCGCCTTCATCGCCGGCCATAACTATGGCAATATCAATATTGATTTAATTCGCAACTTAATCAGTTGTTAATCATGAATATAAGGCCTATATCACGCATAGGCGGATTGATTACCTAAAGGAAATCACGATATACTGAAAAAATAACGTAAGATTAAATAGTTTTTTCGGACTGCCCGCGCCGCGTGGCCTGGGGCGCCGTAGGAGGACCCGCCGAAGCGCGGTCGCGCAGACTTTTTTATGCTTCGATTTATTAGCCAAGCGACGGCGTTTTCCCTACGTGCGCGGTCGCGCCATCTGCACAACATGGCGTCTCGGGGTAGCGCGGTATTAGGTAGCAATCTCACCAATCGAGAAATCAACGGGTTATGTGCGGCGTTTTGCCGCGCTTAAGACTGCCGGTCCAGATGGAAATTCTGCGCCGGATACTCTAGCTTCCATTGCGTTGCCTAGCCATCAACACCCTTCATTCCCCGCCTCATCGTCTCCCCAACGATGGGGCGGGTTTGTTTTTGCCTTCTGAATTTTAGCAAGCGTTCCTCTCGCCCATCCAAATCAATCCGACACCAGTTTACTGTTCAGCAGCTCTTGGGCGCTCAAAATCGCATATGCGTCGGGGGGGTCGTCACCATCAGATCGAGCACTGGCGCTCCGACGCCCATTTCCGCGAAATAGGCTTTCAGCCTTTCTACCAGCGCATCGGCATCATCAATCGGTTTTTTGATCAGCCGGGCTGGCCTTGCGTCGACGGTTTCGCGCGTGAAATTGGCTGGACGATGCACGGCAACGAAACCGCCGGTCGGAACCAGTCTCTTGACCCCGCCCGCCAGAATGAAAACGCAGGCCGATTGGCATAACCCGCCGAATTTCTGCGCGGCTGGGTCCATTCCGCCGCCCAGCGCGAAATGAGGGCCGCGATAGGGGGAAATCGTATGGCCGACTATGACGGTGGCGCCGGGCAAGCCGCAGCAGCCGGCCAATAGCCAGCCAGCGCCGGCTCCACCAGCCCGCCGCGCGAATTGATCACCACCACCGGCTTTTCCCTCCTGAAAGCGTTCAATGCAGCGGCGAAATCGACAATGGCGGACCACCCCACCGGCCCCTCGGCGGCGATCCAGCACGAGCAGGGTTTTGTCGGACACAACAACCCCTCTCCCCGCACGATGGAGACCCGCATATGCGGCCCCTCGGCCAGCGGCGGATTTTCATGCGCCAATGCGAGCGCGACGACAAACGACGTGAGGCCGAGGATCGCACATAACAGCGCCAAAACGCGAAGCTTGAACAGGATTTGCGCCAACAGCCGCGCGGAGAGCATGTAAGGAGTTATAGCCCGACGCTCCTGCGCGGCCTCTGCTGCAGTTTGATCTCTTTTGACAGATTAGGGAAGCGCGGCCATGAAACAGACATTTCCTATGGTGGCTGGACGCGCATCGCGCTCGCATTCGCCGAGGACGAAGGCTTAGAGATCGTCGTTGAGCATGTCGAGTTGAAACCGGCAAAGGTGCCGGGTGTGGCCTTTTAGATCTGCCAATATGGTTTTTGCGAGTGCTCGATAAATTGCGATCTAAATTTCCGATTTCACTGCAACCTTTAACATATAGCTTTAGCTGGCGACGGTGCGCGCGCCCTTTAGGCACTAACATGGTTTTTTGCGAATGTTCCATAAATTGCATAAATTTTGGCAGCTCCATATTGTTGACGACGTTCCAATAGAGATGGCCGAGTGCTTTGACTGTGGTGTGGTGAATTGCCTCGCGGATCGGTACCGTGAGTGTACTGCACGAAAGGCCCACGCGGCTGAGCTTGCCGCCGGCAAGGTCGCAAGTCAGCAGTCCTATAACGGAAGCTTGAGTTTTCAGATTTGAACCGCGTCGCGTGATCCGCGCCAACCGGGCGTGCGACGCCAGATCGAGGCGCGCTTCAATTCGGTCAATTCCGCCGACCTCCGAGACATAAGCCGGTCGACGGAAGCAAGCGCCGCTGCGCGAGTTTTTGTAAGCCGTACGCGCGAGTGAAAGGCCAAGGTACGAGGTGCGCAGGCTTGGTACGTACCCCCAACGCGCGCCCGCGCGACTAAAAGCGTCCTGAATCGGACCTCTGCAGGAGGCGAAAGCGGAACCCGCCCCGACCTTTGCATGGCTCTTTTTCAGCTCCAGAAGCTGTTTACCCGAGTCATCAGCCACATCGTCGCCGCTGTCCCGATTAGATAGCCGGCAGCGAACCTGCGCGGGCGCGGTGAAGAGCGCGCTCAGGGCTTTTTCGCCGAGCAGCATCGCGCCGACGAAGACGATCTGCCCGGCCTTCACGCCGAGATTGAAACTTAGTAGCGCGAGCGGGATATCGACCTGCGGCAGGCCGATATCCTTGAGCGCTCCGAGGCGATGGATGCCGCCGCCCTCGTCGGAACAGGGGTGCGAGAACAAACGCGAACGCCGCCGGTCGGAATAAAAAAAGAACAATCCCCGGCAACGCCTTGGCTGATCAGGAAAATCTCGCATCTTCACTGCAGGTTAGCCCGCGCAGAAAACGCGAAAAGTGTCGCAGTTCGAGTTGATCGGCAGTTCCGTGGAAAACATGCCCCCGAACTGTCGCGAACTTAAACGCCCAATTCTGGTCGGCCAACACCCGTGAATTAGCTAAACGCTCCAACCGTCGCAGCGATGAAGCCAAGGGCCTGACGGGCGTGCCGCCTGGGCCTGGGAGGATGGGAAAAGAGGGGGTAGAACTATCCCTCAAAAAGCCAATCGCCTCAAAAAACCATGTCGAACCGACCCTTGACGGCGTTGTCGTTGATAGCGGAGCCGCAGAGGGCGGAATAATAAAGACCCAGGCTCGCCGCTTTGGTCACGCGCCAGTCCAGGCCCAATTCGGCGGCCATGGCGTTGCGGGCGAGCGGCGAGCCATAGACCGTGTAGGGAAGGCCCGGAACGCTGCCGAAGGCCAGAACCGCCGAAGGGTTAGCGTCGCCATAGACATGGCGCCAGCCGAGCATGGCGCGCGCCATCAGAGGCGCCCAGTCAAACAGGCTCGCTTCGGCGCGCAGGCCGAGCGTTGACGCGCCAAAGCCATAGCCTCCGGACGCTCCATTGAGCGCCGCCGCTCTGCCTTGCTCGGAGAAATTGTCGGTGTTCAGGCGCATCGCCAGCAGGCCGACGAAAGGCTCCAACCAGTTGGCCTTGCCGAAGGAGGGCATACCGACACGCCAGCCCGCTTCTCCAAAGGCTTGCAGCGTATTGCCATTATAACCGGCGCCATCGACATCGTTGAAGCCGGGAAATTCGACATTGCGGCCGGTGCGATAACGGTTGAACGTATAATAGGCGCCGCCGCGCAATTGCAGCGCCTGCTGGCTCGTTCCACCATAGAAGCCGAAGGACGTGCTGTCGACGCGACCGCTCGAACCGCGCACAGCGTCGCTCAGGTTGGAATGGGTGTAGGCGGTTGCGACGCCGAACCGATACAGACTGTCCAAAGTGGCGTCGGCGCCGAACACGAAACCGTCGAGCCAGCGGTTGAGGGGGGCGGCGTTGCCGTCGCCCGCGAGGCGGCCGCTGGAGGTGAAGCCCTGGCCCCAGGTCTGGAACACCTGCCCGAGATTGGGCGCGCCAAAATTGGCGCTGGCCAGGAACGCGCCGGCGCCGCGCGGCTGCGCTTCGCCATAGGGGCTGGCGAGACGGTCGAGCACGGCTTCGCGCGGCAGACGGGAATCCTCGGCCGCCGCCGAGACTGCGCTGGCGTGGATTTCGCCGGACAAGGCGTCGAAAGCCTGGCGCGCGCCCGCAACGGTCTGGCCGATCAAGGCATTGTAGAGCGGCGAACCAGACTGTTGCGCGTTGAGCGCCGTCGCCGTGTTGAACTGATTGACCGTTTGCGCCTGCGAGGCGAAATTGACCGGCGCAGGCGTGGGCGTCGGGTTCACGACGAATCCGAGATAGACGTCCTTGGCGTCATAGCTCAGGACCGGCGAGAGAAACGCGAGATGAAGGTTGGTCGAAAGCGACGAGAAGGTTCCCGTGACGCCGCCCTGCGCGGTGATCAGGGTATTAAGGCTCGACGGCGAGTAAATCCCCGAGATTGCATTGACCTGCACGGTTCCGCCGGAGATGGTCGTCGCGCCGGTGGAGGTCAGCTTGTCGTTCTGACCGGCGGCATTGACCGTGACCCGGAAGGCCGAACCGGCCGCGAAGCTGGTCGAGCCATTGACCGCCAGCGTCGAATAGGGAACCAATACGCCGGGCGTCACAAAGGCGCCGTTCAGGGCGTTAAGGCCACCCACCGAGCCGGAGCCGCCAACGTTTGCGCCGGATTCCCACTGTGACCGCGGACGCCAGTGAGCCGGTCACCGCCAGCGTGCCGGCTATGACGTCGGTCCCGCCCGTGTAGGTGCTGGAGCCGGCAAGGATGAGCGTTCCCGAGCCGATCTTGCTCAGTTGGCCCGGGCCCGAAATGACGCCCGACATGGCGATGACGCCGGCGCCAGGGTCGATGGTGGGATCGGCGGCTGTCTGGAAAACTACATCATTGCCCAAGGTGTAGCCGGTTCCTGTAAATTGGAGCGTAGCACCCGGCAGCATAGTCAAGTCGCCTGTTCCGAGCGCGTTGGCGTTGTTGATCGAAACGGTCTGGCCCGCTCCCAGATTGTGCCGCCAGTGAACGTATTATTCGTTCCGGTAAGCGTGAGCGTCGTGTTCTGGCCGCCAAGCGCGAGCCCAAGCTTATTCGTAATGCCATCTGTAATCCGGCCGCCGAAAAAGCTGTTTCCGTTGACAGCCAGCGTCGCAGCATTGGACCCGTTATTGGTCACGGTTCCCGATCCCGACAACGATCCGATGGACTGATGATAGCCGCTCAGGTCCAGGGTGGCTCCAGACGAGACGGTGAAGGCGCTGCTCGAACTGAAGGCGTTGGACGCACCGCCCTGCAACACGCCGCCGGCGACCGTGGTCGCGCCCGTATAGCTATTCAATCCGGTCAGAGCCAACACACCACCGCCCTGCTGGATGAGGGCGCCGCTTCCGCTGATCACGCCGGAAAAGGTGACGGCGTTGCTGCGATCAAAGGCAAGGGTTCCGTTGTTGGTCACATTGCCCTGGATCGAGCCACTGGCCCCGCCATTGCCAATTTGCAGCGTTCCGGCGTTGATCGTCGTGGTGCCCGTGTAAGCGTTGTCGCCAGAAAGCGTCAGCACGCCGGAGCCGGTCTTGACGAGCGATCCGCCGGCGCCGCCGAAAGCGCCGCCGTCCATGATCGCTCCGCTGACGATGGTGTTGAGGTTGTTGGAGCCGACTGTGAGCTGTTTGCTGCCAAGATAAAACGCGCCGGCGCCTTCGATCGAGCCGGCCGTGGTTCCGCCGGACGTCAAGCCGGAAATGTCGAAGCTTCCGCCTGCGTTGACGATGAACCGCGCTTGACCGCCGCTCGCGCCTTGCTCCAGGTAAACCGTACCGCCCTGGTTGGCTGTAATGTTGGAGGAGCCCGTCGTACTGTTCTCGAAGAACTGGAGAAAACGGTTGTTCGTGATGTTGGCGGAGCCAGCCGCGCTGGTGGGAAGAACCGAACAATACCATTGTTATTGTTTGTGATATTGGCGACGCCAGCTGTGCTACTGTCGGTGAAAAACACAGTGGCGTTGTTCGTGATGTTCGCGGAGCCGGCCGTGCTGGTGTTGAAGAAGTTGATCAAACCATTGTTGTTGTTTGTGATGTTGGCGGAGCCGGCCGACGCGCCATTCGAAAAAACCAAATTTCCTAGATGTGTTAACGGGGCCTTGAATAATAATATTAGGCGTGTTCGACGAATTGCCTACGATGCCAAGGCCAGAGAGCGAAAGCTGGTTTCCGGTGATGGTGAACGTATAAGCAGGGGCGCCCGCGTTGAATCGCAAAGTGCCGAGATATGTCGGGAGCTGTGAAACCGATCGCAGTTTGGTTCGAATTGACCGAATTCTGCCGTGCCTGTTGGTACGGTTGCGGGCGTCCAATTGGCGGAGTTGTTGAATACACCATCCACGGGATTGGCGAGCCAGGTCGCATCCTGGGCCCGCGCCGCCCCGGCGAAAAGGAGAGGGCGCCCACTGACGACGCCGCGAGCCGGCCCCGCAACCTGAGCTGGAGCACAGCAAAGTCCAAGAAAAAATGAATGAGCATTCCAATACGCTCCCCACCGGATGCCGCGACGCTCAAAATTGATCGCTAGCGCGCGCCGAAGGTAGCCCCCAGCGGTTCGCGCGGGCAAGCCGTAATTTAGTAAGATTATCGAGATCTTTTGAGATATTCTGCAATAACCAAATGATACATCAACCTCGTTGATGCGCCGTTTGTTCGAACTCAATGTCGTTAACGGCGCGACGCCGGAAATAATTAAACTAAAGTTTTCACATTAGTCACCGGAGGCGTGGCGAAGTGATCAGTGCCGGCTAAAAACGCATTGCTTTTTAATGGATATATGTCATTTGGTGCACAGTTCTGGACTTCCTATATCGGTGATCAAATTCAAATAGCGCGATAGAGAATGACGCCGATAGCCCGACCATTTTGATTGCGGGGCCGCAGGATATCGGCGCGTTTTGGCCGACTGCGTCTCGCACAGCCGCGTTGACGACTGGTTTGAGGTGAACAGTCCGACGACTTCTCAGATCGTGATTGCCTATGACGAGGTGTTTTTTGCCATTGAGCCTGCCAAAAAGCGCGTCGATTTGCTCGGTGTCGCGGCCGAACGCAAAATCGCCGCCATGCCATACGGCGTCGCCTGGTTTGGACGCGTTCATTCTAGGTTACGAATCAAAAGCTTCATCCATTGCGTGGGCGTCCGCGAATCGGCGCTTGGCGAGTTCTATAATTCGTCGACCGTGAAGAATCTTGGAAGCCCTGGCTTCTGGGGCTTTCAGGTTGATTGGAAGTATTCGTTTTTGCCGAATTGGTTTTCTTGCAAATTGATCGGCGCCGCGCGGCGTGATTCACTGCCTCAAACGACGCAGTTTGGGGATTCGCCATGCGGCCGAAAGAGCGCAAGGACAGCGGGCAAAGGGACCTTTTCCGGGCGCGGTCTTCCGTGCCGCAGCTCGCAACGTCGGCGATACTGGTCAGCGTCGTCGTGATCATTTCGCGCTTTGTGTGGACGTTTCCCGCGACCTATCTGCCGAGGTGGCTGATCCCGGCTGTTTGGCGCGCTGACCCCTCGCCACCCTTGGCAGTGGCCGTTCGCGCTCTCGTTCACGGGAGTGCGCGGCGTTGTATCGCTCGCAGCAACTCTCGCCATTCCACTCACAACACAAGCCGGCGATCTGTTCTCCCTACGCGACCTGATTCTCTTCGACTTTCAGCGCCATCCTCGTGACGCTCGTTGGGCAGGGATTGACTTCACCTTGGGTAATGCGAGCGCTCGGCCTCGCCAATGCAGGAATTCGGGAACGCCGGCCGATCATACGGCGGAGCGGGACGCGCGGCGGCAGGCCGCGACGCGGGCCGCCGAATTATTGGATCAGCGTGCGAGCGAGGAGGCGGTCTCCCAAAAGGCGATCGAAGCCCTCCGCGCGGCTCATCGCGCCCGGCTGGACACTGCCGACCGACCATCGCTTAAGCTCGTTTGCGCGCCGCCGTCTCCAATGCGCCGGAACAGACCACCGCGCCGCCGGGGACGGGCAACACTTTGAGCGAATGACTTGAGCTCGAAGCGGCCTCCGACGAGCCTGAGAACAATATCCACACGGATTCGACCAGGTTTCTGGCGGAGGCCAAGGTGATCGCCACATCACCCCTTTTCGCATACGTGTCGTCGAACGCAACTTCGGCATGGGCGTAATACAACTCGATGATCGCCCTTTCGAGATGGCCTTTGATATTTGCTAAGATTAACGGTTGCATGCCACCACCCAAATGCAAATAGCGCGGAAAGTCTCAAAATCACCCGATAATCCGCGCGCGGCTTGCGTCGGGCTTTCTATTCTTGACCTAAAGCTGCGCCGATTCAACCACGTTTTTTTTGGTAGTTGGTTCCCAAAGCTTAATACCTAAGGGACCATATAAGAGACAGCGGGCGTGGAGTGTGTATTACGCAAGCAGTAATACAGTGAGCTCGCAATACATATTGCTGTACCCTCTCGGCAACCTTTCAAGAATCGCAAAGTCACTTTCGGAAGCCCCCCGTCAAGCTGGAGCTTTAAAAATTTGGTAACCATTTTTTAGCTACCATAAGTTGCGTAATGCGCTTTGAGGTAGTAATTATCCTCAACGGCAATTGATTCTTGCCCGACTGCGAAGGAGTAATTCTTTGAAACCGATCCCCAATCCAATCGACAAAATTGTGGGCGGCAAAGTGCGCGCCTTCCGACTTTTGGCTGGGCTAAGCCAGGAAAAGCTCGGCGCAGCGGTCGGGGTTTCATTTCAGCAGGTGCAGAAATACGAAAACGGCGCGAATTGAATCAGCGCCAGCCGCCTCCAAAAAATCGCCGAAGCGTTGAATGCCCCGTTGTCGTCGTTCTTCGATGGCGCGATCTCTTCTGAACCGACAGAGCCCTCGAAGCTCGACGAGCTAAATGCGCTCAGCAACGAATTTCTCTCGACTGCCGACGGCATTCGCTTCCTTCGCGCGTTCAAGGCGGTGAGCGACCCGAAAACGCGCAAATCGATCGTTGACCTTGTGGTCGCTTTGGCCGCAAGCGGCAAATCAGGAGCGACGGAGACCATACGTTCAAAGGGGCCGTTATTCTTGAGAAAGCTGGCTTTGGCGTGATCTTCATGCCCGGTGGTTCGCGCCCCTGATTTCTTCCCGCAGGATGGTCCCCGTCGCTTCGCTTACCCCGACATGCTCAGGCTCGAAGGCTCCGACCAGCGCGTCGCCTAGCCGCCAGATCAAACCGCGTACGGCAAGTCCAAGCATTGCTGGGCGCGATATCGACTAATGTGGTTTTCAGCCGCCGGTCGTCGGCAAGATTGACGATTCCCATTGTCGAGCGCTGCGCTCGGCGGCCACGTCGCACACTGCGAGAACGCGGCGTGCGGCCATTCCCTGGTCGGAGACGTTGATCCCGGAGGGATAAAGGTTTTCATCGAACTGGCAACGGACGGTTAGCCCGGCCGGGGAGGTCGTCGCGTCGATGAATTCGACGATGGTGCGGTAGTCGGCGAGCGGGTGCCCCCCTCCAGTTGCGCGAGATGAACGAGAACGGCGGTGTTCGATCTTGTGCCATTTGCTCGTTCCAGGCGGCAGGGCTTCCTTACGCACAGGACTTCCATCTCTTTGCGGCGCCTGCCCAACAATGGTTGGGCTATTGGAGTCCAATGGGCTTCGACCAGATGGACATCGCGATCACCGTACATTTACGCCGCCGATAGACGCCCACTCTATCCTCCAAATCTTTAAATCTTCTGTAAACTCCGCTGCTTCTAAGCTATCTTATTGAGTCGTTTGCCGCCTGACTCTGAAAATCCAAGTCGAACGCATCGAAAAAATACCCGACCTTGACGCCAAATATCTTGCAAAGACGAAATAAGCCAAGCGCACTTACACGTTTTATTCCATTTTCAAATTGAGCAACTTCTAATTCTGACACGCCAATAATTGTCGATAAATCGAATAAACTCATTCTGAGCGTATTACGCTGGCGACGAATTTGGGCACCGATCGCCAAGTCAATGCGGTTTACAATCATAATACTCGCCCTTACGTTACTGTGTATGCCTGCCGTTGGTAACCAGAGGTTGTCTAATTGTTGTTTAACACAACTTTAAGGAGTATCGCCACGCGAAGCCAGCGAAAACGGCAGTGAATAAAATTTTTTCTGTCCGGTTCCGGCCTGAGGGTGCCGTGCGACAGACCCGACAGGAGGCGCCTGACCTGCGGTTGCGGGGCGAGCGGTTCTCGACGCTTGGCCGCCCTTCCGGTCGCCATGGCTGCGCGGCGACAATCAAGATGAGAGCCGCATTGCCTCATGCGAAATGCTCCTGAATAGCGCCTCGTTGCCTCATCTAATTTGCTCCCGAGAGCGATAGAGCATGGGGTAGACGATGAGGCGGATTAGCATGGCCACGCGCAGGGAAATGACGGCGGCTGTCGCGCAGCGTTATAGTAAGGCCGATCGCGCCGGAAAGACGCGACTCCTCGACGAGTTCGTCCTCGTCTCTGGCTATCACCGAAAGCACGCGATGCGTCTTCTGCGGGCCAGCAAGGAAGAACGGCCGGCGGCTCGCAGGGCGCTGCGACGGGTTTATGACGAGCCCGCGCGCTCCGCTTTGATCGTGCTCTGGGAGGCGTCCGACCGGGTCTGCGGCAAAAGGCTGAAGCCTTTGCTGCCCTTGCTTATCGAGGCGATGGAACGCCACGGCCATTTGTCGCCGGCGCCGGAAATCAAATCCAAGCTCCTGGCGATGAGCCCCGCGACCATCGACAGGGCGCTGCGGCCTGTCCGCGAAAAATCCCATCTCGGCGTCGCTCGTCGACAGACCTCAAGCGCGCTCAGACGCAGCGTGGCGGTGCGCACTTTCGCCGACTGGCAAGACCCGCAGCCGGGCTTCGTCGAAGCCGATCTCGTCGCCCATAGCGGACCCTCTCCGCGCGGCGGGTTTCTTTACACCTTCGTTCTCACTGATGTAGCGACCGGCTGGACGGAATGCGCCCCGCTGCTTGTGCGCGAGCAACATTTGTTGCGCGAAGTCTTGACCGAATTGCGCAAGCAGCTGCCTTTCGCGTTGCTTGGATTCGACACGGACAACGACACGGTTTTCCTGAACGAGACCATCAAGACCTATTGCGAAGAGGCCGGCGTCGTGTTCACGCGATGCCGACCATATAAAAAGAACGACCAAGCCTTCGTCGAGCAGAAGAACGGGGCCATCGTTCGCCGGATGGTCGGCTATCGACGGTTTGAAGGGCTGACGGCGGCCGCGGCGTTGGCGCAGCTCTATCGCGCGTCCCGGTTGTTCGTGAACTTCTTCCAGCCCTCGTTCAAATTGCTGAGCAAAGAGCGCGATGGCGCGCACGTGCGCAAACGTTATGACGCGCCAACGACCCCACACCAACGCCTGCTCGCCGACGCCCGCCTGCCTGAAACCGCGCGCGAACGGTTGCAGGTGACATATCGCGGTCTCGACCCGATCGCGCTCTTGCGCGAAATCCGCGCTTGCCAAAGTCGCCTCGTCGAATTGGCCGATGTCTCGGAGACGGCCCCTTTGCCCATTGAGCAATTCCTGTCAGGCTTACGCATTGCCTGGAAGGACGGGCAAGCGCGGCCGACCGATCGAGCCAAGCCGAAACCAAAACGCGAACGACGTCGACCCGACCCACTCGTCGCCGTCACGGCGCAACTGCGAGCCTGGTTCTTGGCCGAACCGTGGCGATCGGGCAGCGAATTGCTCGCCAAGCTTCAAGCTGAATATCCTGGCGACTATCCCGCATGCCTGCTGCGCACCTTGCAACGTCGGCTGAAAGTTTGGCGCAGCGAGCGCGCTCATGATCTGGTGTTTGGATCCGCCAGAACTCCGCCGCTCGACGTCCCACAAGACAGAGGAAGTTGACCCGGGTTGGCCGTTCATCGCACCACCACCATTATCGGCGAGACGGAGCCGGCTTTGTCAATGACGGCCCTTCGGGCCGCCGCCAAAGGCGGTCGCGGTGCGATCATTGACAAACCCGACCCGCTCGCCAAGACGGCTCTCCGCGATAATGAATGGCCGACGATGTTGGCGGTTGCAGCCCAACACCTCGCCGTCACCCTTGCTCCAGCGGAAATTTTAGCGAAAATGCCGGGAGCAAAATGGTTGAGGCAACAGCCAGGGGGCTTCAGGAACATTCTTCGGTGAGGCAACACGCGCTCTCACCCAGTTTGTCGCGCTATAGCCATGGCCTTAGAACTTGAGAAAAAACGTCTCGTCCGCCTCGGAGACGCTGCCCAGGCGCTCCGGCTTGGCCGCCTCGATCGGGGCGAGCGGGCGATGGCACCGGCGCCACGCCTTGAAGCGGCTGATGGCCATGTCGGCACAATCGACGATCTTCGAAAGCGCAGTTCCAGAGGCGAGGTGCTTGGCGTATCCGCCTCAAAGCTCCGGCTTTGCGATCCGGGCGAAGGCCGTGCCGGTCTCGCGCGCGATTGCACGATGCATCTATCGGCAAGGGAAACGATAAAATACAGCTTATCCAATCCTGTAGGCAAGACCCTTGACGCTGGTCTTGGTTTCGGCAACAACTCGGCAAAAAATTCGCCTCCGCCCCGGCGGCATCACGCAAATTCGTACAAGCAAAGATTGTTTTTGAGCAATAACCCGAATCAGCTTCTATGCAAGTTATGCAGAAAGGAAGGTAATTCAGAGCGACCGACACCGATCAGTAACAATTAAATCGGCGCGCCGGCGCGCTGCGTCTTCCGCCACGACCGCACCAGCCCGTCGTCAAATCTCCGGTGCCTCTCCATCGACGCGAAACAGGTGAGAATTGGCCCCCCTGTCATGCGGCTTGTCGCCGAGCGACGCCTGGACGTAATGGGCAACGCGGTCGATGTCCGGGATCGTTACTTGGTCGTTCTTTACTTCAACCCTGTAGTATCCCCCGGCAAAGCCGGGGGCTTTATGATTGGGGCCGCTCGAAGTGGCTTTTGGGGGACGCTAACGCGGCCCCGCTTTGGGCGCGGGGATATTTCGTCTGGCGATCATCATGTGGACAT